>NZ_CP023696.1:1095250-1398000 GCF_008704425.1 Streptomyces fradiae ATCC 10745 = DSM 40063
GGCGGATCAGCACGCTCAGGGCGTTGGGCTGCTCCGGTCCGGCGTACGGCGGCAGGGAGTCCTCCACGCCGGGGATCTCGAAGGGCGTGACCTCGTCGTAGCGGTCGTAGAGCCGCTCGTCGTACGCCTCGGCCGCGGCGGCCAGGTCGTTGAACGCGGCGTAGACCGCCGGGTCGTCGTCACCGGTGCGGTTCTCGACCGCCGCCAGGTGGCGGTCGAGGGCGGCTTTGACAGCCTCGGCGGCGGCGCGTACCTCGGCAGCGGTGGGCTGCGCAGCATCAGACATACCCCAGACGCTATCCGTACCGGGGCCGTGCACGCACAATAGATGCGATGCCGGAATATGAATTCGTCGATGTGTACGTGCCGCGGGGGGTCTCCAGGAAGGAGGCGACGCGGCTGCTGACCGACCACGCCGAGTACGGGCACTGGGAGTTGGACCGTCTGAGCCTGCACCGGGACGGGAGCCGCCGGGTGCGGCTGCGCAGGCGCATCATCCGACAGGTGCGCGCCACCTGGTGACGGACGGGGTGTGACGGAACGGGACGGAGCGGGCGCCGCCGTGGTGCGGGGCCCGCTCCGTCGTGTGCACGGCCGGAAGCGCGGCGCTTACGCGGCCGCGCGGGCGCGGCGGTACAGGATCGTGCCGCCGATGAGGGCCGCGGCGCCGGCCGGGCCGAGCAGGCCGAGCGCGGAGGCGCCGGTCTCGGCGAGCTGGTCGCCGCCGTCCGGCGTCGTACCGCCCTGCGGTCCCGGGGTGTTCGGGGTGCTCGGCGTGCTCGGCGTGCTCGGGGTGCTCGGCGTGCTCGGCGTGCTCGGCGTGCTCGGCGTCGGGGCGGGGGGCTCGCTGGGCTCGCCCGGGTTGCCCGGCTCGCCCGGGTGGCTCGGCGTCGCGCCGTTGCCGCAGCCGTTGCCGAACGTCGGGTTCAGCGCGCCGACCACGTTCACGCTGTTGCCGCAGGCGTTCACCGGCACGTTCACCGGGGCCTGCACGTTGTTGCCGGAGGCGACGCCCGGCGAGTTCGTGGCCGCGCCGTTCGCCTTCGCGCCGCTGGACTCGTTGACGCACTTGTTGCCGAACGACGGGTTCAGCACGCCGACGACGTCGACGGTGTTGCCGCAGGCGTTCACCGGGACGCTGATCGGCGCCTGCACGTTGTTGCCGGACGCGACACCCGGGGAGTTGGCCGCGACGCCGTTCGCCCCGGCGCCCGAGGACGCGTGGGCGTAGCCGCCGAGGGCGAGCACGCCGCCCGCCGCCGCCACAATGGTCAGGCTCTTGCGCGTGACCTGTCGCATAGCTTGTTCCTGCCTTCTTGGCTTCCGATTGCCGCCGCGCACCTCGCGCGGCGGCCGAATGCCCACCGGCCCCGGAACGCGTGGCGCGCGCTCCGAGGCCGGCCGGGCTCTGACCCAGTCGGGTCGGGCCTCAACGTGAGGCGGTGACTCAGGCGTTGACGCAGGTGTTGCCGAAGGCGGGGTTCAGCAGACCGATGACGTTGATCGTGTTGCCGCAGACGTTGACCGGCACGTGGACCGGAACCTGGACCACGTTGCCGGAGAGGACGCCCGGGGAGCCCACGGCCGCGCCGTTCGCCCCGGCGTCGGCGACGGCCATGCCCGCACCGGCCAGCACCAGACCACCGGTGGCGGCCGCGGTCGCGACGATCTTCTTGATCATTGTTCCTCCTATGTTGGCAATGCGGTCCCAGCCGCGGACCGCATCACCTGTAACGAGGAGGAGGCAGGCGGGCTACGAGGCGTGGCGCCCGTTCACCCTTTTCGGTCAGATGTGTACACGCGGACGATTATTGGAGGGTCGTTTCACCTGACTTTCAGCCCGCGCGGGGTGCTGTCGGGTGACGCCCCGGCTCGGGCTCCCGGCTCGGGCGGGGCTCAGCTCGCGTCGATGAACCGGTCGAGGACCCGGACGCCGAACTTCAGGCCCTCCACCGGCACCCGCTCGTCCACGCCGTGGAACATCCCGGCGAAGTCGAGGTCCGGGGGGAGCTGGAGCGGCGCGAAGCCGAAGCAGCGGATGCCGAGGTCGTCGAAGGACTTGGCGTCCGTACCGCCGGAGAGCATGTACGGCACGGCGCGGGCGATCGGGTCCTCGGCGCGCAGCGCCGTCTGCATCGCGTCCACGAGGGCGCCGTCGAAGCCGGTCTCCAGCGCCTTGTCGGCGTGGACGTCCTCGCGCCGCACGCGCGGCCCGAGGAGCCGGTCGAGCTCGCTGAGGAACTCCTCCTCGTACCCCGGCAGGAAGCGCCCGTCGATGTGGGCGGTGGCCTGGCCGGGGATGACGTTCACCTTGTACCCCGCGCCCAGCATGGTGGGGGCCGCGGAGTTGCGCAGGGTGGCGCCGACCATCTTGGCGACGCTGCCGAGCTTGTGGAGGGTGGTGTCCATGTCGTCCGGGTCGAGCGGGGTGCCGAGCGCGTCGGACAGCTCGTCCAGGAAGGTCCGCACGGTCTTGGTGACCCTGACCGGCCAGGTGTGGCGGCCGACCCGGGCCACGGCCTCGCACAGCTCGGTGACGGCGTTGTCGTGGTTGGTCATCGAGCCGTGCCCGGCCGTCCCGTCGACGGTCAGGCGCATCCAGTGCATGCCCTTCTGCGCCGTCTCGACCAGGTAGAGGCGCAGCTGCTCGTTGACGGTCAGGGAGAAGCCGCCGACCTCGCCGATCGCCTCCGTGACGCCCTCGAACAGGTCGGGGTGCTCGTCGACGAGGTAGCGGGCGCCGTACGTGCCGCCGGCCTCCTCGTCGGCGAGGAAGGCCAGGACGATGTCGCGGGGCGGCTTGCGGCCGGAGCGCAGCCGCTCGCGCACGACCGCGAGGGTCATCGCGTCCATGTCCTTCATGTCGACCGCGCCCCGGCCCCAGACGCAGCCGTCGGCGACCTCGCCGGAGAACGGGTGGTGGGTCCAGTCGGCGGCGTTGGCCGGGACGACGTCGGTGTGGCCGTGGATGAGCAGGGCCGGGCGCGAGGGGTCCTCGCCCTCGATCCTCGCGACCGTGGAGGCGCGGCCCTTGTGGGACTCCAGGAGGCGGGGTTCGAGGCCCACCTCGGCGAGCTTCTCCGCGATGTACTCGGCGGCGGCCCGCTCGCCGGGGCCGGAGTGGTCGCCGTAGTTGCTGGTGTCGATACGGATGAGCTCGCTGCAGAGGTCGACGACCTCGCTCTCCGCGGTGGTCTCGGGGCCGGTCCTGACCGGGTTCGGCTCGCTCACGCTGTTCCTCCCGCATTGTCGTACGTCGTGGGGCTGCTGGTCTGGCGCCATCCTGCTACCGACCGGGCCCCGCGCCCAAGGGCGCCACCGGGACACGGGCGCCGCGCCGGGGGGCGGGGGCGGGAGGGCCGGGCCCCGACCCGGTGCGGGCGCCCGGCGCGGGCCCGGCGCGGCGGCGTGATCGGCCGGGGAGCGGGGGCGGTCGGGGACGGTCGAAGGCGGAGGGCGGGTCGGGGGCGGTCGGGGCGGAGGGCGGGGGCGGTCGGGGCGGAGGGCGGGGGCGGTCGGGGCGGAGGGCGGGGGCGTGATCGGGCACGCCGAATGTTTGCTATGGTTTTCCACGTCGGAACGGCCCAGGGCCGCGAGACAGACACCTTGTCCGGGTGGCGGAATGGCAGACGCGCTAGCTTGAGGTGCTAGTGCCCTTTATCGGGCGTGGGGGTTCAAGTCCCCCCTCGGACACCAGTGAAGACCCCAGTCCATCTGGGGTCTTTCTGCTGTTCGGGGTCCCTCCGCCGGGCCGGCGGCTCCCGCGCCTCCGCCGGGCGGGACCCTTCGCTGCTGGGCGACTGCTGCGAGAGGCGATGAAGAACGAGACGGAACCCCTGGAGCCCAAGGCCGACAAGGCCACCGTGCGGCGTCACAACCTCAGCCTGGTGCTGCGGGCCGTGCACGACGAGGGCGAGGCGACGCGCGCCGCGGTGGCCGCGCGCGTCGGGCTGACCCGTGCGGCGGTGTCGTCGCTGGTCGAGCAGTTGCTCGACGGGGGGTTCCTGACCGAGTCGGGCAAGACGTTCAGCGGGCAGGCGGGGCGCCCGGGCACGGCGCTGCGGGTGGCGCGGACCGGGCCCGCCGGGCTCGGCGTGGAGGTCAACGTCGACTACGTGTCCGTGTGCGTGGTCGATCTGGCCGGTACGGACCGGGTGCGGCTCACCGAGCACCTGGACAACCGCGACGTGCCGCCCGGCGAGGTGCTGGCGCGGGCGGCCCGGATCGCGGCCCGCACCCTGGTGTCGGCGGCCGAGCAGGAGCTGGTCCCGGCGGGCGTGCGGCTCGCGCTGCCGGGCCTGGTGTCGGGCGGCACCGTGCGCCAGGCCCCGAACCTGGGGTGGAACCGGGTGCCGGCGGAGGAGCTGTTCGCCGGGGCGCTCGCCGCGCTGCGGCCCGTGCCGGGGGCGCTGCCGACCGGTTCCGACAACGAGGCGAACGCGGCGGCGCTGGCCGAGCTGTGGTTCGGCGGGCGGGGTCCGGGGGCGGCGGCCGGGTCGCCGGAGGGCGGGCCTCGCGGGGGCGGGGCGCCGGAGGGCGGGCGCGCGAAGGCCCGGAGCTTCCTGTACGTGTCCGGTGAGATCGGCGTGGGCGGGGCCGTCGTGGTCGACGGGGAGCTGCTGCGCGGCGCGCACGGGTTCGCCGGGGAGATCGGGCACGTACCGGCGGACGCGGAGGGCCCCCGGTGCCGGTGCGGGTCGCGCGGGTGCCTGGAGCAGTACGCCGGGCAGGCCGCGCTGCTGCGGGAAGCGGGGCTGGCGCCGGACGCGGGCGGGCCGGGCGTGGCCGAGCTGGAGCGGCGCGCCGCCGCCGGGGACGCGCGGGCGGTCGGCGCCCTGGAGCGGGCGGGGCGGATGCTGGGGCTGGTCCTGTCGGGCGCGGTGAACCTGCTGGACCCCGACGCGGTGGTGCTGGGCGGGGTGTACCGGGGGCTGATGCCCTGGCTGGGGCCGGCCGTCGACGCGGAGCTGGCGCGCCGGGTGGTGTCCGGGCTGTGGACGCCGGGTGGCGGGCGGCTGCGGGGCGCCTCGTCGTCGGGGGACGCGGCGCGGGGCGCGGCGGCGCTCGTCGTGCGCGATGTGATCGCGGACCCGGTGGGCCACGCGGCGCGGACGGGCGGGGCGGCTGCGGGCGAGGGCGGGTGAGGGCGGGGGCGTGACGACGTGACCGGCGCTGGCGGGCGTGACCGGCGTGGACCCGGAGGCCGGCCTGGGCGAGGGTGACCACGTGGGCCAGGGAGACCCCCGGGCCGGGGGTGACCACGTGGACCGGGGAAAGCGCCTGGGCCGGGGGTGACCGCCTCGGGCTGGACGTGCCCGCCCGGGCGGGGGCGGCGCTCGGCCGGGAGGGCCGGGGTGGCCGCGGGCCGCGAGGGGCGGGCGGTGACGTCCTGCGGCGGGCCGGGGCGGTTCGCCGGGTGGGAGCGGGCGCGCGGAGTCGGGGCGGCGCCTGCCGGGCCTGCCGCCGGGCCTGCCGGGTGCCTGACGGGCCGTGTCCGCGGGGCGGCGCCCGGGCGCCGCCCCGGGGCGGTCAGCGGGTGGCGAGCAGGTGGTCGAGGGCGAGCTGGTCGAGGTGCTCGAAGGCCATGGAGCGGGCCGCGGCCGCCGCCGGGTCGAACTCCTCGTAGGCCGCCGGGTCGGCGAGGAGGGCGGCCAGGCCGTCCTCGGCGGTGGGCAGCGCCAGTTCGTGGAGGCGGGACGCCCGCAGGGCCTCCTGGACCTCCGGGTCGGCGCGGAAGGCGGCGGCGCGCTCCCTGAGCACCAGGTAGTTGCGCATGCAGCCCGCCGCGGAGGCCCAGACGCCGTCGGAGCCGTCCGTGCGGGCGGGCTTGAAGTCGAAGTGGCGGGGGCCGTCGTAGCCGGCCGTCTCCAGGAGGTCGACCAGCCAGAACGCCTGGCGCAGGTCGCCGGCGCCGAAGCGGAGGTCCTGGTCGTACTTGATGCCGGACTGGCCGTTGAGGTCGATGTGGAACAGCTTGCCCGCCCACAGGGCCTGGGCGATGCCGTGCGGGAAGTTGAGGCCGGCCATCTGCTCGTGGCCGGTCTCCGGGTTGACCCCGACGAGCTCGGGGCGCTCCAGGCGCTCGATGAAGGCGAGGGCGTGGCCGATGGTGGGCAGCAGGATGTCGCCGCGCGGCTCGTTGGGCTTGGGCTCGACGGCGAAGCGCAGGGAGTAGCCCTGCTCGGTGACGTACTGGCCGAGCAGGTCGAAGGCCTCCTTCATCCGGTCGAGGGCGGTGCGCACGTCCTTGGCGGCGCCCGACTCGGCGCCCTCCCGGCCGCCCCAGGCGACGTAGACGGTGGCGCCGAGCTCGACGGCGAGGTCGATGTTGCGGATCGTCTTGCGGAGCGCGTAGCGGCGGACGTCGCGGTCGTTGGCGGTGAAGGCGCCGTCCTTGAAGACGGGGTGCGTGAAGAGGTTGGTGGTGGCCATCGGCACCTTCATGCCGGTGCGGTCCAGCGCCGCCCGGAAGCGCTTGACGGCGCTCGACCGCTCCGCGTCGGAGGAGCCGTGGGGGACGAGGTCGTCGTCGTGGAAGGTGACGCCGTACGCGCCGAGGGCGGCGAGGCGCTCGACGGTCTCGACCGGGTCGAGGGCCGGCCGGGTGGGGGCGCCGAACGGGTCGGCGCCCTGCCAGCCCACGGTCCACAGACCGAAGGTGAACCTGTCCTCGGGGGTGGGGGTGTAGCGATCCGGCATGGTCGGGATCCCTTGTCTCGGCATTTGTTTGCTTTGATTACTAATAGCTTAGGGCGGGCGGTGTTCCAAGGGTCCACGCCCCTTGACCACCTGCCGAATGGGTTTTGTTCTGTGTACGATCAAAAGATGGACACCCTCGTCATCGGCGTGGACAGCTCCACGCAGTCCACCAAGGCGGCCGTCGTGGCCGCCGCCACGGGCCGGATCCTGGCCGTCGGCCGCGCCCCGCACACCGTGACCGGCGCGGACGGCGCGCGGGAGAGCGACCCCGAGCGGTGGTGGGCGGCGCTCGGCGAGGCCGTGGCGGCCGGGCTGGCGCGGGCCGGCGCCGACCCGCGCGCGGTCGCCGGCGTCGCGGTCGCCGGGCAGCAGCACGGGCTCGTCGTCCTGGACCGCTCCGGCCGGCCGCTGCGCCCCGCCCTGCTGTGGAACGACACCCGCTCCGCGCCGCAGGCCGCCGCCCTCACCGCCCGGCTCGGCGCCCGGAGCTGGCTGGAGCGCACCGGCTCCGTGCCCGTGGCGTCCATGACGGCCGCCAAGTGGCGCTGGCTGCGGGAGAACGAGCCGCGCACCGCCGACGCGGCCGCCGCCGTGCGCCTCCCGCACGACTTCCTCACCGAGCGGCTGACCGGGACGGCCGTCACCGACCCCGGCGACGCGTCCGGCACGTGCTGGTACTCCACGGCGACCGGGGCGTACGACCCCGGCCTCCTGGACCTGCTGGAGCTGGACGCCGCGCTGCTGCCCAAGGCCGCCCCGTCCGGCGGCGCCCTCGCCGGCGGGCTCACCGCGCGGGCCGCCTCGGCGCTCGGCCTGCCCGCCGGGATCCCGGTGGCCGCCGGGACGGGCGACAACATGGCCGCCGCCGTCGGCCTGGGCCTCGGCGCGGCCGGGCTCCTCGACCACCCGGCCGTGTCGCTGGGCACGTCCGGCACCGTCTTCGCGGCGACCCGCGAGAGGCCCGCGAACCCGGCGCTCGCCGGGTTCGCGGCGGCGGACGGGCACGGCACCTACCTGCCGCTCGGCTGCACCCTCAACTGCACGCTCGCCGTCGACCGGGTCGCCGCGCTGCTCGGCCTGGACCGGGAGGACGCGGCGCCCGGCGGCGAGGCCGTCGTCCTGCCGTACCTCGACGGCGAGCGCACCCCGGACCTGCCCGGCGCCTCCGGGCTGATGACCGGCCTGCGCCACACGACCACCCCCCGGCAGCTCCTCGGCGCCGCCTACGAGGGCGCCGTCTTCGCCCTGCTGCGCGCCCTGGGCGAACTGCCGGGCGCCGCCTCCGACGCGCCGCTGCGGCTCGTCGGCGGCGGCGCCCGCGGCCGTGCCTGGGTGGAGACGGTGCGCAGGCTCTCCGGGCGGGCCGTGGTCCTGCCCCGCACCACCGAGCTGGTCGCCGTGGGCGCCGCCGCGCTGGCGGCCGGCGCCGCCGGCGGGGGCGACCCCGTGGCCGTCGCGGCCGGCTGGCGGACCGGCGAGGGCGAGACGCTGCCGCCCGTACCCCCGGACCGTGCCACCCTGGACCGGATCTCCGCCGTACTCGACCGGGCCACCGCGCTCCTCACGACACAGGGACACCGATGAAGTTCACCGACGGCTTCTGGCTCATGCGGGAGGGGGTCACCGCCTCCTACGCGACCGAGGTGCGCGATCTCCACGTCAGCGACGACCACTTCACCGCGTACGCGGCGGTCAGGCGCGTCGAGCACCGCGGGCACACCCTCAACTCGCCGCTCCTGACGGTGGAGTGCTTCTCCCCCGCCGAGGGCGTGATCGGCGTGCGCGCCACCCACCACGCGGGCCGGGCGCACCGCGGGCCGGACTTCGCGCTGCCCGGCGCCGGCACGGGCGGCGGGGGCTTCGCCCGCACCCGGCGGGACGGCTCCGTGACGGAGCTGACCAGCGGTCCGCTCACCGTACGGCTGGACCGGGACGGGCCGTGGGGGCTGGACTTCCTGGACGCGGACGGGCGGCGGCTCACCGGGGCCGGGCCGAAGGGCACGGCGTTCGTGGTGGACGGGGACGGGGCGCACCACATGGTGGCGCGGCTCTCCCTGGGCGTCGGCGAGGACGTGTACGGGCTGGGCGAGCGCTTCACACCGTTCGTCAGGAACGGGCAGAGCGTGGACCTCTGGCAGGCGGACGGCGGCACCAGCAGCGAGCAGGCGTACAAGAACGTGCCGTTCCACCTGTCGTCGCGGGGCTACGGCGTCTTCGTCAACCATCCGGGGCGGGTGTCGTACGAGATCGGCTCCGAGGCGGTCGGGCAGGTGCAGTTCAGCGTCGAGGACCAGTCGCTGGAGTACTACGTGGTGGCCGGTCCGACGCCGAAGGAGGTGCTGTCCCGCTACACGGCGCTGACCGGGCGGCCCGCGCTGCCGCCGGCCTGGTCGTTCGGGCTGTGGCTGACGACCTCGTTCTGCACCCCGTACGACGAGGAGACCGTCGCCTCCTTCGTCGACGGGATGGCGGAGCGGAGGATCCCGCTGTCGGTCTTCCACTTCGACTGCTTCTGGATGCGCGAGTACCGGTGGTCGGACTTCCAGTGGGACCCGGAGACCTTCCCCGACCCGGAGGGCATGCTGGCCCGGCTGAAGGAGCGGGGGCTGCGCGTCAGCATGTGGGTCAACCCGTACATCGCGCAGAAGTCCGCGCTCTTCGCGGAGGGCGCGGCGCTCGGGTATCTGGTGCGGCGGCCGGACGGGGACATCTGGCAGTGGGACCTGTGGCAGGCCGGGATGGCGCTGGTGGACTTCACCGACCCGGCGGCCCGCGCCTGGTTCCAGTCGAAGCTGAAGACGCTGCTGGACCAGGGCGTCGACTGCTTCAAGACGGACTTCGGGGAGCGCGTCCCCACGGACGTGGTGTGGCACGACGGCTCCGACCCGGAGCGGATGCACAACTACTACACCCACCTCTACAACCAGTGCGTGTTCGAGCTGCTGGAGAGGGAGCGGGGGCGCGGCGAGGCGGTGCTGTTCGCGCGGTCGGCGACGGCGGGCGGGCAGCAGTTCCCCGTCCACTGGGGCGGCGACTGCTTCGCGTCGTTCGAGGCGATGGCGGAGTCGCTGCGGGGCGGGCTGTCGCTGGGCCTGTCGGGCTTCGGGTTCTGGAGCCACGACATCGGCGGGTTCGAGGGGACGCCGGAGCCCGCGGTGTTCAAGCGGTGGCTGGCCTTCGGGCTGCTGTCGTCGCACAGCCGGCTGCACGGGAACATGTCGTACCGGGTGCCGTGGGAGTTCGGCGAGGAGGCGGTGGAGGTCGCCCGGCAGTTCACGGAGCTGAAGCACCGGCTGATGCCCTACCTGTACGGGGCGGCCGTGGAGGCGCACCGGACGGGCGTGCCGCTGATGCGGCCGATGCTGCTGGAGTTCCCCGCCGATCCGGGGTGCCGGACGCTGGACCGGCAGTACATGCTCGGTCCCGACCTGCTGGTGGCGCCGGTCTTCTCGGCCGACGGGGAGGTCGAGTTCTACCTGCCGGAGGGCACCTGGACGCATCTGCTGACCGGGGAGCGGGTGACGGGGCCGGTGTGGCGGCGGGAGCGGCACGGGTACGACAGCCTGCCGCTGTACGTGCGGCCCGGCGCGGTGCTGCCGCTGGGCGCGGACGACCAGCGGCCGGACGGCGACTGGCTGGACGGGCTGACCCTGCTGGTCCAGCCGGACGCGGACGGCGCGGCGGTGGAGGTGCCGGACCGGTCGGGGGAGCCGGCCGCGCGGTACACCGTGGCGCGGGACGCGGGCGGGGCCGTGCGGGTGGCCGCGCACGGCACGGCCGCGGAGTTCCGGGTGCGGGTGGTCGGGTCGGGGGGCGCGCGGGGCTCGGGCGAGGTGGTGGTGCCGGGCCCGGTGCGGTGAGCGGCGGGTGGGGCGGGGGCCTTGGGGGGCGCGGGGCGTCGTCGGTTAGCTTGAGGGGATGAGGCGTCGGGGTGGTCGCGGGGTCGCCGGGCCGTTGGGTCAGCGGGACGGGGTCGACGCGGTGCGCGTACGGCTGCCCGCCGGCGGGTGGGCGACCGTGCGGGAGCACCTCGTCGAGCGGTACGGGCCGGTCATCGGGGCCGACCGGGTGGACGCGATGCTCGCGCGGGGGGAGTTCGTCGGGGCCGACGGGCGGCCGGTGGCGGGCGGCGAGTCGTACGCGGCCGGGCGGACCCTCTGGTTCCACCGGGAGTTCCCGCCCGAGGAGCGGGTGCCGTTCGACGTGGGGGTCGTCCACCGCGACGAGCGGATCGTGGTCGCGGACAAGCCGCACTTCCTGGCCACGACCCCGCGCGGGCGCCATGTGACCGAGACCGCGCTCGCCAGGCTGCGCCGGGACCTGGGGCTGCCGCACCTGCAGCCCGCGCACCGGCTGGACCGGCTGACCGCCGGGCTGGTGCTGTTCGTCGTCCGGCCCGAGGACCGGGGTGCCTACCAGACGCTGTTCCGCGACCGGCGGGTGCGCAAGGAGTACGAGGCGCTGGCGCCGTACGACCCGGGCCTGGCCCTGCCCGCGACCGTGCGCAGCCACATCGTCAAGGAGCGCGGGGTCGTGGCGGCCTACGAGGTGCCGGGCGCCGAGCCGAACAGCGAGAGCCGCGTCGAGCTGGTGGAGCGGCGGGGCGCCCTGGCGCGCTACCGGCTGCTCCCGGAGACGGGCCGCACCCACCAGCTGCGGGTGCACATGAGCGCGCTCGGGGTGCCGATCCTCGACGACCCGCTCTACCCGCGGGTGCGGCCGGACGGACCCGACGACCACGGGCGCCCCCTGCGACTGCTGGCACGGGCGCTGGAGTTCACCGACCCGTACAGCGGCTCGCCCGTGCGGTTCGAGAGCCGGCTGCGGCTCGCGTGGCCCGCGGGGTGAGCCGCCGCGTGCCGCGGAGCGGACGCGGGGACGGCCGGGCCGTGTAGCGGCGGGTGCCGGACGGGGGTCACACGCCGGTGTGCGGCGCGGTGTCCGGCTCCGCGCCGGCGGGCGCGGCGGACGCTCCCGGTACGGGCCCGCCTTCCGCGCCGCCGGGTGCCTCCGGCCCGGACGCGTCCCCGCCGGTGGGCGCGTCCCCGCCGGTGGGCGCGGCGCCGCCGGTGGGCGCGGCGCCGTCGGTGGGCGCGGCGCCGTCGGTGGGCCGGGGTGCCAGGACGTCCAGCTCGCGGAGGGCGCCGAGCGCGATCTGCCGGGTCAGCTCCTCCGCGCGGGCCGCGTCCCGCCCCCGCACCGCCTCCGCGACCTGGACGTGGAGGGTGACAGCGGCCGGGTCGGGGTCGTCGAACATGACGTGGTGGTGGGTGCGCCCGGCCAGGACCTCCGCCACGACGTCGCCGAGGCGCGCGAACATCTCGTTGCCGGACGCGTCGAGCACGATCCGGTGGAAGGCGATGTCGTGCACCAGGTACGCCTCCAGCCGGCGGCCCCGCGAGGTGGCGACCATGCCCAGGGCCTCCTCGGTCAGGGCGCGGCACTGCTCGGGCGTGGCGTGCAGCGCGGCGAGACCCGCGGCGACCGGCTCGACGGCCGACCGGAGCACGGTGAGCGAGCGGAGCTGGCGCGGACGGTCGGCGCCCGCCAGCCTCCAGCGGATGACCTGCGGGTCGTAGACGTTCCACTCCTCGGTGGGGCGGACCGTCACGCCGACGCGCCGCCGCGAGGCCACGAGGTGCATGGACTCCAGGACGCGGACGACCTCGCGCACCACCGTCCGGGACACGTCGAACCGCCGGGCCAGGTCGTCGGTCCGCAGCACGCTGCCCGGCGGGTACTCCCCCGCCGTGACGGCCAGGCCCAGGGTGTCCAGCACATGCGTATGGAGTCCCCGGGCCTGTGTCGTCATGGGCCCAGCCTATGCGCCCTTGAAGATCACCCCTGAAAAGTATGACTTTTACATCACAGAGTCTTGAATACGTCGTACCCCATGGGTTTCAGTGTTCCGACGCCGCAGCCGGCGTCGTGCAGCGCAGACCTGGACAGTGAGGCACTCAGCCATGGACAAGCCCCTGGTCGTCGTGGTGATGGGGGTCGCCGGGACCGGCAAGACCACCATCGGGCCCCTGCTCGCCGAACGGCTCGGCGTGCCCTACGCGGAGGGCGACGACTTCCACCCCCCGGCGAACATCGCCAAGATGTCGGCGGGCGTCCCGCTGGAGGACGCCGACCGGTGGCCCTGGCTCGACGCCATCGGCCGGTGGGCCGGCGGGCGGGCGGGGCTCGGCGGGGTCGTGAGCAGCTCGGCGCTGAAGCGGGCGTACCGGGACCGGCTCCGTACCGCCGCGCCCGGCGTGGTGTTCCTGCACCTGAGCGGCGACCGGGCGCTGATCGGGGAGCGGATGGCGGGGCGGCGCGGCCACTTCATGCCGACGGCGCTGCTGGACTCGCAGTTCGCGACGCTCCAGCCGCTCGGCGAGGACGAGGCGGGGGTCGCCGTCGACGTCTCCGGCACGCCGGAGGAGATCACCGACCGGGCCGTGACCGCGCTGCGGCGGTGCCCTGCCCCCTCGAACGCGCCTCTCTCCTGAGGCTCCCCCCGGCTCGGCCGCGGCTCTCCTGAGGCTCCTCCCCCCTCGGCCGTGACTCCCTCCTGAAGGCCCCCCGCTCGGCCGCGGCGCTCCCGAGGCATTCCGCGCCTGGCCGTGCCCTCTCCTGAAGGCCCCCACGCCTCTGCTCCGGCCCCTCTC
This sequence comes from Streptomyces fradiae ATCC 10745 = DSM 40063, assembly GCF_008704425.1. Lineage (NCBI taxonomy): Bacteria > Bacillati > Actinomycetota > Actinomycetes > Kitasatosporales > Streptomycetaceae > Streptomyces > Streptomyces fradiae. The sequence goes on from NZ_CP023696.1 coordinate 1,108,603, forward strand.
CCACCTACCGGCTCCCCGGAGCCCTCCCTCCCAAGGACTCACCGTGACCAGACTCAGCGTCGAGACGCTGGCAGCGGACGCCGCCGAACCGATCACCTCGGCGGGCGACGCGCAGCTGGGCGCCGCCGTGCTCGGCGGTATCGCCCTCATCGTCCTCCTCATCACCCGCTTCAAGCTGCACGCCTTCCTCGCGCTGACCATCGGGTCCCTGGCCCTCGGCGTGTTCGCGGGCGCGCCGCTCGACGCGACCATCGCCTCCTTCAGCGGGGGCCTCGGGTCGACGGTCGCGGGCGTGGGCGTGCTGGTCGCGCTGGGCGCGATCCTCGGCAAGCTCCTCGCGGACTCGGGCGGCGCCGACCAGATCGTCGACACGATCCTGGCGCGGGCGAGCGGGCGGGCCATGCCGTGGGCGATGGTGCTGATCGCCTCGGTGATCGGCCTGCCGCTCTTCTTCGAGGTCGGCATCGTGCTGCTGATCCCGGTCGTGCTGATGGTCGCCAAGCGCGGCGGCTACTCGCTGATGCGGATCGGCATCCCGGCGCTCGCGGGCCTGTCGGTGATGCACGGGCTGATACCGCCGCACCCCGGCCCGCTGGTCGCCATCGACGCGCTCGGCGCGGACCTCGGCATCACCCTCGCGCTGGGCCTTCTGGTCGCCGTGCCCACGGTGGTCATCGCGGGCCCGCTGTTCTCCCGGTACGCCGCCCGCTGGGTCGACGTCCAGGCGCCCGACGGCATGATGCCGCAGCGGACCTCCGGGGACGAGGGCCCGGTGAAGCGGCCCGGCTTCGGCGTCACCGTCGCCACGGTGCTGCTGCCCGTCGCGCTGATGATGGTGAAGGCGCTCGTCGACATCGTCGTGGACGACCCGGAGAACCCCGTCCAGCGGGTCACCGACACCGTAGGGTCGCCGCTGATCGCGCTGCTCGCGGCCGTGCTCGTCGCCCTCTTCACGCTGGGCCGGGCGGCCGGGTTCACCAAGGAGCGGATCTCCACGACGGTGGAACGGTCGCTGGCGCCGATCGCGGGCGTGCTGCTGATCGTCGGCGCGGGCGGCGGGTTCAAGACGACGCTGATCGACATCGGTGTGGGCCGGATGATCCTCGACCTGTCGCGGGACTGGGCGATACCCGCCCTGCTGCTCGGCTGGCTGATCGCCGTGGCCATCCGCCTGGCGACCGGTTCCGCGACGGTGGCGACGATCTCGGCCGCCGGGCTGGTCGCGCCCCTCGCCGCCGACATGTCCGCCTCGCACGCCGCGCTGCTGGTGCTGGCGATCGGCGCCGGGTCGCTGTTCTTCAGCCATGTCAACGACGCCGGGTTCTGGCTGGTGAAGGAGTACTTCGGGATGGACGTCGGCCAGACCGTCAAGACGTGGTCGGTGATGGAGACGATCATCTCGGTCGTCGGGATCGTGTGCGTCCTGCTGCTGTCGCTGGTGCTGTAGGGCGCCCGGAGCGGCGGGCCGTACCGGGCCGGGGCCCCCGAAAGCGGGGAGCGCCCCGGCCCGTCGGCATGTGAGGCTGCGTCGTACGAGTGACCGGAGGCTGTTCCGCATGAGCGACCAGAGGCTGTTCCGCATGAGCGACCAGAGGCTGTTCCGCATGAGCGACCACGAGGATCTGCCCCCCTTCGAGCTGGCCTTCCCCGGGCCGCTGCGCGACCGGCTGGTGGCGGCCGTGCTGACCGGGGCGAAGACGGCGACGACCGGGCTGCTGGCCGGGTACGAGGCGGAGGGCGAGCCGCTGCCGGAGCCCGGCGACCGGTCGGCGCTGGTCGACTCGGCGGGCCGGGCCGTCGCGGTGGTGGAGGTGACCGGCGTACGGGTGCTGCCGCTCGGCGAGGTGGACCCGCGGCACGCCGTGGACGAGGGCGAGGGCCACCGGACGGTCGCCGAGTGGCGGGACGCGCACGAGCGCTTCTGGCACGGTGAGGCGATGCGGGCCGCCCTCGGCGACCCCGGCTTCACGGTGGACGACACCACCCGTGTGGTGCTGGAGCGCTTCCGGGTGGTGGGGGAGCCCGATCCGGTCACCGCCGCCGTCGCGGGCGAGCTCCGGCTGCTCGAACCGGCGGTCAGGGCGTCGCGGGCGGAGGCGGAGAGGCTGCTGGACCCGGAGTTCACCGAGGTCGGCGCGTCCGGGCGGCGCTGGACGCGCGACGCGATGCTCGCCGCGCTGCCCGGGGACGCCGCCGCCCCGGGCGCGCCCCCCTGCCGGGCGTCCGGGATGGCGGGGGTGCTCCTCGCGCCCGGCCTGGTCCACCTGACGTTCGAGACGGTGGCGGGCGGTCGGCGGGCGCGGCGCTCCTCCCTGTGGCGCCGCTCCCCCGACGGCACCGGGGCGCCCTGGCGGCTCTACCACCACCAGGGGACGCCCGTCCCGGACGGCACTCCGTAGGGCGGGCTCCGCAGGCCGGACGGGCCGGGGGCGGGCCCCCGTGACGCGGCGCGGCCGTCAGGCCACGGCTCAGCCTCCAGCCGGGCCACCGGGGCCCATCGCGCGGGCCCATCGCGCGGGCCCATCGCGCGGGCCGTCCGCTCAGGCCGGCCCGGCCGCCGTCCGCGCCGCCGCGCGGCCGGGCCGTCAGACCGCCGCGCGGCCGGGCCGTCAGGCCACCGCGCGGGCCGCCGCCCGGCCGGCCGCGCGGCCCGAGAAGAGGCAGCCGCCGAGGAAGGTGCCCTCCAGTGCCCGGTAGCCGTGGACGCCGCCCCCGCCGAACCCGGCCGCCTCCCCCGCCGCGTACAGGCCCGGCAGCGGTTCGCCCTCCGCCGTGAGGACCCGTGACGACAGGTCGGTCGCCAGCCCGCCCAGCGACTTGCGGGTGAGGACGCGCAGCCGCACGGCGATGAGGGGACCCGCCTTCGGGTCGAGGAGCCGGTGCGGGGCGGCCGTGCGGATGAGCCGGTCGCCGAGGTACCGGCGCGCGCCCCGGATGGCGGTGACCTGGAGGTCCTTGGTGAACGGGTTGGCGATCTCCCGGTCGCGGGCGACGATCTCGCGGCGCAGCGCGGCCTCGTCGACGAGCGGCTCGCCGGTGAGCGCGTTCATCCCGCGCACCAGGGCGGACAGGTCCCGCTCCACCACGAAGTCGGCGCCCTTCTCCATGAAGGCCCGCACGGGCGCGGGCACGTCGGTGCGGGCGCGGCCGATGACGTCCCGGACCGACCGGCCGGTGAGGTCCGGGTTCTGCTCGCTGCCGGAGAGCGCGAACTCCTTGCCGATGATCCGCTGGTCGAGGACGAACCACGTGTGGTCGTGCCCGGTCCGCATGATGTGCTCCAGCGTGCCGAGCGTGTCGAAGCCGGGGAAGAGGGGCACGGGCAGGCGCCGGCCGAGGGCGTCCAGCCACAGGGACGACGGGCCGGGCAGGATGCGGATGCCGTGGCGGGCCCAGATCGGGTCCCAGTTCTCGATGCCCTCGGTGTAGTGCCACATGCGGTCGCGGTTGACGTGGTGGGCGCCGGCCGCCTCGGCGATGCCCAGCATCAGCCCGTCGACGTGGGCGGGGACGCCGGACAGCATGTGCTCCGGGGGCGTGCCGAGCCGTTCGGGCCACTGGGCGCGGACCAGCTCGTGGTTGCCGCCGATCCCGCCGGAGGTGACGACGACGGCCTGGGCGCGGTACTCGAAGGCGCCGGTGACCTCGCGGCTGCTGGCCGTGCCGCGCGGGGCGCCGGACGGCTCCAGGACCTCGCCGCTCACGGTGTCGACGGCGCCGCCGGTGCGGCCGAGGCCGGTGACGCGGTGGCGGAACCTCGCTGATACGAGGCCGCGGGCGACGCCCTCACGGACGCGGCGCTCGAACGGCTCGACGAGGCCCGGCCCGGTACCCCAGGTGATGTGGAAGCGCGGGACGGAGTTGCCGTGCCCGGTGGCGCCGTAGCCGCCGCGCTCGGCCCAGCCGACGACGGGGAAGAAGCGCACGCCCAGCCGGTGCAGCCAGGCGCGCTTCTCGCCCGCGGCGAAGTCCACGTACGCCTCGGCCCAGCGGCGCGGCCAGTGGTCCTCGGGCCGGTCGAACCCGGCCGTGCCCAGCCAGTCCTGGAGGGCCAGGTCCCGGCTGTCGCGGACCCGCATGCGGCGCTGCTCGGGCGAGTCGACGAGGAACAGCCCGCCGAACGACCAGTGGGCCTGCCCGCCGATCGACTGCTCGGGCTCCTGGTCCAGGAGGATGACGCTGCGGCCCGCGGCGGCCAGTTCGGCGGTGGCGACGAGCCCGGCGAGGCCCGCGCCGATCACGATCACATCAGCGTCGTAGGCCATCGGATTTCCGTCCTTCCGAGGGGATGATCCCAGTGCCCGAATCTTCCGTACGCGGCGGTAACCGCGTCAACCCTTAGAAGAGACCGGAGTGTGAAGGAGAGTGCGGATCGTGAACGCATCGCCCGCCGATGAGCTGCTCGACGTCGTGGACGAGCGCGACCGCGTGGTGGGGCGGCTGCCGCGCGGAGAGGTGTACGCGCGCGGGCTGCGCCACCGCTGCGTGTTCGTCCTCGTGCGCGACGCCGGGGACCGGATCTTCGTGCACCGCCGGACCGCGTCGAAGGCGGTGTTCCCCTCGCTGTACGACATGTTCGTCGGCGGGGTCGTCGGCGCGGGCGAGCCGTACGACGCGGCGGCGCTGCGGGAGGCGGAGGAGGAGCTGGGGGTGACCGGGCTGCCCCGGCCGGAGCCGGTGCTGTCGTTCCTGTACGACGACGGGCCCGGCGGGCGCGGCTCGTGGTGGTCCCGGGTGTACGAGGTGCGCTGCGACCTGCCGGTGGAGCCGCAGGCGGAGGAGGTCGCCTGGCACGCCTTCCTGCCGGAGGCGGAGGTGGAGCGGCGCCTGGGCGCATGGCCGTGGGTGCCGGACGGGCTGGCCGCGTGGGAGCGGCTGCGCGCGGCGCGGGGGCGGGGGCCGGGCCGTGGCTGACCTCGGGCGGAGCCTGCGGCTGTGGTTCTCGCCGCAGCGGGTGCGGGAGGAGGGCGAGACGCCGGACTACCGGTTCTCCCTGGCCAACGAGCGGACCTTCCTGGCCTGGCTGCGGACCGGGCTGGCGCTGGTGGGCGGCGGGTTCGCCGTGGACCAGTTCCTGCCGGACCTGCGGTGGGGGGTGCGGGTCGGGATGGCGCTCGTCCTGCTGGCCGCGGGGGCGCTGTGCGCGCTGCGGGCGGTCAACCACTGGGTGCGGTGCGAGCGGGCGATGCGGCTCGGCGAGGACCTGCCGGTGAGCCGGTTCCCCGCGGTGCTGGGCCTGGCGGTGGGGGTGGTGGCGGCGGCGATGGTGCTGGTGGTGCTGTTCGGGTGGACGGGGTGAGGCCCGGGGGGCGGGGGGCCGGTCGCGACCCGGGAGGCGGTTGCGAAGGCGGGCCTGGTCGCGGCCCCGGAGGCGATCCCGGGCGCCGATCAGGAGGCGGTCCCGGGCGTGCACCCGGGCGCGAAGCCGAGCGCGATCCCGGGCGCGCTGGGCGCGAGCGCGATCCCGGGCTGCAGCCGGAGCGGACCCGGCTGGCGTGGCGACGTACGACGCTGTCGTGCACCGTCGCCGCCGTGCTGGCCGCACGGCAGGCGGTGCACGGCGGCGACGCCGAGACGGCCGGGGTGCTGGGCGCGGGCCTCTCGCTGCTCGTGTGGGTGGCGTTCCTGGTGGTGGCGCAGCGGCGGATCGCCGCGCTGGGACGGCGGGCGCGGCCGGACCCGCTGGCGGCGCGGGCCGCGCTGGCGGCGGCCCTGTGCACGGTGGCGCTGGCGGGTTTCGGGGTGGCGGTGGTGTGGTGAAACGACGTCGCACGTAAGGGCGGGTTCATGCACCATCTCGGAGACACCTTCATCGAGCCGGGAGAACGGAGACGGATGATGGACCAGAGCGAAGCCCTTCAGCTCGCGGTGGCGTTTCTCGCGCGCAGCCAGCGCGATGACGAACCGCCTCTCGCCATCGACACCGCAGGGGTTCGCGAGAGCAACGGTCTCCTGATCGTGCCCTACAACTCCGTTCGGTATCTCGCCTCGCGCGATGTGGGACAGCAGCTCTTGGACTGCTGGCCCATCCTCGTCGACCTTGAGCGCGGAGAAGCGCGGTTCGGGACCCTGGACGAGCGGCACCTCTGGACGAGGCCGACACCTGGCCAAGCCGCGCAGGTCCCCTGGCCACAGTCACCGGCGGTGGGACGAGGGCCGGTCCCCGCCGGCCGCAGGGCGGGGCGGGGCGGTCAGTCCTCGTCGAGGGTGACGACGACCTTGCCGCCCAGGCCCCCGGCCATCGCCGCGCGCTGCGCGTCGGCCGCCCGCTCCAGCGGGAAGGTGCGCGCCACCCGCACCTTCAGCACCCCGCCCTCGGCCAGGTCCGCGAGGGCCGTCAGGTCGTCGGCGTCCGGGCGCACCCAGAAGTACAGGCCGCCCAGGTTCACCACCTCGCCGTCCGCGATGGAGGCGAGGCGGCCCTCGGGGGTGAGCACCTGCGGCGAGCTCCGAAGCGGCTCGCCGCCCACGGTGTCCAGCACGGCGTCCACGCCGTCGGGCGCCAGCTCGCGCACCCGGCGGGCGAACCCCGCGCCGTACGCGACCGGTTCGCCGCCCAGCTCCCGCACCCGCTCCGCGCCGGACTCGCGGACCCCGCCCAGCACCCGGGCGCCCATGTGCCGGGCCAGCTGCACGGCGAGCGAGCCGACCGCGCCGGCCGCCGCGTGGACCAGCACGGTCTCGCCCTTCCGCACGCGCAGCGCCCGGTGGAGGGCCTGGTAGGCGGTGAGGCCCGCCAGGGGCAGCGCGGCGGCCTCGGCGAAGTCCATGGTGCGGGGCTTGCGGGCGAGGGTGCGCACGGGCGCGGCAACGTACTCGGCGAAGGTGCCGTGGCACAGCGCGTCCTCCCGCACGTACCCCATCACCTCGTCCCCGACGGCGTACTCGGGCACGGAGACACCGGGCTGCACGACCACGCCGGAGACGTCCCAGCCGGGGACGACCGGGAAGAAGGCGTCCAGGATCGTGTCGAGATAGCCGGCCTGGCACTTCCAGTCGACCGGGTTGACGGCCGCCGCCCGCACCTTCACCAGGACCTTGTCGGGCCCCACCTTGGGGTCGGGCCGGTCGCCGTACTCCAGGACCTCGGGTCCGCCGTAGCGGCGGTAGCTGATCGCCTTCATGGAACGAGCCTGCCCCCAAGGGATCAATCGGGCAATCAGGGCTAACCTGGGAGTGTCAGCATCCTCCACACAGAGGCTCAGCCATGACGGCCCCGCATCAGGAACACCCCGCGCACCAGCACACCCACGGCCCGGCCTGCGGCCACCGCTCGGTGGTCCACGGCGACCACGTCGACTACGTCCACGACGGGCACCTGCACCGCGAGCACTCCGGCCACTGGGACGAGTGCGAGCCCGGCGAGCACATCGCCCACAGCGGCCACGCCCACGAGCACGGCGAAGGCTGCGGCCACCCGGCGGTCGCGCACGGGGACCACGTCGACTACGTCCACGAGGGACACCGCCACGCCGCCCACGACGGCCACTGGGACGACCACTGACGGTGGGGATCGGCGGTCGCACCGCCCGAGGCCCCACGACCCCCCTCTGTCCCCCGCGTCACCCGACTGGCAGGCTCTGTCCGTCCAGTTCGGTTATGACTCGGGGGGACCGCGGTGCCCGCACACGACCCGTACACCGTCCAGCTCGCGCCTGACGTGCACGCCTACGTCCAGCCGGACGGGGGGTGGTGCCTCAACAACGCCGGCTGGGTCGGCGGCGCCGACGGCAGCGTCCTGATCGACACGACCGCCACCGAGCGCCGGGCGGTGGCCCTGCGCGACGCGCTGCTGGCGCACGGCGCCGCCCCGCCGTCCCTGGTGGTCAACACCCACCACCACGGGGACCACACGTACGGCAACCACGTCTTCCTCCCGGAGGCGACCGTGGTCGGGCACGAGGCGTGCCGCTCCGAGGTGCTGGCGGCGGGGCGGCAGCTCCATCTGATATGGCCGCAGACCGACTTCGGCGACGTCCGCGTGACGCCGCCGTCGGTGACGTACTCCGACCGGATGACCCTGTACGCGGGCGGGACCGAGGTGCGGCTGATCCATCCGGGCGTGGCGCACACGACGGGCGACACCATCGTGCACCTCCCGGAGCGGGGCGTGGTCTTCACCGGCGACCTGGTCTTCCACGGCGGGACGCCGTTCCTCGCGACGGGCTCGCTGCGCGGGTCGCTGCGGGCGCTGGACCTGCTGCGCTCGCTGGACGCCGAGACGGTGGTGCCGGGCCACGGGCCGCTGGCCGACCCGTCCGCGTACGACGCGACGGAGGCGTACCTGCGGTTCGTCGCCGAGCTGGCGGAGGACGGCCACGCCAGGGGGCTGACGCCGCTGGAGGTGGCGCGGGGCGCGGACCTGGGGGTCTTCGGGGAGCTGCGCGAGCCGGAGCGGCTGGTGGCCAACGTGCACCGGGCGTACGCCGAGCTGGAGGGACGGCCGGAGGGGGCGCCGCTGGACGTGGCGGCGGTGTTCGGCGACATGGCGGCGATGAACGGCGGGCGCGCGGTGGCCTGCCACGCCTGAGGCCGCTTCGCGGCCCACGGTGGGGCGGCGGGCGGGCGGTGGGTGCGGTGCGGGGCCGCGGGGGTGTGAGGGCCCGGCGACGCGGGCGCGGTGGCGGTGAGAGCCCGGCGACGTCGCCGGGGTGGGTGAGGGCCCCGGCGCGCGGGCCGCGCGCGGGCCCAGCCGGGGCGGGCGCGGGTCCCGACCGGGACGGGGGACGGGGGTGGTTCCCAGCCAGGCCACGCGGGCCCCGCCGGGACGGGCGCGGGCCCCGCCGGGACGGGCGCGGGCCCCGCCGGGACGGGCGCGGGCCCCGCCGGGACGGGCGCGGGCCCCGCCGGGACGGGCGCGGGCCCCGCCGGGACGGGCGCGGGCCCCGCCGGGACGGGCGCGGGCCCCGCCGGGACGGGCGGTCGCCCGGCCCCGGCGGCAGCGCGGCACCCACGGCCGCGCGGCCACCGGCTGCCGTGCGGCGGCGGGCGGGCGGGCGGACGGGGGCGGTGCCGGGACCTGCCGTCGGCGGCGGGCGCGGCGGGCTCGGGGGTGGACGACATACCGACCAGTCGGTCATGATGCCGGGAGTCCCGTCCCCGCCCTTCGGAAGGTGCGCCCCATGAGCTCTGCCCCGCCGCCAGGCCTCGACCCCGAGCGGTTGCGCGCGCTGCTGGACCGGGAGCTGCCCGCGGGGGTGGCCGGGCCGCTCGACGCCCGGCTGATCGAGGGCGGGCGCTCCAATCTGACGTACGCCGTCACCGACGGCGTCCACCGGTGGGTCGTCCGCCGCCCGCCGCTGGGCCACGTCCTGGCCACCGCGCACGACATGCGGCGCGAGCACCGCGTGCTCAGCGCCCTGCACCCGACGGCCGTGCCGGTGCCCCGGCCGGTGCTGCTGTGCGAGGACGAGTCCGTGCTCGGCGCGCCCTTCTACGTGATGGACTTCGTGCCCGGCACCCCCTACCGCAGCGCCGCGCAGCTCGCCCCGCTGGGCGCCGAGCGGACCCGCGCGGCCGTGCTCGGGCTGGTCGACACCCTGGTCGAACTGCACGCGGTGGACCCGGAGTCGGTGGGCCTCGGGGACTTCGGGCGGCCCGACGGCTTCCTGGAGCGGCAGCTGCGCCGCTGGGGCAAGCAGCTCGCCGCGTCGCGCGGCCGGGAGCTGGCCGGGATCGACGAGCTGCACGCGGCGCTCGGCCGGGAGCTGCCCGTCTCGCCCGCGCCGGCGGTCGTCCACGGCGACTACCGCCTCGACAACGTCCTGATCGGCGACGGCGACCGGATCACCGCCGTCCTCGACTGGGAGATGTCCACCCTCGGCGACCCGCTCACCGACCTCGGGCTGCTCGTCATGTACAGCACGCCGCTGGACGTGCCGGGGTCCGTGGTCGCCACCACCGCGACGGCCGAGGGGCACCCCCCGGCGGCCGAGCTGGTGGAACGGTACGCGGCCCGGTCCGGGCGGGACGTGGAGCGGCTGCCGTGGTACACGGCGTTCGCCTGGTTCAAGCTCGCCGTGATCCTGGAGGGCATCCACCACCGGTACACGCTCGGCCAGACCGTCGGGGCGGGCTTCGACCGGATCGGCGAGCTGGTGCCCCTCTTCATCGAGCACGGCCTCACCACCCTGCGGGAGGGCTGACCCATGGACTTCGCGATGGACGCGCGCACCGAGGAGCTGCGGAAGCGGCTGCTGGACTTCATGGACGCACACGTGTACCCGGCGGAGGCCGTCGCCGAGGAGCAGCGGGCGGAGCTGGCCTCCCCGTGGGACACCCCGCCCGTGGTGGAGGAGCTGAAGGCGGAGGCGCGGCGGCGGGGCCTGTGGAACCTGTTCCTGCCGGACGGGGAGTACGGCGCGGGGCTCACCAACCTCCAGTACGCGCCGCTCGCGGAGATCACCGGCCGCTCCCCGCACCTCGCGCCGACGGCGCTGAACTGCGCGGCGCCCGACACGGGCAACATGGAGGTCCTCGCCCAGTTCGGCACGCCCGAGCAGCGCGAGCGATGGCTGGAGCCGCTGCTGGCCGGGGAGATCCGCTCCGCGTTCGCGATGACCGAGCCGGACGTGGCCTCCTCCGACGCGACCAACATCGAGACGCGGATCGAGCGGGACGGCGGCGAGTACGTCGTCACGGGCCGCAAGTGGTACATCTCCGGGGCGATGAACCCGGACTGCCGGGTCTTCATCGTGATGGGCAAGACCGACCCGGACGGCCCCGACGTGCGCCGCCAGCAGTCCATGCTGCTGGTGCCCCGCGACACGCCGGGCGTGGAGGTGCGGCGCGCGATGCGGGTGTACGGCTACGAGGACCACTCCCACGGCGGCCACGCCGAGGTGGTCTTCGACCGGGCCCGCGTGCCGGTGGCGAACCTGGTGGGCGAGGAGGGCGGCGGGTTCGCCATCGCGCAGGCGCGGCTCGGGCCGGGCCGCATCCACCACTGCATGCGGCTGATCGGCATGGCGGAGCGGGCGATCGAGCTGATGTGCCGCCGGGCGGTGTCCCGTACGGCGTTCGGGAAGCCGCTCGCCGCACAGGGGCAGGTGCACGCGTGGATCGCGGACGCGCGGGTCGCCGTCGAGCAGCTGCGGCTGCTGGTGCTGAAGACCGCCTGGCTGATGGACACGGTCGGCAACCGGGGCGCCCACACCGAGATCCAGGCCATCAAGATCGCCACCCCGCGCACGGTGGTGGACGTCATCGACCGGGCGGTGCAGCTGCACGGCGCGGGCGGGGTGAGCCAGGACTTCCCGCTGGCGGAGCTGTGGGCGGCGGCGCGGACGCTGCGGCTCGCGGACGGCCCGGACGAGGTGCACCAGCGGTCGCTCGCCCGGCGGGAGCTGAGGCGGTACGCCTGAGCGGTGACACCGGGGGCGTACGGCCGTCCGGGGCCCCCGGGGCCGTACGCCCCCGGGGTGCGCGGTCCGGAGGCCGTGCGTCCGAACGGCGCGCGGGACTCCCGAGCCGTACGCCCGGGTGGTGCGGGGTGCCCGAGCCGTACGCCCGGGTGGTGCGGGGTGCCCGAGCCGTACGCCCGGGTGGTGCCGGGTGCCGGGGCCGCGCCCCGCAGGGGCCCCCGGGGCGGGCGGGCTACGGACGCAGGGCGCGCAGCAGCAGGTCCGCGAGGTGGTCGGCGACCTCGCGCGGGCTGAGCGGGCCGTCCGGCCGGTACCAGGTCGACAGGTGGTGCACCGAGCCGAAGTGGTAGTCGACCACCAGGTCGGCCGGGGTGGCCGAGGAGAACACGCCGGAGCGCTGGCCCTCCTCGACCAGGGCGCGGAACCGCTCGTGGTAGCGCCGCCGCTCGGCGCGGACCTGCTTGTTCTTCTCCGGGCTCAGGTGGTGCATGGAGCGGAAGAAGATCGAGGCGTCGTCCAGGTTCTCGATGGTGGTGACGACCACGTCGGCCGCCGCGTCGCGCAGCCGCCGCTCGACGGGCGCGTCCGCGCCGGCGAAGGCGTCGAGCCGCTCCTGCTGGAGGCGCAGCACCCGCGCGTACACCTCGTGCAGCAGGTCCTCCTTGGACCCGAAGTAGTGGTAGAGGGCGCCCTTGGTGACCCCGGCCGCCTCCACGATCTCCTGGACGGAGGTCCGGTCGTAGCCCCGCTCGGCGAAGAGGCGGGTGGCGGCGGCCAGCAGCCTGCGCGGGACGGGCGTGGCGCCGTTCCCGTCCGTCGTCCTGGCCATGGGCCGCCACCTCTCCTCGTCGTCCGTCCGGCTGGTCGTCCCACCGATCTTCCCACTCGCCGGGGCGGGCCTCACCGCCCGGTCGCCTCCCAGGTGCGCTGGACGCGGTTCATCCCGCCGAGCCAGCGCTCCGGCTCGGCGGCGCGCGCCCGGTAGTAGCCGGCGACCTCGGGGTGCGGGAGGATCAGGAACCGGTCCTCCGCCATGCCCGCGAAGAGCGCGTCCGCGACGTCCCCGGGCTCGACGGCGGTGGGGGCGAGGACCAGTTCGCCGGCCGACCCGGCGGCGGCGAGCATGTCGGTGCGCACGCCCTGCGGGCAGATGGCGTGGACCTTGAGCCCCCGGTGGCGGTACGTCAGGGACAGCCACTCCGCGAAGGCGTAGGCGCCGTGCTTGGTGACGCTGTACGGGGCGGCGCCGACCATGGTGAGCAGGCCCGCCGCCGAGACGGTGGACACGAACCGGCCACTCCCGCGCTCCAGCCAGTCGGGCAGCAGGACGCGGGCGGCGCGCACGTGCGCCATCACGTTGACGTCCCAGGCGGCGGACCAGACCTCCTCGCCCGCGGCGGCGTCGCCGGGCGAGGCGAGCCCGGCGTTGGCGCAGTAGACGTCGACGGCGCCGCCCAGCGCGTCGCGGGCCTCCTCCACGACGGCGGAGGCGTCTCCGGGCACGGGCACGGCGCCGATGTCCTCGGCCACCGCCCGTACGCGGGCGGGGTCGAGGTCGTTGACGGCGACCCGCGCCCCCTCGGCGGCGAACCTGCGCGCGAGGGCGGCCCCGATGCCGCCGGCCGCGCCCGTGACGACCACGCGCGCCCCCTGGAACGTGCCCGTGCTGCCCATGTGAACCCCTCTCCGCCGTGCGTCCGCCGGTGGGACCGGCCGCGATGACCGGCCGCGGGGACGGGCCCCGGACCGGCCCCGGACCGGCCGCGGGCCGGCTGCGCGCCGACCGCGAGGACCGGCCGCCGACCGGCAGACTAACCGGTCGGTATGTCCTGCGGGAAGGGGCACCGCGCTAGCCTGCGAGGTCTCGTGCCGGAGCGTGACGGAACGATCACGGAGGTGTCCCATGGGCGTGTCCAGACGGGGTCTGCTGGCGGTGGCGGGCGGTGCGCTGGGGGTGGCGGGGGTGGCGGGGGCCCCCGGCGCCGCGTCGGGCACCGGGGCAAACACCGGGGCGGGTGCGGGGGCCGGGGACGGGCCCGCGTTCGACGGGACCGGGGCCGGGGCCGGGGGGCGCGCGGCGGGGCGGCGGGTGCGCACCGGCTTCGAACGGCTGGCGGCCGACGGGTACGCCCCGCTCGCCGGGCAGCGGGTGGGCGTGGTGACCAACCCGACCGGGGTCACCGCCGGCGTACGGCACATCGTGGACGTGATGCACGCCGACGAACGGGTGCGCCTCGTCGCGGTGTTCGGCCCCGAGCACGGCTTCCGGGGCACCGCCCAGGCGGGCGGCTCCGAGGGCCGGTACGACGACCCGGCGACCGGGCTGCCGGTCTACGACACGTACGGCAAGAGCGGCCGCGCCCTCGCCGACGTGTTCGCCGCGTCCGGGGTGGACACGGTCGTGTTCGACATCCAGGACGCGGGCGCGCGCTTCTACACGTACATCTGGACCATGTACGACTGCATGGTCGCCGCCGAGCTAGCGGGGAAACGGTTCGTCGTGCTGGACCGGCCTAACCCGGTGGGCGGGCGGGCGGCGCTCGGGCCCGTACTGGACCGGGCGTACGCCACGTTCGTGGGCCGGGAGCCGATCGCGCAGGTGCACGGGATGACCGTCGCCGAGCTGGCGCGGCTGTTCAACGGGGAGTTCCTGGCGCGGCCGGTGCGCCTGGAGACGGTGCGGATGACGGGGTGGCGCCGGCGGGACCTCTTCGACGCGACGGGGCTGCCGTGGGTGCCGCCGAGCCCCAACATGCCGACGCCCGACACGGCGCTGGTGTACGGCGGGACCTGCCTGTTCGAGGGCACGAACCTGTCGGAGGGGCGCGGCACCACCCGGCCGTTCGAACTGCTGGGCGCCGAGGGCGTGGACCGGCGGTGGGCGGAGGCGGCGAACGCGCTGGAGCTGCCGGGCGTCACCTTCCGGGAGGCGTACTTCGCACCGGTGTTCTCCAAGTTCCAGGGCAGGACGGTCGGCGGGGTGCAACTGCACGTCCACGACCGGGCGGCGTTCGACCCGGTGCGCACCGGTGTCGGGCTGCTGGTGACGGCGAAGCGGACGTGGAGCGGCTTCGCCTGGCGCGCCGACCACTGGATCGACAAGCTGACCGGCTCCGCGACGGTGCGGACGATGGTCGACGCGGGCGCCGGTCCGGACGAGGTGGCCACCGCGTGGCAGCGGGACCTCGAGGCGTTCCGCGCGGTGCGCGGGGAGTACCTGCTGTACCGCTGAGCCGCTGAACCGAGGGGCGCGCGGGTGGGCGCGCGGCCGCCGACGGACCGTCACCGGCGGTCCCCGGCCCGGCCGGCAGCCGCCCGCCGCCCCGTTCCAGGGAGGGAGGCGGGCGGCCCGTGCGATTTCGATGGAGCCGGAAGGGGCACCCGTACGTCTCTTCAACGACGCCGAAGTACCAGCGACGGAGGTGGCGGAGCGATGGCCGGTTTCCGGAGTCTCGCCAGACAGGTTCGTGACCCCGGGTGCGACGTGGCGCTGCGGCGCTACTCGCTGCGCAAGTGCCTGGAGCGGTTCGCTCCGTACGGGCACCGCGCGACCTGGGACCACCTGTGCCGGCGGCACGGGTTCGGGCACGAGGACCGGGACCTCGATCCGGCGCGGCTGGTGGCCGCGCTCGACGAGGTGGAGGAGGCGCGGGCCGTGTGGCTCGCCTACGAGCGGCGGTTCGCGGAGCGGCGCCGCCGCGAGAAGCGCCTGGGGCTGCGCAGTCCGGGCCCGGTGGACGACTGGCACCGGCGCACCTGGGGCGGCAACGGCGTGGCGCGCTGCGCCGACCCCGCCGTGCACCCCCGGCTCCCGCTGGCCGAGGCGCTGCGGCGGCTGATCGCCGCCCTGGAGGCCGGGCCGGGCGGGCGCTGCCCGGTGTGCGCCGGCGCCCGGTTCGTCTGGCGGTGGGACGGCGGCGACGAGGCACGCGGCCCGGTGTGCGCCGGCTGCGGGGTGCTGGTGCCCGCTCCCGTCCTGTCGGCCGAGGCCCTGGCGGCGGCACGGCCGGGTGCGGGGCGGGCGGACGCGCGGGCGGGGGCGCTGGCCGCCGTGGGGTGAGCACGGCGGGGCGCCTCTGCGCCTACGCCTGCGCCTCGGCCTCGGCCTCGGCGCACTCGGGCGCGCGGCCCTCTCCGGTGCGCTGCCCGGCCCCGCGCTCGGCCGAACGGCCCGGTTCGAGAACGCGCGTGCCGGGGCCCCGCTCCCCCTCGGCGCGCTCGCCCTCCGTGCACTCGCCCTCCGCGGGCTGGCCCTCACGGCGCCCGCTCCGGTCGCGCCCGCGCTCACCCCCGTCCCCGCGGGACCCGTCCCCGCGGGACCCGTCCTCGCCGCGCCGGCGGGGGCGCTCCGGAAGCAGGCGGGAGCCGGCGATCCGCTCGCCGAACACGTCGTCCGGGTTGGACAGGACGCAGGTGTCGAGGGAGAGGCACCCGCAGCCGATGCAGTCGGTGAGGTGGTCGCGGAGCCGGCCGAGCTGCTGGATGCGGGCGTCCAGCTCGGCGCGCCAGGCGCGGGAGAGCCGCGCCCAGTCCTCGCGGGTGGGGGTGCGTTCCTCGGGCAGCTCGGCCAGGGCGTCCCGGATGGTGGCGAGGGGGATGCCGACGCGCTGGGCCGCCCGCACGAAGGCGACCCGGCGCAGTGCGTCCCGGGTGTAGCGGCGCTGGTTGCCGCTGGTGCGGCGGCTGCTGATCAGGCCCTTGGCCTCGTAGAAGTGCAGGGCGGAGACGGCCGCGCCGCTGCGCGCGGAGAGCTGGCCGACGGTGAGCTCGTGGACTTTCCCTGGAATCTGCGGCACCCGCCGAACCCTACTGGTCCGTTGACAAGGGCAACCGCCCCCCGCATGCTAAGCAAGCGCTTGGACACGACCATGGCACACCGGGGACAGGACCAGGGAGCAGGGATGGCGGAGCCGAGGATCTTCACTACCGTCGACGAGCTGAGGGCAGCGGTGGGCGAGCAGCTCGGCCACAGCGACTGGCTGGAGGTGGACCAGAAGCGGATCGACCTGTTCGCCGACGCCACCGGCGACCACCAGTGGATCCACGTCGACCCCGAGCGGGCGGCACAGGGGCCCTTCGGCGCGACCATCGCGCACGGCTACCTCACCCTGTCCCTCCTGCCCGTGCTGACACCGCAGGTGATGCGGGTGGAAGGGGTGCGGATGGGCGTCAACTACGGCACGAACAAGGTGCGTTTCCCGGCGCCGGTGCCGGTGGGCTCGCGGGTGCGGGCGACCGCGCTGGTGAAGGCGGTCGAGGACGTGCCCGGCGGGGTGCAGCTGACGGCGGTCGTGACGGTGGAGCGCGAGGGCGGCGACAAGCCGGTCTGCGTCGCCGAGTCGGTGTCCCGCTTCTACCTCTGAGCCGTCGGCGCGGCGGTCAGGGCCGGGGTCCGGCCGCCGCGCCGGGGCGCCGGTCGCGGGCGCCCACCATGCGCAGGACCAGGCCGGCGTAGAGCGCGCCCACCTCGTCGGGGGTTCGGCTGCCCTGCGCGTTGAACCAGCGCGCCACGTCGATGCACAGGGACAGCACGGCGAGGGTGGTGCCCGGCACGTCCGGTACGTCGAACTCGCCCGCCGCGACGCCCTCGCCGATGATGCGGCGCACCGCCGCGTCGGTCCTGCGGCGCAGGGCGACGATCTCCGCCCGGTGCTCGGGGCCGAGCGCGTCCAGCTCGTACTGGACGACGCGGGCGGTCGTGTGGCGCTCGGCATGCCAGCGGACGAAGGACCGCACGGCGTCGGCGAGCCGCTCGGCGGCGGTGCCGGGGCCGTTCGCCGCCTCCTCCAGGATCTCCAGCGCCTTGTCGTGGCCGATGCGGCTGATCCGGTGGAGCAGCTCCTCCTTGGTCTTGTAGTGGATGTAGAGCGCCGCCGGGCTCATCCCGGCCCGGCCGGCGATGTCACGGGTGGTGGTGGCGTGGTAGCCGCGCTCGGCGAAGGCGTCGACGGCCGCCACCAGCAGCCGCCTGGCCGCGTCGGGGGTGACCTCCCCCCACGGCGTCTCGCCGCCGGCCGTCTCCTCCGCCGCGCCCATCGCTCGCCCCTTCCGTCATACAAGGACGAACACCATACCGCGACGGTGAGCAAGCGCTTAGGGCCATGGGGGCGGAGGCGACCGGGCCGGGCGGCTCAGAGCTTCTGGAAGGGGTCGTGCTCGGCCAGCAGCTTCTCCAGCCGGGCCTGGTCGACGCGGCTGACGATCTGCCCGGCCTCCTGGCGGTCGCGGACGACCTTGGCGAGGGTGAAGGCGGAGGTGGTGAGGTAGAGGACCGCGATGCCCAGGAAGGCGCGGACCCAGACGTCCGCCTCCAGGTTGCCGATGCCGATCGCCACGGCGGCGATGGCGATGGCGAAGGAGGCGACCGCCTGGGCGTAGTAGGCCGCGGTGTTCTGCTGCTTGACCGGTGTGTCACTCATGGCATCGAGAATGCGCCACTGTGGCGTACGCCACCTCCGTCCGCCTACTCAGACCGGGTACTCAGACCGGGCCCCGGAGGAGCCGGGGCCCGGGGTCCGGAGGGGCGCTGAGGGCCGGGGTCCGGAGGGGAGGTGGGAGGCCGGGCGGGCGACCGGGCAGCCGCACCGGCGGCGGTGGTCGGACACGCCCGCCGCCTCGCCCTGGCAGGGCGCCTGCGGCAGTCACTGCGGATAGACGGCAGCACGGATGCGCTCCCGACTCTCCACCACCGTGCCGCCCAGAGGCGCCGCCTTCAGCTCTGCGTCGAGTTCCTGGAGCCGGTCACCGACCCTGGTGGAGCTGACCGAGCCCATCAGGGCCAAAGCTGTGCTCGTCGCGACGTCCGCAGCCTCTGGCTCCCCCGCTCGTACGTAGGCGCGGGCGAGCGCGATGTGGTCGAAGGCCCGGCTGCGGACCCGTTCGGCAGGCCGGTGCCCGGTGCCCTGCGCGATGAGGGTGATGGCACGCTCCGCGCGCGCGGGGACATGCTCGGCGGCTAGGAACTCGCACACCCCGGCCGTGACGTGGAACTCCGCAGCATCGAACCAGGCGGCCCAGCTCGGCGTCGGCTCGCCGCTGTCGGCCGCCAGCGCCGCCTCGGCGGCCGCGGTCGCGCGCTCCATCTCGGCGATGTCGCCCAGGACAGCGTGGCAGCGCGCCTCCAGGGAGCACAGCAGCGCCCGCAAACGCCCCGGCGGCAGCTTCCGTGTGCCGTACTGGGCGGCCTGCACCAGTTCCAGGGCGTCCTCGGCGTGACCAAGGTGGTTGGCCTGCCGGGCGAGGCAGTTCAGCAGGTGCCCACCGATCCCGGCACCGTGCCGCCCGGCCTGCTTGGCGGCTTGCAGGCCCAAGAGCAGGTAGCGCTGCGCCTCGCCGTGGACGCCGGCGTCATGGGTCATCCACCCGGCGACGCTCGCCAGCTCGGCGACGGCCGCGAACAGCGCCCGGCCCGTGTCCTCCGTGAACGTGCACGTACGGGCGAGGTGGGTGACCTCCTGGAGCTGTCCGACGACGGCGAGCCGGGAAAGGGCGCCGCCGTGTTCGTTGTCCAGGCGCCGGAACGCGCTCGTGGTGGCGTGGATGCGGTCGACATCCGACAGGCCCAGCTGGCGTCCGGGCTTGGCGGGCTCCGGGAGTGGCTCGTCGTCGGGCAGGTGCAGCCACGGCTGCACGGCGGTGACGAGTTCGGCGCCGCGCAGCAGGCGGGCGCGGGGCGGGGTCCGGTCATCGGTCACGGCGTCGCTCCGAGTGGTGTCGAGGATGGCGGCTACGACCGCGCGGGCTGACCACCCCTCCCCTGCCCGGCGCGGTCGGCTGCTGGAGAACCCGAGGTCGGCGGAGGTCAGCTCGTACGGCTGGCCGCACAGCTTGGTCAGCGCCTGCGCCAGGTACTCCGGAACCGGCTGCCGGGGCCGCTCCCCCTTGTTGATCCACCGCGATACCCGCGAGCTGTCCGTCTGGACGTCGTGCCGCCCGTGGCTGGCCGCGACCTCGTTCACGGCCTTGGCGACGCGTTCGTAGCTCGCGCCGGACAGGCGCACCCAGTGGGCGAGGGCTTCGTTCGGGCGTCCTGCCGGATGCGACACCGGTGTCCCCCTGGTCAGAGGTGGTGAGGGGTGCTGGCGGCCAAGGTCGTACGTTCCTCCAGGCTACGCGCGAAAGCGCAACGCGGCGCTGCTCAGAGGCAGTTCGCAGCGATTCGCAGCGGCGTCGCAGGACAGCCGGGGTCGGCGGGCGCACGTGAGCGCAGCGGCTTCGCCGTGGAGACGCAGCGACGGCGCGCGGTCAACTGGTCTCAGCCCGGCCGACACGGCGCCGGGAAACGAGACGGAGGAACGGACATGGCCATCAACGCCACCACCCCGATCAACGAGCAGGCTGACGAGAAGGTCGCCCAGGGCTTCGCCCCGCACGTCGCTGCCCACGACGTGGACGAGGTGACCCTCGGCCGGCAGGACTTCAACGACTCGGACAAGACCAACTACTTCGAGGGCTGAGCCTCCGGCTCGTCGTCACCCATCCGGGGGTCCGGGACCCGGCGGCATCGTCCGCTCGGCGCCGGGCCCCCGGCCCGTACCTCGCATCAGCACACAGGGGAGGCACACTATGGAGCAGCAGAACGCGGCGGCCGTCCAGGAGCTGCCGAGGACGCGCGGCGAACCCACCAGGACGGTGTTCGACGGGCCGTGCCGTCTGACCGTGACCGGTGACTGCGGAGCGAGCCGGGACGAGCTGGCGCAGGCCCTGACGGCGGTCGCCTCCCACGACTGGATGCGGCTGACGAACTGGCCCGGCTCGTACTGGGTCAGCGCGCACGCCCCGGACGGCACCCGCTTCATCGGCGGGGACCTCGCCGGCACCCGGCCCGTGTACTACACGCGGCACGAGCATGGCGACCCGACGTGGGCTGTGCACCTGGGCGACCTGGTGGAGCTGACCGGGGCCGCCGCGGACCTGGAGCTGCTCGTGGCCCGACTCGCCTGCGGCGCACAGCACTGGCCGCACCGCACCCTGTACCGGGGCATCAGCCTGGTGCCCGGCGGCTACGGCCTGGTCATCGCCCGCGGCGAAGCGACCGTGGTGGACATCTCCGGTATCCGGCCGGCCGCCGATCTGCCCGCCGCCGCCGCGGCCTTCGGGCACGTCCTCACCGAGGCCGTGCAGCGACCGGTGAGGAACGCGGGCGTGGAGGTCGGCGCGGACCTCTCGGGCGGCCTGGACTCGGCCACCGCCGTCCTCCTCGCGGCCGCCGTCGGCCCGGTTCGCGCGGTCACCTACACCGACGGTCACACCAGCGGCGAGGACGCCTCCTATGCCGTACGCATCGCCGAGCACGCCGGGATTCCGCACGAGATCGCGGCCGGCCGGGACGAGCACCTGCCGTTCCGTCTTGATGGCGTACCGGACACGGACGAGCCGGCCGCCGATGTCGTGAACTGGCACATGGACCGCCTCTACCTCGCCCCCGTCGCGGGCAGCCCGCTGCATCTGACCGGCCACGGCGGCGACGTGGTCCTGGACGCGAGCAGCGCCGCGTGGGTCGGCATGATCCAGCAGGGCGAGGAACGCGCCGCTAAGCGCCACGTCGCGTCATGGGCGCGGCTGCGCGGTCTCGCGCCGCGACCGTACTGGATGGAGCTGCGCCAGACCGCGGCGCTCGGGCGGGCCGGTGTGCTGCTGCGTGCGGCCGACGCCCTGGAGTCCGCTGCGCCGCTGACGGCTGACGGCTCGTCCGGCTGGACGTGGTGCCGCCCGGGTGCGGCGGCGTCCTGGCTGACCCCGTACGCCCGCGTCCGTGCGGCGGCGATGCTGCGGGAGGCCGCCGGCGGCGAGCAGCCCGAGTCCGCGGACGAGGCAGAGCAGTGGGCCGCGCTGCGGGCCACAGGGGAAGCGGCGCGTACGGCGCGGGCGCTGCATGCGCCGATCGGCGTGCGCCCGGTGTATCCGTTCCTCGACAACCAGGTCGTACGGGCTGCGTTCGCCGTGCCGGCGTCAGTGCGGCGCGGGGTGGTTACCTACAAGCCTCTGCTGGCCGCCGCGCTGCCGTCGCTGCCCGACTGGCTGACCTCGCGCCGCACCAAGGGGAGTTTCGCCTCCCAGCGGATCGCCGGGCTGGAGCGGCATCGGTTCGCGCTCGCCCAGCTCATCGAGGACAGCCCCTTGGTGGCCGCGGGCCTGATCGACCCGGCCGCAGCTCGGCGCACGCTGCTGGAGGCGGCGCGGGGGCAGAGCGCGGCCCCGATTGCGGAGTTGCACCAGCTGATCGCCGCGTGCCAGTGGCTGACCGGCCGCGCCCGAAGCGGCCCGGCCGGAGCGCGGGAGGCAGCGTGCTGACCCCGGCGCCGGGCGTGCACTACGCCATCACGTTGGACGGCACGGCCGTGCTGGACACCATGGCAGGGAAGTGGCTCATGCTCGACGCGTCTGCCGCCATGGTGTGGCGGGCGGCTGTGACGACGGGCTCCGTCGCCGGGCTCGCCGACCGGATCGCCATCCCGGCGGGACTCGACCCCGCCGCCGTACGGGACGCCGTGCACGACTGCGTGGCGAGCCTCCTGGAGCGCGGGGTGCTCGTGGACACCGCCCGCCCCCCGGCACCGCGGCGAAGGTGGTGGCGCCGGTGACCGTCGTCGCCCCCGGCGCCCGCCCCACGGCGCCGCTGCACCTGCGCCTGGTCGCCACGGTCGCCTTGGCACTCTCCCTCGCCCTGTGCCATGTGCCTCTGCGCCGACGCATCGCCGTCGTCCGTCAGGCACGCCGCCTGCCCTACGTCTCGGCCCGTCGGCTCGACGCCCTGTACACCGCGACCACGGCGGCCGTGCCGCTGTGGTGGCCGGGCCGGGTCGCCTGCATGGAGATCAGCCTGGCCACGGTCATCGCCGCCGCGCTCACCGGGCGGCGGGCCCGCTGGGTGCTCGGCGCGCGGTTCCGGCCCGACGCCGCCCACGCCTGGGCGGAAGTGCCCGGCCATGCCGTCGGCCGCGACATCGGCGATGCCGTCGACCGGCCGTGGACCGCGGTCATGCGCGTCCCTTGACCGGCCGCGGGTAGCAGACTCCGCGCCCCGGGGGCGACCCTCCCCGCCCCGGGTCGCGGACATGGACAGGTGAATTCGTGGACGCAGGTTGACGGCTCGTTCCGCTGAACTGTGGGTTCACACCGGGCCGCTGGAATACACGTTGCCCCCGCCCGTGCGGGGGCCGCTTCATGTCCGCGTGACATCTCCCAGCACCGCACTGCCCGCGGCACCCGCCGGGCAGGCCCCGCACATGCGCCTCGCCTCCGACCGGCACTACGAGGCCGCCACCGCCCTCAGTACCCTCACCATCGCCAGCCGCTTGCCCCGCACCCTCCGGCAGGCCGCCGCCCTCGCATGGCAAGCCGACCGTACCGCCGTCGTCCTCCTCCTGGCTGGACAGGTCACGGGCGCCGTGCTGACCGCGCTTGCCCTGGCCGCGACCGCGCATGTCCTGGGCGCGCTGATGAACGCCGACGACATCGTTCAGGGCCTGCGGGGCAACCTGTCTGCACTGCTCGTGCTGGCCGGGGCGAGCGCGGGCCGGTACCTCGTGGACGCCTTCGCCCGCGCCGCCGCCGCCCGCCTCGCGCCGAAGGTCACCCGCGAGGCCGACCTCAAGGTCATCACCGCGGCCACGTCCGCCGAGCTCGTCGCCTACGAAGACCCCGACTTCGACAACGCCTACGCCGCCGCCGGAGACGGCGCGGAGAAGACCCGCGACCTCATCCTCGACGCCCAGGCACTCACCTCCGCCCTCGCCCAGCTCGTCGCCGCGGCCGCCGTCGCCTCCGTCCTTCACCCGCTACTCATCCCGCTGCTGCTCCTGGCCGTCGCCCCCTGCGCCTGGGGCGCCGTCCGCGCCGCCCGCATCGAACACGCCGCCCACCACCGCAACCTCTCCGACACCCGCCTGCGCGCCGTGTTCCGCAACTACTCCACCGAGCGCACCACCGCCGACGAAGTCCGCGCCAACACCATGGCCGCCTTCCTCATCCGCCAGTACCGAGTCGTCTCCGGCCGACTGGAAGCCGAACAGCTCACCGCCTCACGCCGCGCCCTGGTCGTGCAGGGCGCCGGCGACGCGCTGTCCGCCGCCGGAATGCTCCTGACCTGGGCTGCGCTCGTCGCCTTCGTCGCAACCGACCGGATGGACCTTGCGGTCGCCGGAACCGCCGCCCTGGCCGTACGGACCTCCGGCAACGCCCTGTCCTCCCTCGTGCGGGCCGGCGCCCGCCTGTTCCGCACCTCGCTCGCCCTGGACGACTGGGCCCGCTTCCTCACACTGGCCGGACAGTGGACCGGCAAACGCGGTACCAGGCAGATCACCGCCGCACCCCAGGTCATCACCGCTCGGACGGCCTCGTTCACCTACCCCGGCGCCGATGCCCCGTCGCTCACCGACATCGACCTGACCGTCCACCGCGGCGAAGTCATCGCTCTGGTCGGCGAAAACGGCTCCGGGAAGACGACGCTGTCCAAGCTCCTGACCGGTCTGTTCCTCCCCACGGCCGGGACCGTCTCATGGGACGCGCACGACCTCGCCGACTGCAACATCGACACCGTCTTGCGGCAGGTTGCCGTCGTGCCGCAGGACTACACCCGCTGGCCGCTCGCCGCCCGCGAGAACATCACCCTCGGCCAACCTCGCCCCGAAGGCGACAGCGCGGTACACGCGGCCGCCGAAGCCGCCGGCGCCGACAGCGTCATCGCCCGGCTCCCCCAAGGTCTCGACACCTCCCTGGCCCGCTCCTGGTGGGGCGGACACGACGTCTCCGGCGGCCAGTGGCAGCGCCTCGCCGTCGCCCGCGCCTTCCACCGCGACGCCCCGGTCCTCGTCCTGGACGAGCCCACCGCCGCCCTCGACGCGCGCGCCGAACACCGCATCTTCACCCGCCTGCGCGAACTGGCCTCCGGCCGCACCACCATCTTCATCACCCACCGGCTGGTGAACACCAAGCTCGCCGACCGGATCTACGTCCTCGACCAGGGCCGCATCGTCCAAAACGGCACCTTTGACGAACTCGTCAGCGAAGGCACCGGCCTGTTCCACGAGATGCTGAAACTCCAGGAAGACCGATGACTCCGCCAGGGGAAACCGGTGGCTTACAGCGACAGCGTGCCAAGCAGCAAGGCAGGAGCCCGAGGTGTAACGGATAACGGCCGTTGACGTTCCGGGAGTGAAGGGGTTGCGGCTTATGCCAACCCGCAGCGATCCGGAGGAACGGTGCTGAGGAGCCGCTCGCGCAGTCGCCCATCGAGTCGGAGCCGGACCTTTCCCATGTGTGGGTTGTCGCCGCGGAGATTGAGGTGGTACCGGGGATCGCCAAGGTGGCCGACTACCGGGGCAGCTTCAGGACGACTGAGGGCCAGCGCATCGAGGCGCTCGAGGTCTACTGCGAGGGCTGCTGCCGCCCGTACGACGAGCTTGCCGGCAAGGACTGCGCAGCAAAGATCGACAACCGGCACCTGATCGGCGGAGACCAGAGCACTCGCGCCAAGCGGAAGATCCCCGCCCCGCCGAAGAACGCCCGCGTGGTCGCCGGGGGGTGCATCCAGCGCCGCGGCATGCGCCACTGTCGGCTACGACGCCTCCGTCCGCCTACTCAGACCGGGCCCGGGAGGGGGGCGCCGGGCCGGCGTCCGGAGAGGCCGGCTCCGGTCCGGGAGGAGGCGGCCGGGGGCGGCAGCACGCCGGCGGGCGGGCGGCGGCTCAGAAGGCGGAGATCCCGGTGAGCGCGCGGCCGATGATGAGCTTCTGGATCTGGCTGGTGCCCTCGTACAGCGTCATCACGCGCGCGTCGCGCAGCAGCTTGCCGACCGGGTACTCGTCGATGTAGCCGTAGCCGCCGAAGACCTGCAGGGCGCTGTTCGCACTGCGCACGGCGGCCTCCGAGGCGAAGAGCTTCGCCTGGGACGCGGCCGTGGCGAAGTCCAGGCCCCGGTCGATCAGGTCGGCGACGCGCCAGGTCAGCAGCCGCGCCGCCGCCACGTCCACGGAGATGTCGCTGATCAGCTCCTGCACGAGCTGGTACGAGGCGATGGGCTTGCCGAACTGCTCGCGCTGCCCGGCGTAGCCGACCGCCGCGTCGAGCGCCGCCTGCGCGATGCCCACGCACCCGGCGGCGACGGACATGCGGCCCTTGGCGAGGGCCGACATGGCCACCGAGAACCCCTTCCCCTCGGGGCCCAGCAGCGCCCCGGCCGGGACGCGCACGTCCCGGAGGACCAGCTCCGCCGTGGGCTGGCCGCGCAGGCCCAGCTTGCCGTGCACCGGGCGGCGGTCGAGCCCGGCGGCGTCGGCCGGGACGAGGAAGGCGGAGACGCCCCGGTGGCCGGGGGCGTCGGAGGTACGGGCGAAGAGGAGGACCACGTCGGCCCAGGTGCCGTTGGTGATGAACATCTTGGAGCCGTTGAGCGTCCAGTCCCCGCCGGGCTCCCGGACCGCCCGGGTGGCCAGCGCGGCGGCGTCGGAGCCGCTGCCGGGCTCCGTGAGGCCGAAGCAGCCGAGCGCCTCGCCGGAGGCGAGGGCGGGCAGCCAGGCGCGCTTCTGCTCCTCCGTACCCCAGGCGGCGACCGTCTTGGCGACCAGGCCGAGGGAGACCGAGACGAGGCCGCGCACGGAGGAGTCGCCGCGCCCCAGCTCCTCGGTGACCAGGCAGTACGCCAGGTGGTCGCCGCCGGAGCCGCCGTACTCCTCGGGGAGGGTGAGGCCGAGGAAGCCGAGCGCGCCCAGGCGGCGCACGACGGCCGGGTCGACGCTCTCCTCGCGGTCCCAGCGGGCCGCGTGCGGGGCGACCTCGCGCCGGACGAAGTCCTCCGCCAGGCGGCGGACGGCCTCCTGCTCCCCGGTCAGCTCCAGGTCCACGGACCCCCCTTTAATTAGCGGCGCTAGTTTTATCGGGCAGCCCTACTATGTGCCGCATGGCCAGACCGCGCAAGCCCCTGCTCAGCCGAGACCGCATCGTCGCGGCGGCGGGCTCACTGATCGACGCGGAGGGGCTGGAGGCGGTGTCGACCCGCCGTCTCGCCGCCGAACTGGGCGTGAGCGGCCCGTCGCTGTACAACCACTTCCGCACCAAGGACGAGATCCTGGAGGCGGTCGCGGACGCGGTCAGCGCGCGGGTCGACCTGTCGATGTTCGACGCGTCCGACGGCCGCGACTGGCGGACGGCGCTGCACGACTGGGCGCTCTCCTACCGGGCCGCCCTCGCCGACCACCCCCACCTCGTCCCGGTGCTCGCCCGGGGCCCCGGCCGCCGGCCCGCCGGGCTGCGGGTCGCCGACGCGGTGTTCGGCGCGATGGTGCGGGCGGGGTGGCCGCCCGCGCAGGCGACCCACATCGGCGCCCTCATGCGGTACTTCATCACCGGCTCGGCGCTGGGCTCCTTCGCGCGGGGCTTCGTGGACGACGAGAGCGCCTACGACCCGGCCGACTACCCGCACCTGGGCCAGGCGCACCTGCTGGCCGAGCGGCGGGAGCAGGTGGACCGGGGCGCCTTCGAGACGGGCCTGCGGGCGCTGCTCGACGGGCTGGCGCTCCAGTACGCCGCGCTGGCGCCGGGCGGGCGGGGCGCGGCGGCCACCGGCGCGGCGGCGCGGGGCGGCGGACAGGGCGGTTAGGGAGCGGCGGGACGCGAGGCACCGGGTGCGCGGCCAGGACGCCCGGCGGGGGCGAGGGCGGATGGCGGTGGGCGGTGGGCGGCGACTCCACGGCGGGCGGCGGGCGAGTGCGTCGGTGCGGGGCCGGGCGGTGGCGGGCGGGCCGGGCGGTGGCGGGCGGGTGCGTCGGTGCGGGGCCGGGCGGTGGCGGGTGGGCGGTGGCGGGCTGCGGGCGGGTGCGTCGGTGCGGGGCCGGGCGGTGGCGGGCGAGTGCGCTGGTGCGGGGCCGGGCGGTGGCGGGCGGCGGGCGGGTGCGTCGGTGCGGGGCCGGGCGGGTGGCCCCGCGGCGGGGGCCGAACGGTGGACGCGCGATGCTGGAGGGATGACGACCCGCTCCCCCGCCGCCCGGGACCTCGCCGCACTCGCCGCGCTGCTGGCCGACGAGACGCGCGCCGCGTTCTGCCTCGCCCTGCTGGACGGCCGCGCCTGGACGGCCGGCGAACTGGCCCGCCACGCGCGCGTGGCGCCGTCCACGGCCAGCGGGCACCTGGGCCGGCTGGTCGCGGGCGGGCTGCTCGCCGAGGAGCGGCAGGGCCGCCACCGGTACGTGCGGCTGGCGGACGCGCGGGCGGCCCGGCTGGTGGAGGGCCTCCTCGCGCACACCGGGCCGGAGGCCGCCGCGCCGCCGCGCACCCTGCGGGAGGCCGGCGCGCGGGGCGCCATGGCGCGGGGCCGCACCTGCTACGACCACCTGGCCGGCTGGCTGGGCACCGCCATCACGGACGCGATGACCGCGCGGGGGCTGCTCGAACGGGAGGCCGGGTTCGCGCTGAGCGGGAGCGGCCTGCGCTGGTTCGCCGGCCTCGGGGTGGAACTGGCCGCCGGGGGGCGGCGGCCCCTGGCGCGCGGCTGCCTGGACTGGACGGAGCGCAGGCCGCACCTGGCCGGGGTGGCGGGCGCGGCCCTGTGCCGGCACGCGCTGGACTCCGGGTGGTGCGTACGCATCGGGACGGAGCGCGCCGTGAAGGTCACCGCCGAGGGCGAGCGGGCGCTGGGCGACCTGCTGGGCATCGCCCCGGCCGCCCTGCGCTGAACGGGGCGTCCGCCCGGGGTGGGCGCTGCTCCGGGGCCACGCCGTTCCCGGGGCGGTCCTGAGGGAACGTTTCGGCCGGGGGCGAACCGTCCCGGCCCTACGGTCGGGCCATGGTCTCCGCTCCCCTTCCCCCCTCCGCCCGTGCGCGGCGCACCGCCCTGGCGGCCGCCGCCGTCAGCGTCGTCCTGTGGGCGTCGGCGTTCGTGTCGATCCGCAGCGCCGGGTCCGCGTACTCGCCGGGCGCGCTGGCGCTCGGGCGGCTGCTCGCCGCGTCGCTCACCCTGGGCTGCCTCCTGCTGGTGCGGCGCGAGGGGCTGCCGCCGCGCGCCGCCCGGCCGGGGATCGCGCTGTCGGGGCTGCTGTGGTTCGGGGCCTACATGGTGGCGCTCAACTGGGGGGAGCGGGAGGTCGACGCGGGGACGGCGGCGCTGGTGGTGAACATCGGCCCGGTGCTCATCGTGCTGCTGGGCGCCCGGTTCCTCGGCGAGGCGGCGCCGCCCCGGCTGGTGGCGGGGATGGCGGTGTCGTTCGCCGGGGCCGTCGCGGTCGGGCTGTCGGTGTCGGGCGGGGGGCGGGCGCCGGTCCTCGGCGTGGGCCTGTGCCTCCTCGCGGCGGCGGGGTACGCGGGCGGGGTGGTCGCGCAGAAGCCGGCGCTGCGGCACGCGAGCGCGCTCCAGGTGACCGGGTACGGGTGCCTCACCGGGACGGTGGCGTGCCTGCCGTTCGCCGGGGCGCTGGTCGAGGAGGCCGGGCGGGCGCCGCTGTCGGCGACGCTGAACATGGTCTACCTGGGGGTGTTCCCGACCGCACTGGCGTTCACCACGTGGGCATACGCACTGGCCCGTACGCCCGCCGGGCGGATGGGGGCGACGACGTACGCGGTGCCCGCGCTGGTGGTGCTGATGTCCTGGCCGGTGCTGGGCGAGGTGCCCGGCGCGCTGACGCTCGCGGGCGGGGCGCTGTGCCTGGCGGGGGTGGCGGTGTCGCGCTCCGGGCCCCGGACGCGGACCGCTTGAGCGGTACGCGCGCCCGGGGCGGGGCGGACCGGGCGTCCGGAGTAGGGCGCCCCGGGCGAGCGGGGTGGGGCGGGGTGGGGCGGTGCGCCGGCCGGGCGGCGGGTCAGAAGACGACCAGGGCCCGGCCGCCCTTGCCGGCGAGCATGTTGGCGAACGCCTCGGGGATCTGGTCGAGGCCGATCCGGTCCGTGACCAGCGCGCCGAGGTCGAGGCGGCCCGCGCGGACGTGCCCGGCGATCACCGGCAGGTCGCGGGCCGGGTCGGAGTTGCCGTACACGCAGCCGGAGAGGGTGCGGCCCCAGTGGAAGATCTCCAGGGCGTTGAACACGACCTCCTGGTCCTTGCCGCCGATCCCGACGACCGTGGTGCGCCCGCCGCGCCGGGTGGAGTCCCACGCGGTACGGATGGTGGCGGCCCGGCCGACGCACTCCACGGCCACGTCGGCGCCCCGTCCACCGGTCAGCGCGCGGACCTCCCGCGCGGTCGTGGCGGAGGCGACGACGAAGTCGGTGGCGCCCGCGGCCTTCGCCAGGGCCTCCTTCTCCGGTGACACGTCCACCGCGACGACGGGCCCCGCCCCGGCGATCCGGGCCGCCTGGAGCGCGGCCAGCCCGACCCCGCCCACGCCGACGACCACGACCGACTCGCCCCTGCGGACCCGCGCCGAGTGGTGCACGGCGCCGTAGCCGGTGAGCACGGCGCAGCCGAGGAGGGCCGCGTCGGTGAGGGGGACGCCCTCCGGCGCGGGCAGGACGCACCGGGCGGGGACCACCGTCTCCTCCGCGAAGGCGGCCACGTTCAGGCCGGGGTGCAGCTCCCTGCCGTCCTCGGTGACGGCGTGCGCGCGGCCGACGCCGGACAGGGCGTCGGCGCACAGCCAGACCTCGCCCGCGCGGCAGTGGTCGCAGACACCGCACGACGGCGCCCAGTTGAGGACGACGCCGTCGCCGGGCGCGACATGGGCGACGCCCTCCCCGACGGAGACGACGGTGCCCGCGCCCTCGTGGCCGAGGACGGCGGGGACGGGCACGCGCATCGTGCCGTCGGACAGGGACAGGTCGGAGTGGCACACCCCGGCGGCGGCGAGGCGGACGCGGACCTCGCCGGGGCCCGGTTCGGGCAGGCGGATGCCGGTGATCTCCAGCGGAGAACCGACGGAGGGCAGGACGGCGGCGCGGACGACCATCGGTTTCTCCCGACGACTGGTGGCGGTCAGGCCCGGAGCGGGCCGGTGGGCGGTACGGAGGGGGCCGGCGGGCGGGGCCGGGGCCCGAGCGGCGCCCGAGGGCCCTGGACGGTGACCCAGGCGCCGGGCGGTGCGGCGGGGCTCGCGGTCAGAACTGGAGGGACTTGGTGTGGAGGTACTCGGCGAGGCCGTGGGCGCCCAGCTCGCGGCCGACGCCGGACTGCTTGTACCCGCCGAACGGGGCGAGCGGGTTGAACCGGCCGCCGTTGACGTCCACCTGCCCGGCGTCCATGCGGCGGGCGAAGGCGGCGGCGGCCTCCGGCTCGCCCCACACGGCCCCGGCCAGGCCGTAGACCGTGCCGTTGGCGATGCGCAGGGCGTCCTCCTCGTCCTCGTACCGCAGGAACGCCACCACCGGGCCGAAGATCTCCTCCTGGGCGATCGTCATGTCGGGGGTCACGTCGGCGAAGACGGTCGGCGCGACGTAGAAGCCGCGCTCCAGCGGCGGCCGGGGGCCGCCCGCGACGATCCGGGCGCCCTCGGCGACGCCCTTCTCGATGTACGCGACGACGCGGTCCCGCTGGGCGGCGCTGACCAGCGGGCCGATCCGG
This sequence comes from Streptomyces fradiae ATCC 10745 = DSM 40063, assembly GCF_008704425.1. NCBI lineage: Bacteria > Bacillati > Actinomycetota > Actinomycetes > Kitasatosporales > Streptomycetaceae > Streptomyces > Streptomyces fradiae. The sequence continues at coordinate 1,139,449 of NZ_CP023696.1, forward strand.
TCGCCCGCCGGGTGCTTCGCGGCGGCCTCGGCGGCGAGGGCGACGGCCTCCTCGTACCGGTCCGCCCGCACGAGGACGCGGGTGAGGGCGTTGCAGCGCTGGCCGGAGTTGGACATGACGCTGGCGACGCTCCCGGCGACCGCCCTCGGCAGGTCGGCGCCGGGCAGGATCACGCTCGCGGACTTGCCGCCCAGCTCCAGGGCGACCCGCTTGACCGAGCCGCCCGCGGCGGCGCCGATCCGCCTGCCGACGGCGGTGGAGCCGGTGAAGGAGACCATGTCGACGCCGTCGTGGTCGACGAGCGCCTGCCCGGCGACGTGCCCGAGGCCGGTGACGACGTTGACGACGCCCGCCGGGAACCCGGCGGCGTGCGCGCACTCGGCGAACAGGCGCGCCGTCAGCGGGGTCTCCTCGGCCGGCTTGACGACGACGGTGCAGCCCGCCGCGAGGGCCGGGGCGACCTTGGCGACGATCTGGTGCAGCGGGTAGTTCCACGGCGTGATCGCGCCGACGACGCCGACCGGCTCCAGCAGCACCGTGGAATTGCCGATCCGCTCCTCGAACGCGTACGTGCGGAGGAGTTCGGCGTACGAGCCGGCCACCGTGACCGGCAGTCCGGCGTGCACGGCGTGGGCGAGCTTCGGCGGGGCGCCCAGCTCGGCGGTGACGGTCGCGGCGATCTCGTCCTGACGGGCGGCGAGCGCGTCGCGGAGGGCGGCCAGCCGGGCGGCGCGCTCCGCGGGCGGGGTGGCGGCCCAGCCGGGGAAGGCGGTCCGCGCGGCCCGCACGGCGGCGTCGACGTCGGCCGCCTCACCGGCCGGGACGGTGGCGAAGGGCTCCTCGGTCGCCGGGTTCACCACGGTGATGGTGCCGGTGCCGTCGGCGGGCCGCCACGCACCGCCGATGTACATCCCGTCGTGGACCTTCATCGCTGTCTCCTTCGGCCTGCCGGCTGCGGTCGTCGTGCGCGTCGCCCACCAAACTAGCGGCGGTAGTTTTCCGCCGCCAGGGGTCGGCGCGTCACACTCCGCCGTCCGCCGCGGGGCGGGCGGGCGCCCGCGGGTGGCCACGATCCTGCCATCCGCCCCGCCCGGCGTCCGGCCCGGCCCACCCCGGCGTCCGGCCCACCCCGGCGTCCGGCCCCGCCCCGCGCGGACACCCGCCCGGCCGGGCGGGTGTCCGGCACTCCGGCGCGGCGGCACACCAGAGGCCGCCCGTCGGGGCGGCGGCACGGTCGGCGGGTACGCGCGCGGAACACCGCCGGCAGGCGCGGCGGCACGACCGGCGGGGGTGCAGGCGGCGCCACCGGCAGGCGCGGGCGCCCGCCTGCGCGGCACGACCGGCGGCGCGGGCGGCGTCCGGGCGGCGCGGTACGACCGGCAGCGCGGGCGGCGTCCGGGCGGCGCGGCACGACCGGCGGCACGGGCGGCGCGGTCCGGGCGGCGCGGCACGACCGGCGGCACGGGCGGCGTCCGGGCGGCGCGGTACGACCGGCGGCCCAGGCGGCGCGGTCCGGGCGGCGGGCGCACGCGCGGCGGACCCGCGTCAGGCGCGGGCCCGCCGGTCAGGCCCCCCGCGGACCGTCCGCCGGGATCGTGTCCGTGAGGTGGGCGAAGACCACGATGTTGGCGGCGTACCCCTTCTCCCTGTCGAAGGCGCCGCCGCAGGTCAGCAGGCGCAGCTCGGGGCGCGGGGCGGGCCCGTACACCTCCTTGTCCGGGAACCGCTCCTTGTCGAAGGTGCGCACGCGGTCGACGGTGAACACCGCGGTGACCCCGTCCTGACGGGTGATGCGGACGGTGTTGCCGGGCTTGAGCACGTCGAGGTTGAGGAACACGGCGGGGCCGGTGCGGGTGTCGCGGTGGCCGACCAGGATCGCGGTGCCCTTCTCGCCCGGCGTCGCGCCGTCCTCGTACCAGCCGGCCACCTTGGGGTTGTCGACCGGCGGGGACGTCAGCCGGCCGCTGCCGTCGAGGCCGAGGCGGACCAGGGGCGCCTCGATGGTGATGGCCGGGACGGCGACCCGTACGGGCGGCGAGGCGGGCAGCGGCGCGGGGGACGGCCTGGCCGGCGGCTTCACCGACGGCCGCGGCGAGGGCTCCTTCGGCGCCGGGGGCCGCGCGGCGGGCCGGCCCGGTCCGGCCCCCTGCACCGGCGGCCCCGCCTCCGCCGCCGCGCCACGGGCCGCCGGCCGGCCGGCCTTGGACTCGGTGGCGGGCGGCGGCGGGGTCACGGGCCCCGGCGGCGCCGCCGCCACCGCCGGGGCGGGCCCGGACGGGTCGCCGTCACGGGCCCACCAGACCCCGCAGGAGACGAGCGCCACCGCCACGACCAGCGTCCGGGTGAGACGGAGGAGGCGCCGCCGCCGGCGGGCGAACCGTGGATGCCGGGGCCTACGCGGCGCCATCGGCGCGACGGCGACGGCGGACGAGGACCACCCCGGCGGTACCCGCCAGGCCGGCCGCGAGCGCCGCTCCGACACCGAACGCCGGCGTCTCGTCGGCGGGCCCGGCGGCCGTGCCGCCGCCGCCCGCGCCCACTCCGCCGTGCGGGCCCTTGCCGTCGTAGTCCTGCTTCTCGCCCTTGTCCTTCTCGGTGTCCTTGCCCTTGTCCTTGTCGCCGTGCTTGTTCTTGTCGCCGTGGCCGTTCGGGCAGTCGACGCGGAAGACCTTCAGGTTGCCCGGCACGGTGGCGCCGGGGAAGGTCCAGGTGAGCCTGTACTGACCCTCGGGCAGCGTCAGTTCGGTGGTCTGGCCGGTGCCGGTCGGCGCCAGGTTGATGGCGCCCGTCAGCGTCGGGTCGCCGGTCTCCAGCGGCTGCGGGGTGATCGTGTACGTGACCTGCTGCAGGCCCGCGAAGTTGAAGGCGGCCAGGTAGAAGCGGCACACCTTGGACTCGCTGCGCTGGTCGAGCGGCGGGGTGTCGGTGTCGTGGATCGCGATGTCGCCGTTGTCGCCTGGTGCGGCGACGGCCGCCGGCGCACCGGCGAAGGCGATGCCGCCGAGGGCGAGTCCGGCGACGGCGGCGCGCAGGAGTGGTCGGGCTGCGGTCATGACGGGTTCCTCCGTGAGGATGTCGTACGGATCAACCGATAATCTGACTATCTGACACGGACTCGGCATATGGCGCATTGCGCGCGGCGCGGCGCAGGCGGTTCGCCCGGTCGGCCCAGAACGCCCGTCACTCCGGCTCCGGGGGCGCGGGCGGCGGCCCTCGAACCCCGAGGCCCCCTCCCCCGGAGCCGGGCATGGCACCGTGGCCCCGGAAGGCCGCCCGAAGGCCGTGACACCGGCCCCGCGGACCGCGATCCGGCGCCCCCACCCCGGAACACCGACGCCCGGAACCGTGATCCGGAAGCCGCCACCCCTCAGGCCCGGACCCGCAGGCCCGAACCCTCAGGCCCGGACCTCGCAGACTTCGCCCCTCAGGCCCGAACCCCGCAGACACCGCCCCTCAGGCCCGAACCCCGCAGACACCGCCCCTCAGGCCCGAACCCCGCAGACCCCACACCGCAGGCCCCGCCGCGGGAACCAGGCCGGCGCCGGCTCCGTCCCATCACCCCGGCCCCACGCCCGGCTTCACCCCGCCACCCCCGCCGCACGCCCCCCGTCGCCCCCACCTCGGCGAGGCGGCGGCCCGAACGGAACGGACCCCGGAACCCCCACCCCGTTGACGCGGGACACCCCGGAATCCTACGGTCATCCATAGGATTTCATGACAGGAGCGTGCGATGGGCATGGGCGGCGCCGCACAGGCGGACGAGCAGGCGAGGAAGACGGCCGAGAGCCTGGAGTACCTGACCGGCTTCGGCAACGAGCACCAGTCGGAGGCCGTCCCCGGCGCCCTCCCGGTGGGCCGGAACTCTCCGCAGCGGGCCCCCCTCGGGCTGTACGCGGAGCAGCTGAGCGGCAGCGCCTTCACCGAGCCGCGAACCCACAACCGCCGCTCGTGGCTGTACCGGGTCCGCCCCTCGGCGGCGCACCCGCCGTTCACCCGCGCGGACAACGGCGCGCTCCGCTCGGCACCCTTCACGGAGACGGTCCCCGACCCCAACCGGCTGCGCTGGAACCCGCTGCCGGAGCCCGCGCCCGGCACGGACTGGCTGGCCGGCCTGTGGACGCTGGGCGGCAACGGCGACGTGACGCAGCGCACCGGCATGGCCATACACCTCTATCACGCCAACGCCCCCATGGAGCGGGTGTTCAGCGACGCCGACGGCGAGCTGCTGATCGTCCCGGAGCGCGGCGGGCTGCTGCTCCGCACGGAGCTGGGCCTGCTGGCCGTGCGCCCCGGCGAGGTGGCGCTGGTCCCGCGCGGCGTCCGCTTCCGCGTACAGCTCCTGGACGGCACCGCGCGCGGCTACGTGTGCGAGAACTACGGGCAGCCCTTCCAGCTCCCCGACCTCGGCCCGATCGGCGCCAACGGCCTGGCCAACCCGCGCGACTTCCGGGCGCCGGTCGCCGCGTACGAGGACGTGGAGGGCCCGGTCGAGGTCGTCAACAAGTACTGCGGGAACCTGTGGCGGGCGACGTACGGCCACTCGCCGCTGGACGTGGTCGCCTGGCACGGCAACTACGTGCCGTACGTCTACGACCTGCGGACCTTCAACGTCATCGGGACGATCAGCTACGACCACCCCGACCCGTCGATCTTCACGGTGCTGACGTCGCCGACCGACACGCCCGGTCTGGCCGGGGTCGACTTCGTCGTGTTCGCGCCGCGCTGGCTGGTGGGGGAGGACACGTTCCGGCCGCCGTACTTCCACCGGAACGTGATGAGCGAGTACATGGGCCTCATCGAGGGCGCGTACGACGCCAAGGCGGAGGGCTTCGTGCCCGGCGGCGGGTCGCTGCACAACATGATGTCGGCGCACGGCCCGGACCGGGAGACCTTCGACAGGGCGAGCGCCGCCGAGCTGGAGCCCCAGAAGATCGACGACGGGCTCGCGTTCATGTTCGAGACGCGCTGGCCGCTGGCGGCGACCGGGCAGGCGGTGGACGCCGACCACCTGCAGCGCGGGTACGACGAGGTGTGGCAGGGTCTGGAGCGCCACTTCCGCCCGTGAGTACGCCGCCGTAGGGTCGTACGCCGCACACCGCAGTACGGAGATGCCGTGTCCGCCTTCGCCCCCGACTCCCTGGTCCTGAACCGGAAGCTCCCCCTCTGGTACCAGGTGTCCCAGTCCCTGCGCGCCTCGATACTGGGACGCTCCCCGGACGCGTCGCTGCGGCTGCCCACCGAGGAGCAGCTCGCGGCGCACTACGGGGTGAGCGTGCTGACCATGCGGCAGGCGCTCAAGGAGCTGGAGCAGGAGGGCCTGATCAGCAGGCACCGGCGGCGCGGCACCTTCATCGAGCCGGGCGCCCGGCGCAGCGCCCCGCGCCGGGTGCTCGGCTCGGTCGACGCGATCGTGGCGCAGCAGTCCGGTGAGCGGACGACGGTCCTCGGGCACGGCGCGGCGGGGGTGCCCGGGGATCTGGCGGAGTACTTCCCCGGCGTGGCGGAGGTCGTCACGTACCGCAGGCTCCGCCGGGACGTGGAGACGGACGAGCCGACGAACTGGGCGGAGAACGCGGTCCGCCCGGAGCTGGCCGACCGGATCGACGTGGCCGACCTGGAGCGCTGGCCGATGACGAAGGTGCTGCGGGACACGGTCGGGGTGCGCATCAGCCGGATCACCGACACGGTCGAGGCGCGGCTGGCCGACCCGGTGACGGCCGGGCTGCTGGACGTGCCGCTGCTGTCGCCGATCCTGCACTACACGGGCGTGACGTACGACGAGGACGGCCGGGTCGTGGACGTGGCCCGCATCCGCTACCGGGGCGACCGCTTCTCCTTCACGGTCACGGTCGAGGCGGACTGACCCCGCCGCCCGGCGGGGTGGGACGTGGCGGAGCCGCGGCCGGGCGTGAGCGGGGGCCCGACGACGGGCCGAGGACGGGGACGGGCCGGAGAGCGGGCACTAGCATGCGGCGCGTGAACGCGGACGTGTCCCCCGACGACGTGTCTCCCCCGGGCACGTCCCCCGACGACGTGCCCCTGCTGGACGACCTCATGCCGTGGTCCGTGCCGCCCCCTCGCTGGGGCCGGGAGTGGGTGGCGGCGCCGGACCGGGGGACGTTGAGGGCCCGGTGGGAGGCGCTGACGGCGGCCGGCGGCGCGGAGCGGGAGGCGCTGTTCCGGCCGAGCCGGGCCCGTACCCCGCGCAGCGCCGTGGCCGCCCTGCCGGGGCAGCGGACCGGGACGGGGCGCCTCGCTCGGGAGGGCGGGCCGTGCCCGGAGCCGGTGCGGATCGCGCACGGGCCGTTCGACACGCGCTGGCTGCTGCCGGACCACCGGCTGCTCGACGCGGCCCGGCCGGAGCTGTGGCGGGTCGCGGACGAGCGGCAGGTCTTCGCCGTGGAGCAGGGGTACGTGCCCGCGGCGGCGGGGCCCGCGCTGCTGGTGACGGCCCCGCTCCCGGACGGCCGCTCCCCCGCCGGGCGGCCCGGCCTTATCCGCCCGCTGTACCGGCGGCCCGGCGGCCGGGAGCCGAACGTCGCGCCCGGCCTGACCGGGCTGCTGGGCGGGCGCCTCGGGTGGGAGCCCGCCGCCGAGGACCTGCTGGCGTGGGCGGTCGCGGTCGCGGTGCCGTCCCCGGCCGGCTGCCGGGTGCCGCTGACGGGCGACCCCCGGCTGTGGGCGGCCGGGGTGGAGCTGGGGCGCCGCGTGGTGGAGGTCCAGCTGCGGGGCGCCCGCGGCGGGCGGCGCCCGAGGCTGCCGGGCGGGCGGCGCCCCTATGTGCGGGCGGCGCTGCCCGTGTGGCCGGACGCGCTCGCGTACGACGCCGGCGAGGAGGTGCTGCACGTGGGCTCGGGGCGGGTGGCTCCCGTACCGGCGGAGGCGTGGGAGTACCGGGTGTGCGGCGTGCGGGTGCTGCCCCTGTGGTTCGAGCGGCGGACGGCGGGCGCCGAACCGGGCACCCTGGAGGCGGTCCGCCCGGCGGCCTGGCCGCAGGAGTGGACGTCGGAGCTGCTGGAGCTGATCACCGTCCTGGCGCTGCTGGCCGCCCTGGACCGGGAGCGCGCCGCCCTCGCGGCCCGCCTCGGGTCCGATCCCGTCACCCGCACCGCCCTGCGGGCCGCGGGGGTGCTGCCGCACCCGCCCGCCGCGCGGCGCCCGGCATCGGTCCTGGACCACCGCGAGGAGGGCCCGGAGGGCCAGTTCGCCCTGCTGTAGCGCCGCCCGCGCCGCGGGCGCACACCCGGCGCACCCGCCGCCCACCCACGGCCCTCACCCCTTATCCCTCAGCCCACAGCCCACAGCCCACAGCCCACACTGCCCGCAGCCCACCAGCCACCAGCCCTCAGCCCTCAGCCCTCAGCCCTCAGCCGACACTGCCCCCAGTCCTCCGCCCCCGCCCCCTCAGCCGAAGCCGTCCAGGACGCGGCTCACCGCCCGCTCGAACAGGACGTCCGGGTCCTCGGGCGCCTCCGGCGCCGTGGCGTACAGCGCGGCCAGCCGCGGGTAGCGGCCCGTGGCGAGCTGGCTCCCCAGGTAGGCGCCGCGCACCGCCGTCTCCTGCTCCGCCGTCCAGGGCACCGCGCGGGCCCGGTCGGCCATGGCGAACTCGTTGACGACGAAGATCATCACCGTGCCGTTCACCATGCCGACGCACTCCATCTTGGTGCCGGGCGGCGCGTCCAGCGGCTCCAGGTAGCCCAGGCACGCCTCCAGGTACCGCAGGGCGTTGGGGCCGGTGGCGTACAGCGTCGTCATCACGCGGTGCAGCCACGGGTGGCGGTGCATGATCGCGCGGGTCTGGCGGGCGGTGGCCAGCATGTCCCCGCGCCAGTCACCGGTCGGCTCGGGCAGTTCGTACTCACCGCTGACCTCGTCGACCATCAGCTCGTACAGGTCCTCCTTGCGCGGCACGTAGTTGTAGAGCGACATGGTGCCGCAGCCCAGCTCGGCGGCGACGCGGCGCATCGACACGGCGTCCACGCCGTGCGCGTCCGCCAGCCGCACGGCCGCCGCCGCGATGTCCGCGCGGCGGTACGCCGGCCGGGGGCCCCGCCCGGTGCGCTCGGGGCGCGCCCAGATCACTTCCGGTACGGCCGCTCGGCCCGCCATGGATCATCACCTCGCCCCCCATCCTAGTTACGTACACCGTACGTAGTGAGCTACAGTCACCCCATGACGACTACGTACGCTGTACTTAGTGAGGGTCTGGACAAGCGCTTCGGCGATGTCCGGGCCCTGCGCGGGCTGGACCTCGCGGTCGAGGAGGGCACGGTCTGCGGGGTGCTCGGGCCGAACGGCGCGGGGAAGACGACCGCCGTGCGGGTGCTGGCGACCCTGCTGGCGCCGGATGCGGGCCGCGCCCGCGTCGCCGGGTACGACGTGGTGCGCGAGCCGGCCGAGGTGCGCCGCCGCATCGGCGTGACCGGGCAGTACGCCTCCGTCGACGGCGACCTGACGGGCGCGCAGAACCTGCGTCTGTTCGCCCGGCTGCTGCGGGCGCCGAAGGCCCGCGCGGACGAGCTGCTGGAGCGGTTCGGGCTCGCGGAGGCGGCGGACCGCCCGGCGCGCACCTACTCGGGCGGCATGCGCCGCCGCCTGGACCTGGCGGCGAGCCTGATCGTCCGCCCCCGCGTGCTCTTCCTCGACGAGCCGACGACCGGGCTGGACCCGCACAGCCGGGGCGGCATCTGGGACGCCGTGCGCGAACTGGCCGAGGAGGGCACGACGGTGCTCCTGACCACGCAGTACCTGGAGGAGGCCGACCAGCTCGCCCACGACATCGCCCTGGTCGACGGCGGCCGGGTCGCGCACCGCGGCACCCCCGCCGGGCTCAAGGCGATGCTCGGCCGGCGGGTGGAGGTCGTCGTCGGCGACCCGGCCGCGCTCCCGGCCGCCGCCGCCGTGCTGGACCGGCTCACCGGCACGGAGCCCGCCCTGGACGCCGCGGCGGGGACCGCCGCGGCGACCGCCGACGACCCGGCGCTGACCCTCCCGCGCGTCGTGCGGGAGCTGGACGCCGCCGGCGTGCCGGTGCTCGACGCGGCGCTGCGCCCTCCGACGCTCGACGAGGTGTTCCTGCGCCTGACCGGCCGCACCGCCCCCGCCGCCCGTGAGGAGGCCGCCGCGTGAACGCGCTCGCCTACGACGGCGCCGCCGTCGTCGGACGCCATCTGCGCCGGATCGCGCACGCCCCGGCGATCACGGTGATGACGCAGACGATGCCGGTGGTCTTCCTTCTCTTCTTCGGGTACGTCTTCGGCAGCGCCGTGGCGATGCCGGGGGCCGACTACCGGGCATTCCTGGTGCCGGGACTGCTGGTGGCCACGGCCGCGAACGGCGTGATGAGCGGCATGTTCACCGCCGCGCAGGACTCCCACCGGGGCGTGATGGACCGGTTCCGCACACTGCCGATGAGCAGGGCCGCCGTACCGCTGGGGCAGGCGGCGGCCGACCTGCTGACGGCGGCCGCGGGCATGGTGCCGCTGATCCTGGTGGGGCTGGCCATGGGCTGGCGGATCGACGGCGGGCCGCTGCGTGCGGCGGGCGCCTTCGGTCTGCTCCTGCTCTTCCGCTTCGCGGCGACGTGGGTGGGGATCTGGCTCGGGCTCGCCTCGCGCAGCGAGGAGGCGGCGGGTCAGTTGGGCAGCGCCACGTTCATGCTGCCGCTGCTGTCGAACGCGTACATCCCGACGGAGGGGATGCCGGGCTGGCTGCGCACGGTCGCGGAGTGGAACCCGATCTCGGCGGTGACGACGGCCGTGCGCGACCTGTTCGGCAACGCCCCGGTCCCGGAGGGCGCCGCCTGGCCGGTCGCGCACCCGGTCGCGGGCGCGATCGCCTGGTCGCTGGTGCTGCTGGCGGTGTCGGCGCCCCTGGCGGTACGGCGGTACGCGCGGCCGGAGGGGTGACAGGAGGGGGCCGTACGCGATAGGCACGGCTCTCATGAGCACCCCACCGCGGTCCCGTCCCCTCGCCTCTCCCCTGCCGCTGCCGCTCGACGGGGTCACCGTCGTCGCCGTCGAGCAGGCCGTCTCGGCCCCGTTCGCCACCCGCCAGCTCGCCGACCTGGGAGCGCGCGTGATCAAGGTGGAGCGGCCGGACGGGGGCGACTTCGCACGCGGCTACGACACGGCCGCCGGCGGGCTCGCCTCGCACTTCGTCTGGTGCAACCGGGGCAAGGAGTCCCTGGCCGTCGACCTGAAGGACCCGCGCGGCCTGGAGCTGGTGCACCGCCTGGTGGACCGCGCCGACGTGTTCGTGCAGAACCTGGCGCAGGGCGCGGCGGCCCGGCTCGGGCTGGACGCGGCGACGCTCTGCGCCGCGCGTCCGCGCCTGGTGGCGGTGGACGTCTCCGGGTACGGGGCGGGCGGGCCGTACGCGCACAAGCGGGCGTACGACATGCTCGTGCAGTGCGAGGCCGGGCTCGTGTCGGTGACGGGCACGCCGGAGCGGCCGGTGAAGGCGGGCATCCCCGCGGCGGACATCGCGGCGGGGATGTACGCGTTCTCCGGGGTGCTGGCCGCGCTGCTGCGGCGGGCGTCGACGGGGCTCGGCGGGCCGGTCGAGGTGTCGATGCTGGAAGCGCTGGCCGAGTGGATGGGCCATCCGCTGCACCACGGGACGCACGGGGGCGAGGCGCCGGCGCGGACCGGGGTCGCGCACGCGGTGATCGCCCCGTACGACGCCTACGCGACGGCCGACGGCGGGCAGGTGCTGCTGTCGGTGCAGAACGACCGGGAGTGGCGGCGGCTGGCGGAACAGGTGCTGGGACGGCCCGAGTTGGGCGAGGACCCGGCGTACGCGACGAACCGGGCGCGGGTGGCGAACCGGGAGCGCACCGACGCGGTGGTCGGCGCGGCGCTGGCGGTACTGGGCACGGCGGAGGCGCTGGGGCGGCTGGAGGCGGCGGGCATCGCCTGCGCGCGGCTGAACACGGTCGCCGACGTGGCCGCGCATCCGCAGCTCGCCGCGCGGGACCGGTGGCGGGAGGTCGGTTCACCGGTGGGGCCGCTGCGGGCGCTGCTGCCGCCGATCACCCTGCCGGGCGGGCCGGAGCCGGTGATGGGCGCCGTCCCGGAGCTGGGCGAGCACACCGACGCGCTGCTGCGGGAGCTGGGGGTGGACGAGCTGGAGCGCGCCGCGCTGCGCCGGGAGGGCGTGGTGGCGTGAGCGGGCGGGGGCGGCCTGGTGGTCCTGCGGTGGCCGGTGGGGGCGGCGGACCGGAGGCGGGGCGGCGCGGGCCGGCGCCGCTCGGGGCGGCCGGCGCTCGCCGCCGGTGCGCCCGCTCCGGCCGCCGGCGCGGGCCCGCCGGCGGCCGAAGGCGTCCCTCGGGGACGCGCCTCAGCCGTGGTTGCCGAAGAGGGAGCGGCGCAGGCGGCGGAGCGGGGCGAAGAGCGAGACGCGCGCGCCCCTGCTGTGGTGCCGGCGGGCGACGTCACGCGTCGTCAGCTCCAGCATCAGGGACGTGGCCTCGGCCACCTCGCACTGCGGGACGGCGGGGCCGCCGAGGACCGCGAGATGGCGGTCGAGGCGCGAGCTGGTCGCGCTGCTCCCGCAGGTGATGGCAGGCACACGTGGCCTGCCGCGCATTGCTATCTGTTCCATGACACTCCCCACCCGTTCAAGGGCACCCGGCCCGGGCCAACGTTAACCCTATCGTCCCCGCATCGCGGGCGTGTATCCCGGTGGCGCGATCCACCGCACACACGGACGGGTCGGTGGTGACTCTTCGAATACGCGCGGTTCCAGGGTGAGTTGGGGCGCTTCGATCCGGTCTTTCGACCCGTTCCCGGAGGGTGCGGGGCGGGCCGCGGGAGGGGTGCCGACGGGGTGCGCCGCAGGCTCGCGGGGCGGTCCCGGAACGGGCGCGGAGCCGTACCGGCCGACGGCCCCGCGGGGACGGCGGGGCGACGGGGCGAGCGGGCGGCGAGGACCGGCGGGGCGGCGGGGCGGCGATCCGGCGGGGCCGGCGGGCGGTGGCGTCCGCCGGCCCCGCCGGGCGCGCTACGCGGCGTTCCTGAAGGCCGGGAGGTAGCCGCCCGACTGGCCGGCGGCCGTGGGGTGGTAGGACTCGCCGATGTTGAGCCAGTTGACGCTGTGCAGCCAGGCCGAGCCGGAGCAGATCTCGTGGCCGGTGAAGTTCGGCACCACGTCGGCCCACGCGAAGCCGTGGTCGGCGGCGCGCTTGGCGGTGGCCGCGTTGAGGTGGTCGGCCGCGCTGTTGATGGCGCGCCGCTCGTTCTCGGTCAGCCCGGCGATGCAGCTGCCGGGGATCGCGTAGAAGCGGGGGTAGCCGAGGACGACGACCCGCGCGGAGGGCGCCTTGCCCCGGATGGCGCGGTAGACCGTGTCGAGGCGGCCGGGCAGGGTCGTGTCGACGTAGCCGCGGGCCTCGTTGACGCGGGCGATGCAGGTGGCCTCGGACTGCAGGACGCAGGTGGTCATGACGTCGGCGAAGCCCGCGTCGTTGCCGCCGACCGTCACGGAGACGAGATCCGTCCCGCTGTTGAGGGGCCCGAGCTGGTTGGCCGTCACATCGGTGGTGCGCGCGCCGGAGCAGGCGGTGAACGCGAACGACGACGGTGCGTTGGCGGCGGCCCAGAGGGCGGGGTAGGCGCGGGGCGTGCGCTTGCACGAGCCGCTGGCGGAGTCGTACGCGCCGGCCCCGACCCCGGAGGAGTAGGAGTCGCCGACGGCGACGTAGTCGACGGCGGCGGCCGAGGAGTCGGCCTGCGCGGCCCCGGCCCCGGCGAGGGTGAGGGCGGCGCCGAGGACGAGTGAGGACGCGAGTGCGGCAACGCGGGACGCTTTCATGGAACCCCCAGTCAGCAGGATCTCTGCGGTGACCTTGGTAGCAGGGTGCCGTGTCCATGCCAATACTTACGACATCGATCGGCGCTCTTTTCCCTCGTACGGAGCCGCGCGTTCCGCGGCGCGCCGAGCGCGGCGCGCAACTCCCGCGCGCGCCGGTGGCGTTCACCCCCACCTGCGCGCTTGTGCCGCGCGCCCGCCGGCCGCCCTCCCGTCGGGAAGGACCGGCCGGGACGCCCGGCACCACGGCCGTTCACCGCGGCGACGGGCAACCTTCCACCGCGCGTACGGCGCCGGGCCGCCCTCACGCGTCGTCACGCGCGGCCCGGCGCGGACGCGGCCCCGCGCGCGGCCCGACCCGACCCGGCCCGACCCGGCCCGGCCCGGCGGCCGAAATGCCGTGCGGGGGCGGCGCGCGTGCCGGATCATGGGCCCATGTCAGCCAACCCGCAGGACGCGCTGCCGATCCGGCTCACCATGGACGACAACGACTCCCCCTCCGACGTGGTGGACGCCCTCTTCCTCGGCCGCTTCGCGACCGGTGAGCAGCCGCACGCGCGCAGCACCAGCCTCGACCGGGTCAGGTCGGGCGCCACGCTCCTCCCGCCCGGCGCGACGGTGCTGCGCTCCGCTCGCGCGGAGGACCGCAGCGCCGTCCTCGCGCAGGGCGAGGGCTGGACGATCCTGGTGTCCCGCTGGAACCGGGGCGCGGACGTCACGGTCACCGCCGTCGACGACGACCTGGCCCGGAGCGTCCTGGCGCAGGCGACGGACGGCGCGCAGGACGAGCCGGAGCCGCGCCCCGAGGACGTCGCCATGGGCTTCTGGTACATGTCGCCGCGGCGCGGCCCGCACCGGACGACCCGCCAGATCGCGGCCGGCACCTGGGACGAGGTGCGGCCCAACTACACGGCGCCCGTCGCCCACGCGCTGGACCGGCTGATGAAGGTCACGCCCGACGACGTCTCGGGCCGGCTGCTGCTCCTGCACGGCCCGCCCGGCACGGGCAAGACGTCCGCGCTGCGCACCCTCGCACGGGAGTGGCGGGACTGGTGCCAGGTGGACTGCGTGCTCGACCCGGAGCGGCTGTTCGGGGACATCGGCTACCTGATGGACATCGCCATCGGCGAGGAGGACGGCACCGGGCAGGGGCGCTGGCGGCTGCTGCTCCTGGAGGACTGCGACGAACTGATCCGCGGGGAGGCCAGGCACACGGCCGGGCAGGCCCTGTCGCGGCTGCTGAACCTGACGGACGGCCTGCTGGGCCAGGGCCGCAACGTCCTGGTGGGTGTCACCACCAACGAGGACCTGGAGCGGCTGCACCCGGCGGTCGTCCGCCCCGGCCGGTGCCTGGCGCGCCTGGAGGTGGGGCCGCTCACCCGCGCCGAGGCGGTCGGCTGGCTGGGCCGGGAGGAGGGCGTGGGCCGGGAGGGCGCCACGCTCGCGGAGCTGTACGCCCTGCGGCGCGGCACCGGCCCGACGACGCTCCCGGAGCCGCGCGGCACCGAGGCGGGGCTGTACCTGTAGGCGCGCGGCGGGTCGTACGCGGGCACCCCGCCGCCCGCGCCCGGCCCCGCGGGCGCCCCGCGCGGCGGCCCCGCACGACGCCCGACCGCGCACGCGGCGGCCCCGCGGGCGCCGCGTGCCCGGCCCGGCGGGCACCGCGGGCGCGCCCGCGCTGAGCCCCGTACACCGCGCCCGGCGCGCCCGCCCTACGCCCCGTACACCGCGCGCAGCGCCTCGGCCGCGGCGGCCTGGGCCTCGGCGCGGGACAGGCCCAGCCGGTGCGCCTCGCGCGCGTAGGCCGCCGCCGCCTCGGCGGCGCGGCGCTCGGCGGCGTCACCGGCCGCCGCGACGAACGTGCCGGCGCGGCCCCGCGTCTCGACGACCCCGTCCGCCTCCAGCACCCGGTACGCCTTGGCGACCGTGTTGGCGGCGAGGCCCAGTTCCTCCGCGAGGCCGCGCACGGTCGGCAGCTTGCGGCCGACGGGGAGCCGTCCGGACCGGGCCTGGTCCGCGATCTGGGCACGCAGCTGCTCGTACGGCGGGGCGGCCGCCTCCGGGTCGATGTCGATCTCCAGCGTCACGGGGCCGATTCTCCCCCACCGGACGGAAATCGGGAGGCGGCGCGGGCGGACGGGCGCGTAGCGTCGGCGCACATGACCGTCATCGTCCGTGAGTTCGTGCCCGACGACGCCCCGGCGGCCGTACGGGTGCGGCGCAGCGCAGCCCCGTACACCGTCACGACCCCCGCCTCCATGCTGAACGAGCGGCGGGCCGCGCCGCCCGCCCGCCGGTACCTGATGCTCGTCGCCGAGCGGGACGGCGAGGTCGTCGGCTACGGCAACGCGGGCCTGGTGCACGAGGCGCCCGAGCCGGGGCAGGCGTTCGTGACCCCGGTCGTCGACCCGGCCCACCGCGGCCACGGGGTGGGCGGGCTGCTGCTGCGCGCCGCCGAGGAGCACCTGGCGGCGCTCGGCGCGCGGGAGGTGTACGCGTGGGTGCGGGACGAGCCGGAGTGCCTGGAGTTCGCCCGGACGCGCGGCTACCGGTCCACCCGCACCCTCCGCTACCTGCGGCTGGATCTGGCCTCGGCGGCCCTGCCGGAGCCGCCGGCCGCGCTGCCTCCCGGTGTGGAGCTGCGCACGGCCGCGGACTTCGCGGCCGATCCGCGCCCGCTGTTCGCTGCGGACTCGGAGGCGACGGCGGACGAGCCGACCGACATCCCGTTCGGCCTGGGCGACTACGAGGAGTGGCTCGCCGACACCTGGGAGGACCCGCTGCTCGACCGGGAGCTGACGGTGGTCGCCCTGGTGGACGGGGCCGTCGCCGCGTTCAGCGCCGCCCACACGGACGGCGAGGGGCGGTACGTGTCGGCGATGACCGGCACGGTCCGGGCCCATCGGGGCCGGGGCCTGGCCACGCTCGCCAAGACCGAGTCGCTGCGCCGCGCCCGCGCCGCCGGCTGCGTGGAGGCGTACACGAGCAACGACTCCGCCAACGGCCCGATGCTCGCCATCAACCGGCGCCTCGGGTACGAGCCCTGCGCGACGGAGGTGCGGCATGTCCGCTCGCTCGGTTGACGTCGTCCTCCTCAAGGCGGGCCGCACGAAGATCCGCTACCCGGCGGAGGTCGTCTCCGACGACGGCACGGTGCTCACCGTCCGGGCCGCGTGGGCGGGCGGCGGCGTGCGCGACTTCGGCTTCGTGCGGTTCGAGCCCGGGGACGTGTTCACCGAGCACTACCGGCGGGACCGGTGGTACTCGGTGAAGGAGGTGCGGGCCGTCGACGGCACGCTGAAGGGCTGGTACTGCGACGTCACCCGGCCCGCCGAGGTGCGGGGCGGCGAGGTGGTCGTGGAGGACCTGGACCTGGACCTGTGGGTGTCGGCGGACCGGCGGCTGGTGCTGCGGCTCGACGAGGACGAGTTCGCGGCGAGCGGGCTGGCGGAGCGCGACCCGGAGGCGGCGGCCCGCGCGGTGCGGGCGCTGGACGACCTGGAGGCCCTGGCCCGCGGGGGCGGCGAACTGCGGTAGTGCCGGCGTGCCGTACGGCTGCGGTGCGGGGCCGTACGGCACGCCGGGCGCGGGTCAGCCGAGGACCGAGGCGCAGGTGGTGGGGGTGGCGCGCGCGGGGTCGAGGGCGTTGGCCACCTCGTGGAAGGCGATCCGGTCGACCAGCCCGATGGCCAGGTGCTCGGAGAGGTCGAGGGGGCACAGGTCCTGGAGGAGCACGTTGCGCACGTTCGGCCCGTCGAGGAACGAGGAGCGGTACGGGGTGACGACCTGGTCGTACCGGGTGGCGATGACGGTGTAGCGGACGCCGGGCACCGTGTCGCCGCCCTCGTTGAGCCGCTGGAGGAAGGGGGAGCCGGCGATCTGGTCGGCGAGGGCGGGGGTCTTCGCGCTGATGAGGTCGGCCGCGCCGGGGAAGTGCGGCAGCAGCCGGGTGAGGCCGTGCAGGGTGGTGCCGTGGTTGTCGGGGGCGATGCCGACGAGCGCGTTCACCTTCTCGGCGCCGCCGAGGAACTTGAGGTAGTGGCGGGGCATCATGCCGCCCTGGGAGTGGCCCACGATGTCCACCTCGCGGGCACCGGTCGCGCCGAGGACCCGGTCGACGTACGCGTCGAGCTGCCCGGCGGACTCGGCGACGGGGCCGAGGCCGTGGAAGAACGGCACACCGGGCAGCTGCCCGTAGTCGAGGGAGAAGACGCAGTAGCCGCGCCGCACCAGGTAGGGGGCGAGTCCCAGCCAGTTGTCGACGGAGTTGCCGAACGTGCCGTGGACGAGGACGACGGGGCGCGGGTGGGCGGCGGAGGGCTTGCAGGCGTAGTCGTTCCAGCCCGCCCCGGACGCCCCGGCCGTGGCGGCCGTGGTGGCCGTGGCGGCGGTCCGGTCGGTGACGGCGGGCGGGGTCGCGGCGTGCGCGGTGGCGGCCGGGGCGAAGAGGAGCGCGGCGGCGAGCAGGAGGAGCGCGGTCAGGGCTCGCAGGGCGCGCCGCGGTGCGGCGGGCGGGCGCGGGGGCAGCATCGAGTGGTCTCCTGGCGGTTGGAGGGAAGGGCGGGGTTGCGCCCCAGCGGCCCGGACCACTGACGGGGATGGCGCGGCGCGCACGGCGTCGCGCGCCCCCTGCCCTCGCGGCTCGCGTGGCAGGGGGAACTCCTCGGCCAAATTACGGAGCGGCCCTCCAGGAGGGAAGTTACGCGTCGGTAAAAACTCGGCGGAGGCGACGCGGGTGTGCCTCGGCGCAGGCGCGGGGGCGTCCTTGGCGGGTGCCCCCGGCGCAGGCGGGCCCCTGGGCGGAGGCGGCTCGGGCGCCTTCCGCCGAGGGGCGCGGGCGCTACGCGGCGAGGGAGCCGGGGATGATCGCGCCGGGGCCGAACCGGGCGCGGGCCCGGTCCGCGACCGCTTCGAGGCGCCGCGCCTTCTCGTCGGCCGGGTCCAGGGAGAGCTGGTGGGCGGCGTGCTCGGCGGGGGCCAGGCCCTCGGCGCGCAGGGTGACGCCGCGCACCCGCGCGCGCTGGAGGGCGAGCCCGTCGTGGAGGGCGTACGCGGCGGAGGTCAGCTCCGCGGAGTGCGCGGTCGGCTCGCGCAGGGTGCGGGTGCGCGTGGTGGTGGAGCGGTCGGCGTACCGCACGGTGAGGGCGAGGGCGCGGCAGACCTGGCCCTCGCCCCGCATGCGGGCGCCCAGCTCCTGGGCGGCGGAGAGCAGGGCGCGGCGCTGCCGGTCGCGGTCGGTCTCGTCGCGCGGGAAGGTCCGCTCGGCGGCGGCGGAGCGGGCGGCGGCGTTGGGGACGACGCGGGAGCGGTCGACGCCGTGCGCCCTCTCCCACAGGTCGCGTCCGGTGCGGGCGCCGGTGACACGCTGGAGCACCGCGAGCGGGGCGTCCGCGACGCGCCCGGCCGTGTCCAGCCCGTACGCGCACAGGGTGCGGGCGGTGGCCGGGCCGACGCCGTCGAGGGCGTTCACCGGCAGGCCGCGCAGGAAGCCGGCCGGGTCGGTGACGACGAGGGTGGCGCCGGGGGCGGCGCGCCGCGCGGCCATGCGGGCGAGCATCGGGTTGGGGCCCGCGCCGATGGCGCAGTCCACGCCGTGCAGGGCGAGGGCGCGGACGCGGATCACGGCGGCCAGCTCGGCGGGGCCGCGCCCGAAGTACCGTACGGCGCCGCGCAGGTCGGCGAGGGCGGCGTCCGGCGGCTCGGCCTGCACGACGGGGGTGAACTCACCGAGCAGGGACAGGAGTTGCGGCAGCAGCGCCTCGTGCATGGGCGCGAGGCGGAAGCGCACGCAGAGGATCTCGGGGGCGGCCGTCATCCCGCGCTCCCCTGGCTCTGGTGCCACAGCCTGCGGCCGGGCGGGGTCGCCGCGCCCTCCCCGGCGGGGCGCAGGTCGGCCCACGGGTGCATCTCGTAGCCGGTGGGCAGGGTGATGCGGCGGCCGGTGCCGGACGCCGCCTCGGACGGGGGGCCGGCCGGCGGCGCCGCGAGGCGGGCGGCGACCGCGTCGAGGCCGCCCTCGCGGCGCAGTTCGACCAGTTCGGCGAGGTTCCAGGCGGCCGAGCCGACGACGCTGAGGCTGCGCGGGCCGCGCCGCTGGACGGTGCCGCGGACCAGCAGCAGCCAGGAGTGGAAGACGGTGTGGGCGCACCGCTCGTGGCTGTCGTCGAAGAACGCCAGGTCGACCAGGCCGGTGCCGTCGTCGAGGGTGGTGAAGATGACGCGCCTGCCGGAGCGGATCGGCGGGGTCTGGGTGGCCGCCTTGGCCCCGGCGACCAGCACGCTCTGGCCGTGCCGGGCGGTGCGCAGCCGCTGGGCGGTGACGACGCCCAGCTCGTCGAGGAAGGCCTGGTGGTCGGTCATCAGGTTGCGGGAGGCGTCCATGGCCAGGACGCCCAGTTCGGCGCTGAGCCGTTCGGCGTCGGTCAGGTCGGGCAGCCCGACGGGCGCGGACCCGCGGCCGCCCGCGAGCGGGAGCTGCTCGCCGTACGAGCCGGTGCCCCGCTGGGCGCGGTGCAGTTCGGCGAGGTGGAGCAGCAGGTCGCGGCGGTTGGCGCCGAACGCGTCGAGCCCGCCGACCTGGGCGAGCCGTTCCGCGACGGGGCGGCTGGGGCGGGCCCGCTCCCAGAAGTCGAGCAGCGAGGCGTACGGCTGGCCGGCCTGGATGCGGGCGGCCTCCGCCTCGCTGATGCCGTGCACGTCGGAGAGCGCCAGCCGCAGCCCCCACGTACCGGGCGAACCGGACACGCGGCCTGACGCGGAACCAGACACCAGTTCGATCCGGTGGGTGGCGCCGGACTTGTTGACATCCAGCGGCAGCACCGGCACGCCCCGCCGCCGCGCGTCCGCCAGCAGCAGCCGCTTCGGGTACATGCCGGGGTCGTGGGTGAGCAGCCCGGCGTAGAAGGCGGCCGGGTGGTGGGCCTTGAGCCACGCCGACTGGTAGGTCGGCACGGCGAACGCCACGGCGTGCGCCTTGCAGAAGCCGTACGAGCCGAACGCCTCCACGATCCCCCAGGTGCGCGCGACCACGTCGTCCGCGTACCCCCGCTCCTTCGCCCGGCCCGCGAACCACGCCTTGATGCGGCCCTGCGACTCGGGGTCGGAGAGCCCGCGCCGCACCGCGTCGGCCTCGTCCCGGCCGCAGCCGGTCATGACGTCCAGGATCTTGATGACCTGCTCGTGGAAGACGACGACCCCGTACGTCTCCGCCAGCGCCTCCGCCAGGTCGGGGTGCGGGTAGCGGACGGGGGCGCGGCCGTGCCGGGCCTCGATGAAGGGCCGCACCATGTCGGCGGCGACCGGGCCGGGGCGGAACAGGGAGATGTCCACCACCAGGTCGTGGAAGGTGGACGGCTGCAGGCGCCCCACCAGGTCGCGCTGGCCGGGCGACTCGATCTGGAAGCAGCCGAGCGTCTCGGCGGACCGGATGAGCCGGTACGTGGCGGGGTCGCCCGGCCGCACCCGCCGCGGGTCGTCGAGGTCGACCTCCTCGCCCGTGGTGCGGGCGATCTCGGCGACGGCGTGCGCCATCGCGGACTGCATCCGCACCCCGAGCACGTCGAGCTTGAGCAGGCCCAGCTCCTCCACGTCGTCCTTGTCGAACTGGGACATCGGGAAGCCCTCGCCGCTGGTGGGCACCACCGGGGTGCGGGAGCGCAGCGAGGCGTCGGAGAGCAGCACCCCGCACGGGTGCATGGCGACGCCGCGCGGCAGCGCGTCCAGCGCCTCGACCAGCTCCCAGAGCCTGCCGTACCGCTCGCGCTCCCCCGCCAGCCGGCGCAGCTCGGGCAGCTCGTCCAGGGCGGCGCGGGCGTCGCGGGCGCGGATGTGCGGGAACGCCTTGGCGATCCGGTCGATGTCGGCCGGGTCCATGGACAGGGCGGCGCCCACGTCGCGCACGGCGTGGCGGACCCGGTACGTCTCGGGCATGGCGACGGCGGCGACCCGCTCGGGGCCGAAGCGGTCGAGGATCGCCCGGTAGACCTCCAGGCGGCGGGCGGACTCCACGTCGACGTCGATGTCGGGCAGCGCGGGCCGCCGCACCGACAGGAACCGCTCCATCAGCAGATCCTGCTCGACCGGGTCGGCGTGGGCGATGCCCAGCAGGTGGTTGACGAGGGAGCCGGCGCCGGAGCCGCGCGCGGCGACCCGGATGCCCATGCCCCGCACGTCGTCCACGACCTGGGCGACGGTGAGGAAGTACGTGGCGAAGCCGAGCCGCTCGATGGTGCGCAGCTCGTCCTCCAGGCGGGTCCAGTACGCCCGCTTCCGGTCGTGGCCGCGCAGCACCATCCCGGCGGCGCAGCGGGACCGCAGCACCCGCTCGGCGGTCCGCCGGCCGGCGCCCACCAGGTGGGGCTCGGGGAAGTGCACGGTGCCGATGCCGAGGTCGTCCTCGGGGTCGACCAGGCAGGCGGCGGCGGTCTCCTCGGTCAGGGCGAGCAGCCGGTGCGCGGCGTCGCGGCGCAGCCCGGCGGCCTGCGCGACGCGCTCGGCGGCGGCGGCCATGGCGGCGGGGTCCTTCAGCCAGCGCTCCCCGCCGTCCAGGCCCCGGCGCGGGTCCACGGGCACGAGGCGGCGGGCGGCGTCCAGCACGTCGGCGACCGGGCCCTGGCCGGGGTCGGCGTACCGCACGGCGTTGCCCAGCACGGGCCGGACCCGCTGGTCGGCGGCGAAGCCCAGGGTGCGGGCGGCCTGCCGGAGCGAGCCGGGCCCGGTGCCGGGGCGGCCGTGGTGGACCACCTCCAGGCGCAGGGCGTCGCCGTACGCCTCGCGCCAGGGGGCGAGGAGCCGGGCGGCGCGGTCGGGGCGCCCGGCGGACAGGGCGCGGCCCACGTCGGAGTCGGGGCCGAGGAGGACGGTCAGGTCGTCGCCGTGGTTGTCGGCCCAGGGCAGCAGGACGGGGGCGCCGGTCGCGGTGGCGGCGGAGGTCCCGGCGGCGGCGTGGGCGGCGGTGATCAGCCGGCACAGCTCGGCCCAGCCGCGCCCGGAGCGGGCCAGGAAGACGGCACGGGGCGCCGACTCGTCGACGAAGGCGCCGCCGCGCACGGGGGCGCGGCGCCGCTCGGTGGGCGCGGCGGGCTCCGCCGCGGCGCGGTCGCCGATCGCGAGGTCGGCGCCGAACAGGGGGCGTACGCCCTCCTTGGCGCACGCACGGGCGAAGCGGACGGCGCCGGCGACGGTGTCGCGGTCGGTCAGGGCGACGGCGTCCATGCCGCGCTCGGCGGCGCGGGCGGCCAGTGCCTCCGGGTGCGAGGCGCCGTAGCGCAGCGAGAAGCCGGAGACGGTGTGCAGATGCGTGAACCGTGGCATCCGCGCCTCCTCGTCGTGTCCGGACCTCACCACCCCCTCACACCCACCATAGACCAAGTTCGAATGGTTGTACGATTTCGTTCGACGGGGCACTCGGCACCCCGGACCGCGGGCACTCGGCACCCCGGACCGCGGGCTCTCCGCACCCCGGACCGCGGGCTCTCCGCACCCCGGACCGCCGTTCCTCCGCACCCGGGCCCCCTGGCGCGGTGGTGCCGGTCTCAGCCATTCGGACCCTCCCCACCTGCGCGGATACCGGTCCGACCGGAGCGTGGGGGGATGACCCTCGCCTCCGAGGTGCGCAGCGCTGTCACGCCCAGGGCCGCCCTGCTGGTCGTCGGCGTGCTCGCGCTCCAGCTGCTGTTCATCGCGTCCTACGTGGGCGCCCTGCACGACCCGAAGCCCACGGACGTGCCCTTCGGCGTGGTCGCGCCGACGGCCGCGGCGGCCGAGCGGACCGCCGACGGCCTGGCCGCGCTGCCCGGCGACCCGCTCGACCCGCGCGTCCTGCCCGACCCGGCGGAGGCGCAGCGGCAGATCACGGACCGGCGGATCGACGGCGCCCTGCTGGTCGACCCGCGGGGGGCCACCGACACGCTGCTGGTCGCCTCCGGCGGCGGGAAGGCCCTGGCGACCGCCCTGGAGCAGATCGTCACCGAGGCCGAGGGGGCCCAGCGGCGCACGGTCCGGACCGTGGACGTGGCCCCGGCGTCCACCGAGGACTTCAACGGCCTGTCCGCGTTCTACCTGGTCGTCGGCTGGTGCGTGGGCGGGTACCTGCTCGCGTCGGTCCTGGCGATCAGCGCCGGGGCCCGGCCCGCCAACACCCGGCGGGCGATCATCCGGCTCGCCGTCCTGGCGCTCTCCGCCCTCCTCGGCGGTCTGGGCGGCGCGGTCATCGTCGGCCCGGTGCTCGGCGCGCTGCCCGGCAGCATCCCCGCCCTGTGGGGCCTGGGCGCGCTGGTGGTGTTCTCGGTCGGCGCGGTCACCCTGGCCCTCCAGGCCCTGACCGGGATCGTCGGCATCGGACTGGCCGTGCTGCTCATCGTGATCGCCGGCAACCCCAGCGCGGGCGGCGCGTTCCCCGGCCCCATGCTGCCCGACTTCTGGCGGGCGATCGGCCCCGGCCTGCCGCCGGGCGCGGGCACCTGGACGGCGCGCTCCATCGCGTACTTCCAGGGCAACGCCGTCTCCGGGTCGCTCCAGGTGCTCTCCGTCTGGGCGGTCGCGGGGACGGTGGTCACCCTGGTGGTGTCGTCCCTGCGCGGCGCCGGCGACGGCGCGGGCCCCGACGGCGCGGGCCCCGACGGCGCCGCCCCCGGCGACCCGGGCCCCGGCGGCGGGGAGCGCCCGGCCGCGGCGGCCGGGACGTAGGGCGGCGACCGGACCGGACGCCCCCGGCCCCGTACGGAGACGCCCCGCCCCGGCCCCGTACGGGCGCACGGGGCGCACGAGCCGGACGAGGCGCACGAGCCCCCGGCGGTGAGGCACCGGGCCGGGGGCTCCGCGCCGCCCACGGACCGGCCGGCCCGGCAGGGGCCCGCCGGGGCCGTACGGTGTCAGCAGCCGTCGCAGGGGCAGCAGCAGTCGCACCCGCAGTCGCAGTTGCCGCAGTCCCGGCAGCAGCCCTCGCGCTTCTTGCGGGACCAGGGGCCCTCGTACTCCTTCGCGCAGCAGATCTGGCACGTGCAGAAGAGGCCGGTGAAGACGGCGCACCCGGCCAGCAGCCCGCGCGGCGGCTTCTTCATCGGCCCCCCGGCCCCTCCGCCGAAGCCGCCGCCCCGGCCCCCGTGGCCCCCGTGACCCCCGTGGCCGCCGTACCCCCCGCCCGGCTGCCCGCCGTGCCCGACCGGCCCCTCGCCGTACCCGCCCGGCTGCCCGCCCGGCAGGCCCGCGTACGGCTGCCCGCCGCCGTGCGCGTTCGGGGCGCCGTACGGCCCCTGGCCGCCCGCGCCGCCCCCGTACGGGTTCCCCGAGCCGTGCGGCGGCCGGGGCGCGCCGGGGGCGCCGTGCCCCCGGTGCGCGCAGCCCGTCGTGGCGAACGCGCGGTCCACGGAGCGCCGCAGCTCGTGCGCGAGGAGCCGGTGCACCAGCCGGTCGTCCACGAACGCGGCGTCCCGCAGCGCGAGGCGCACCCCGTGCACGGCGTCGTCGGCGAGGCGCCGCGCCTCCGCCAGGGAGGTGCCGGTCGCGGTGAGCGGGTTCCAGGCGCCCGCCCCGGTGTCGGCGGCGAGGTCCTCGACGGCGTCGAGCAGGTGGGCGAGGCGCCCGAACAGCCGGCCGGCCTCCGCGAGGGGCGCGGCGTTCCCGGGGCGGCCGGCGAGGACCGCGGTGTGGGCGAACGCGG
The DNA here is from genome assembly GCF_008704425.1 of Streptomyces fradiae ATCC 10745 = DSM 40063. NCBI lineage: Bacteria > Bacillati > Actinomycetota > Actinomycetes > Kitasatosporales > Streptomycetaceae > Streptomyces > Streptomyces fradiae. The sequence goes on from NZ_CP023696.1 coordinate 1,163,921, forward strand.
CGGCGGTGGCCGTCTCGGTCGGCTCGGTCACCGCCAGCAGGGGCGTGCCGGGCCCGGCCAGCGCCTCGACGCCGGCCTGCCGGTCAACCGCGTCGAGCAGGACCGCCGTGTCGAACCCGAGTTCCCGTCCCGTCCTGGCGCCCGCGGCGTCCCAGCGGCGGGCCACCCGGCGGGCCGCCGCGGCGACCGGCCTGCGGGCCAGCAGCCCGTCCCGGTCGGCGACGTGGTCCCGCATCTTCGCCGAGGCAAGCACCAGGGAGACGGCGGCGGCCAGCCGGGCGCCCTCGCCGCGCGCCACGGGCGCGGTCCGCATGGCGCGCAGCGGGCAGGGGCCTGCGGTGCGCCGCGCGGCCGGGGTGCGCTCGGTCTGAGCCTCCGTCAGCACCGAGACGATCAGCCCGTCGTAGTTGGTGGCGATCCGGGCGAACTGGCCGTGGTCGGCGCGCAGCGCGAGGCACAGCCCGCACAGATGGGCCAGCCACTCCTCCCTGAGCCCCTCGGTGAGGCGGTGTGAACAGGGCCTGACGATTCCGAACATGCGCTCCCCCGTGACCTGAAACCCGATGCGCGGGGCATCGTATACAGGGACGGCGTTCACCCGGACGCGCCGCGACGCGCCCGACCGGTGTGAATTTCATATCTGGGGTAGAAGAACGCCGTTACGCAGCAAGAACCCTGACAGATCACCATATCTTCTGCACCAGTACCGTCACGAAACGCTCGCTCGGCGGCTATCCACTTGGCGTGCGATCCGCATCATGGACGACCATAGGGATGCGGAACCACACGTGACCACGTTGAAAGGAGGCGTCCATGGGATCGGTGCGCAAGGCGAGTGCCTGGCTGGGACTCGTCGAGGACAACGACGAGCGCTACTACGACGACGAGTACGCCGAGACTGCCGAGAACGGCGACGCCTGGGTGACCGACCCACGGGTGCGGGTCGCCTCCGAGAGCGCCCACCAGGAGGGCCGCCGGATCGCCACGGTGTCGCCCGACGGCTTCCGCGACGCCCGCACGATCGGCGAGCTGTTCCGCGACGGCGTCCCGGTCATCATGAACCTCACGGCCATGGAGCCCGACGACGCCAAGCGCGTGGTGGACTTCGCGGCCGGGCTCACCTTCGGACTGCGCGGCTCCATCGAGCGCGTGGCCACCCGCGTCTTCCTGCTGACGCCCGCGGACACGCTGATCGTCACCGCCGAGCACGGCGGCCGCGACCAGGACGGCTTCTTCAACCAGAGTTGACGGCCGGGCCGCTCACCGGAAGGCGTCGAGCCCGGTGAGCGCCTTGCCGAGCACCAGCTGGTGCATCTCGACCGTGCCCTCGTAGGTGAGCACCGACTCCAGGTTGGTGGCGTGCCGCATCACGGGGTACTCCAGGGAGATCCCGTTGGCGCCGAGGATCGTCCGCGCCGTGCGGCAGATCTCGATCGCCTCCCGTACGTTGTTCAGCTTGCCGAAGCTGACCTGCTCCGGGCGCAGCCGCCCCGCGTCCATCCGCCGCCCCAGGTGGTGGGCGAGCAGGACGCCCTTGTGCAGCTCCACCGCCATGTCGGCCAGCTTGGCCTGGGTGAGCTGGAAGCCGCCGATGGGCCGCCCGAACTGCTCCCGCGTCCGCGCGTAGTCGAGCGCCGCCTCGAAGGAGGCCCGCGCCGCGCCCATGGCGCCCCACACGATCCCGTACCGGGCGTGCGACAGGCAGCCGAGGGGGCCCTTCAGACCGGTCACACCGGGCAGCACCGCGTCGGCGGGCAGCCGTACGCCGTCCATCACCAGCTCGCTGGTGACGCTGGCGCGCAGCGACCACTTGTGGCGGATCTCCGGCGCGGAGAAGCCCGGCGCGTCGGTCGGCACGACGAAGCCGCGCATCCCCTCGTCCGTCTGCGCCCAGACGACGGCCACCCCGGCGACCGAGCCGTTGGTGATCCACATCTTGCGGCCGGTGAGCACCCAGTCCGCGCCGTCCCGCTTGGCGTGGGTGCGCAGGGCGGCCGGGTCCGAGCCGTGGTCGGGCTCGGTGAGGCCGAAGCAGCCGATCGTCTCGCCCGCCGCCATGGACGGCAGCCACCGCCGCTTCTGCTCCTCGGAGCCGTACCTCCAGATCGCGTACATGGCGAGCGAGCCCTGCACGGAGACGAGGGAGCGGATGCCGGAGTCGGCGGCCTCCAGCTCCAGGCAGGCCAGCCCGTACTGGACGGCGCTCGCCCCGGCGCAGCCGTACCCCTCCAGGGACATGCCGAGGGCGCCGATCGCGCCCAGCTCGCGGGCGAGCTCCCGGATGACGGGCAGCTCGCCCTTCTCGTACCACTCGGCGACGTGCGGCAGCACCCGCTCGGCCGCCCAGGCACGCACCGTGTCGCGGACGGCGAGGTCCTCGGGGGCGAGCAGGTCGTCCAGGCCGAGCGGGTCGGCCGGGTCGAACGGCGGGAGCTTCGAGGGTGCGGGCATACGGGCCTCCGGCGGCTGGCTCACCAGGGATACGGCGGGGTGGGGCTGCTGATCGTCGACTGGGCGCGACGTTACGGCTCAGTGCGCCGCGCGTCCAGAGCCGGCCGGCTCCGCGGGGGCGCACCGCAGGGCCTTCGGCGCGGCGCCGGGGCCGCCGCCCGCGTCCGGCGCGCCGTGCGCCCCGCGCGGGTCGTGCGCCTCGCGCGGCACGGGGACGGTGAGGCCGCCGGGCCCGGAGCGGCCCGCCCCGCCCGGCCGGTCCTCGCCGCGCCGGCCGGCGCCGCGGTCCCGCCCGTCCGCGCCCCCGGGGCCTCCACCGGCCGGGCCCGTCGTCTCGTCGCCGTCCCCGTCGGCGGTCTGCGGGTCCATCACGCGGGGCAGGCGCAGCGCCATGGCCGCGCCCGCGAGCAGGAGGGCGGCGCTGACCACCAGGGTCACGTGCAGCCCGTGGACGAAGGCGTGGCGGGCCGCGTGGTACAGCGCGTCGCCGGCCGCGCCGCCGAGCCGCGCCGCGACCTGGTACGCCTCGCCCAGCGAGTTGGCCGCCGCCCGGCCCGCCTCGGCGGGGACACCGGGCACGCCGGTGAGGCCGGGGGCGTAGGCGGCGTTCATGACGCTGCCGAGCAGGGCGATGCCCATGCCGGCGCCGAGCTGGTAGGACGTCTCGCCGATGGCCGCCGCGCCGCCGGCGCTGTGCGCGGGCGCCTCGCTGAGCATCGACTCGTAGGCCGCGAAGAGCGTGGTCTGCAGGCCGAAGCCGAGCAGGACGAAGCCGGCGGTCAGCAGCAGCGGGCGGTCGTGCTGGCCCATCAGGACCAGCAGCAGCACGGACCCGGCGGTCAGCACGAACCCGCCGGAGACCATCCGGCGCGGCCCGAGCCGGGCCAGGGTGTACGAGCCGGTGGCGCCGGCCGCCATCGCGGCGAAGGTCAGCGGCAGCAGCCTCAGCCCGGTCTCGAGCGGGCTCAGCCCCAGCACGAGCTGGAGGTACTGGACGGCGATCAGCTCCAGGCCGACCAGGGCCAGCATGGCGAGCACGATGCAGCCGACGGACGTGGTGAACGCGGCCCGCGAGAACAGCCGCATGTCGATGAGCGGGTGGGCGTGGCGCCGCTGCCGCCGCACGAACAGCACGAGCAGCACGGCGCCGGCGAGGAGCGGGCCCAGCGTGGCGGCGCTCAGCACGGGGTCGCCCGCGCCGGTCCGCTTCACGCCCAGGACGACGCCGAGGACGCCGGCGGCGGCCATCAGCGCGCCGAGCACGTCCCACGGGCCGTCGCCGTCGCCCCGCGACTCGGGCAGCAGCCACCGGCCGGCGGGCAGGATCAGCGCCATCAGCGGGATGTTGATCAGGAAGACCGAGCCCCACCAGAAGTGCTCGACCAGGAAGCCGCCGAGCACGGGCCCGGTGGCCGCGCCTATCGCGGCGACGGCCGTCCATATGCCGATGGCCGTGGCCCGCTCCCGCCGGTCGGGGAAGACCGCGCGGAGGAGGGAGAGCGTGGCCGGCATGATCATGGCGCCGCCGACGCCGAGGAGCACCCGGGCGGCGATGAGCACCGCCGGGGTGTCGGCCAGCGCGGCCACGGCGGACGCCACGCCGAAGAGGGCGTAGCCGGCGAGCAGGACGCGCCGTCTGCCCACCCGGTCGCCGAGCGTGCCGAAGAGGATCAGCAGCGAGGCGCAGACGAGGGGGTAGGCGTCCACGATCCAGAGCAGGGCGGTGGAGCTGGGCCGGAGGTCCTCGGTGACCGCGGGGACGGCGACGTGGAGGACGGTCGCGTCCAGGGCGACCAGCAGCAGACTCACACAGAGGACGAACAGGACGACCCAGCGGTTGGCACCGCCGCCGGCTGCGCGCGGACGCGCCTCGGCCGTGGTCGTTCCCGACATGTAGATACCTCCCGCGTGGAACGAACTCTCGCGCTCGGCGGGCGCCGGCCGGGGAAGGGGACGTTTCCGCGGGGCGGCCCGGCGTCTGGCGGTCCCCCTGGCCGAAGGCGGTCGGCCCGGTCGGGGGCGGGCGAGCGAGACGTCAGCCTACGTGACGCGGGGCGGGTGGTGGGTGGTCGATCTCTCACCAGGACGCACCCGGACGTGTGGCGTACGCCACGCCCCGCGGGGGCGGCGCGACACGCCGGGACCACCCGAACGGCGTACGAATTTCGGACGGAGAGAAGTGGCGCGGCTATTCCGCGGACCGGCGAGGAGGCTTACGGAAGAAGGTCTCCGGGCATTAGGACCGGTTGGCTCCGCGGTTTATGCATAAGCATCGGATAAACGGCGGCCGAGACCCACTCCACATCACATCGTCATCACAAAGAGACCGGAACGGCCTGACCGGTCGCTCACTCCCTGTAACGTCGATTGGGTGCGTACCGACATCTTTGCCCGACTGGACCGGGAGCCGGAACCGCCGAAGATAGAGATCCCGCGGATGAGCCGCACGCGTCTCGCCCTCTTCGGCGGGACCTCCGTGTTCTACCTGGCGATCGTCGTGGCCGTGCTGGCGTCGACGTGGCTGGTGCTCATCGACTGGAAGGTCATGCTGTTCCGGCCCTACCAGCAGTGGCCCGAGCTGCACGCGCCGCTCGACTACTTCGTGGTGCTCGGCCAGCGCGGCCCGACGGCGGTGATGGTGGCGGCCTGGCTCGGCTGGCGGTCGTGGCGGCAGCACACGCTGCGCCCGCTGCTCGTCCTGGGCACGGCGCTGCTGCTGCTCAACGTCACGGTGGGTGCCGTCAAGATCGGCCTGGGCCGGCTCGGCCCGCATTACGCGACGCAGATCGGCTCCGCCGAGCTGTTCGCGGGCGGCGATATATTCCCGTCCGGGCACACCGCGAACGCCGTGGTGACCTGGGGCATCCTGTCCTATCTGGCCACCACGCCACGGGCGCGCCGCCATCTGTCCGCGCTCTCCGCCGTGGTCGCGCTCGGGGTCGGCCTCACCACGGTCTACCTGGGCACGCACTGGCTGAGCGACGTGCTGCTGGGCTGGGCCGCCGGTCTGCTGATCCTGCTGGGTCTGCCGTGGTGCGAGCCGCTGATCGGGCGGGCCGAGGCCGCGATCCTCGCGGTCCGGGACCGGGTGCGCGACCGGCTGCGGGAGCCCCGCACGGCGCCCGTGGCGCCCGTGGCGCCCGTGGCGCCGCTCCCGGCCGCGGGGCCGCTGCCCGCGGTGGCGCTGCGGCACGCGGAGGGGCTGGAGGAGCCGGTGCGCGAGGCGTCGGGCGCGGCGCCCGGCGGGACGGCGGGCACCGGCGCCGGGGCCCACACCCCGAGCATCCGCACGACGCTGTCCCAGCCGCGTACGCACGCGGTCCTGCGCTCGGAGCGGACGCCGGTCAGCCCCGCGGGGAGCCGGAGACCGCCGCGCTCCCGCCCGGCCACGGGCGGCTGAGCCGCCGCCGCGCGGCGGGAGGGGCCCCGGCCGGGAGAACCGGCCGGGGCCCCTCCATGTGCGCCGCCGGGCCTCGGCCCGGTCCCGTCACGCGCGCCGCCGGACCTCAGCCCACCCAGCAGCGGACGACGACGTGGTCGCGGACCTCGAAGTTGATCCGGCCCTCCAGGTACTCCAGCGTGATGATCGCGCCGGGCGGCAGGGCGCGCACGGTGGTCCAGCCGCGGGAGCGGGCCCGGCGCTCGGCCTCCCGGTCGTCGAGGCCGACGTAGGCCTCGGGTTCGCCGGGTCCGCCGGGTCCGGAGGGGGGTGCGGGGGGTGTGGGAGGTATCGGTGCCATGGCCTCACCGTAGGGGGGTCTACACGGGCGTCGCCATCCGGCGTGTACGCGCTCTGTCACATGTATGTCACAGCGAACCGACCGTCCGCCGCCGAACGGCCTATTCCCCCGGACGGGCGCGGAGCGGGGCCGGCGACCGCCCGGACCAGGGCCTTCCGCAGCCAATTCCCGACGCGGGAGACGCCCGTATCCGGCGGTTCGCGAATTTCCTCGAACGGCCTCACCCGAACGCCGTCCGGCACGTTTGATTCACCGGCCCTCCACATGATTTCCGCATGTCCCGACGGCGTGAACGGCGGCGATAGCGGAAGGCGGCCGGGAGCATCGGGGGACGGCGTCGGCAACGGCGGGAGCCGCTACGGAGGGGCAGTGATGGGCATCGACACCGTCCGGCCGGAGACCGCCGGACGACCGCGGGGCCGGCGGCGCGGCCGGGTCGTCGTGGACTGGCTGACCACCACCGACCACAAGAGGATCGGCCACCTCTACCTGATCACGTCCTTCGCCTTCTTCCTCGTCGCCGGGGTGCTCGCGCTGCTGATGCGGGCGGAGCTGGCCCGGCCGGGCCTCCAGCTGATCAGCAACGACCAGTACAACCAGGCGTTCACCCTGCACGGCACGATCATGCTGCTGCTGTTCGCGACGCCGACCTTCGCCGGGTTCGCCAACGAGATCGTGCCGCTCCAGATCGGCGCCCCGGACGTGGCCTTCCCCCGGCTGAACATGCTGTCCTACTGGCTGTTCCTGTTCGGCGGCCTCATCGTGCTCGGTTCGCTGCTGGTGCCGACCGGGGCGGCGAGCTTCGGCTGGTTCGCGTACGCCCCGCTGAACTCGCGGGTCCACTCCCCGGGGATCGGCGCCGACCTGTGGATCATGGGCCTGGCGCTGTCCGGGTTCGGCACGATCCTCGGCTCGGTCAACTTCCTGGCGACGATCATCGGCATGCGGGCGCCGGGGATGACGATGTTCCGGATGCCGATCTTCACCTGGAACGTGCTCTTCACCTCGGTGCTGGTGCTGATCGCCTTCCCCGTGCTGGCGGCGGCGCTGCTGGTGCTGGAGGCCGACCGGCGGTTCGGGTCGCTGGTGTTCGCCCCGCAGTACGGCGGGGCGCTGCTGTGGCAGCACCTGTTCTGGTTCTTCGGGCACCCGGAGGTGTACATCATCGCGCTGCCGTTCTTCGGCATCGTCACCGAGATCATCCCGGTCTTCTCCCGCAAGCCGATCTTCGGGTACCTGACGCTGGTCGCCGCGACGATGGCCATCACCGGGCTGTCGGTGGTGGTGTGGGCGCACCACATGTTCGCCACCGGAGCCGTGCTGCTGCCCTTCTTCTCGCTCCTGTCCTTCCTGATCGCCGTGCCGACCGGGGTGAAGTTCTTCAACTGGACGGGGACCATGCTGCGGGGGTCGCTCAGCTTCGAGACGCCGATGCTGTGGGCGATCGGCTTCCTCGTGTCGTTCCTGTTCGGCGGGCTGACCGGGGTGCTCCTGGCCTCTCCCCCGCTGGACTTCCACGTCACCGACTCGTACTTCGTCGTCGGCCACTTCCACTACGTGGTGTTCGGCACGGTGGTCTTCGCGATGTTCGCCGGCTTCCACTTCTGGTGGCCCAAGTTCACCGGGCGGATGCTGGACGAGCGGCTGGGCCGGATCCACTTCTGGACCCTCTTCGCCGGCTTCCACCTGACGTTCCTGGTGCACCACTGGCTGGGCGCGGAGGGCATGCCCCGCCGGTACGCCGACTACCTGGCCGCCGACGGCTTCACCGCCCTCAACACGGTGTCCACCATCGGCTCGTTCCTGCTGGGCGCCTCCACGCTGCCGTTCCTCTACAACGTGTGGAGGACCGCCCGGTACGCGCCGAAGGTGGACACCGACGACCCGTGGGGATACGGGCGGTCGCTGGAGTGGGCCACCTCCTGCCCGCCGCCCCGGCACAACTTCCGCGCGATCCCGGTCGTCCGGTCGGAGTCCCCGGCGTTCGACCTGCACCACCCGCGGTACGCGACGTACCAGCGCCCGCAGCGGGACGCCCCGGCGGACCCGGCCGAGCGGCCGAGCGGTCCGGGGCGCGGCCCCGGCGGCGTCGAACCGGGCTGACCCGGCGCCGGCCCTCCCGCGCCCCGCCCCGCCCCGGCGCGGAGGGGGCCGCCGCCGGGGCCGATCGGTCCCGTGCCGCCCGGGGCGGCCCGGTGGGCGCCCTACGCCACCGGGACGACCCGGACGCAGAGCTCGTTGTCCGCGCTGTAGCAGGGCGCCGCCCGGAATCCGTCGCCCTCCGACTCGGGGTACACGAACACGTTCCGGCGGTCCCATACGTCGTCGAGGAGCCTCGCCACCCGCACCGGCTCCGCTCCGGCGGCGGGCCGCAGCCACAGCTGCCACAGCCGCTGCCCGTCCGGCCGGGGCTCGGCGAGCGGCCCGTACGGCAGGGTGAAGGCGAACGCCCCGTCCTCGCCGCCCTCCACGGGCGCCTGCCGCACCTCGCGGCCCCAGCGGGCCTCGGCCACCGCGCCCTCGCCGAGCTCCGCCCCGTACAGCAGCCCCTCGACCGTGCAGCCGCCCCCGCCGAACGTCAGGTCCCCGGCCTCCGCGTGCCGGGGGCGCAGCCAGGCGCGCACGGCGAGGTGCCCGTCCGCCGCCGGGTACGGGACGCGCGCCCCGACCGGCCTCGAGCGGTCGGGCCGCCGGTCGACCAGGGCCCGCACGTCGCGGACGCCGGGCCGCACCGGGCGGCCGGCGACACTCACGTCCCAGTGGCCCTCGGCCAGCTCCACGGTGCTCGGCAGGACCGCGCGGACCCGGCCCTCGCCGGCCGGGGTGAGCGGCAGCCGCACCTCGTCGGCCGGGGCGGCGCCGCGGCGGCTCAGCACGAGGACCGGCTCGGCCGCGCCGCCCGAGTCGTGTCCCGCTATGTCGAAGGTGACGCCGCCCGCCGCGTCCGCGACGCAGTCGGCGCGGGGGTCGGCGAGATGGGTCGAGCCCGTGGTCCCGGTCATGCGGGCTTCCCCTTCCGGAGGACGTCGGCGGCCCTGTAGCGGGCCGTGTACGCGAGGTCGAGCACGGCTCCCCGCGCCCGGTGGAGGGCGTCCCTGCCCCGGCCGCGCGAGCCGGCGCCGCCGCCGCGGGCGACCAGCTCGGCGTAGAGCGCCTCGTGCCGCTCCGCGATCCGCACCGGGTCGAAACGGCTCGACGCCTCCAGCGCGGCCCGCCCGTAGCGGCGGCGCAGGTCGTCGTCCTGGATGAGCGCGAGCAGCGCCCCGGCGACGGCGTCCGCGTCGCCCGGGGGGACGAGCCGGCCGTCGACGCCGTCCTCGATGATCTCGCGGGGGCCGTGTGGGCAGTCGGTGGAGACCACCGGCAGGCCGCAGCGCATCGCCTCCACGATGGTCATGCCGAACGCCTCCAGGCGGGAGGTGACGGCGGCGACGGAGCCCTTGACCCACTCGGGCTCCAGGGGGTTGGCCGGGCCCATCAGGTAGACGTGGTTGTGCAGCCCGTGGCGCTCGACGAGCGCGCGCAGGGCGCCGCGCTCGTTGCCGGTGGCGTCGCCGGAGCCGTAGATCCGCAGCCGCCAGTCGGGGCGGGCGGCGACGACCTTCGCGAACGCCTCGACCAGCAGGTCGTACCGCTTGACCTTGGTGAGCCGGCCGGCGGCGACGACCCACTTGGCGGTGGAGTCGGCCGGTTCGACGGCCGGAGCGGGGACGCTGTTGGGGACGGCGGCGATCCGGACGCCGGGCAGCCTGAGCCGGGTGCGGTACGAGCGGGCGTCGGCCTCGGTGACGGTGGTGACGGCGTCGAGCAGCGGGTAGCGGAAGCCGATCTCGCGGCGCAGCCGGTAGCCGTGGCTGTCGAGGGTCAGGTGCTCCTGGCCGACGCGGACGGGGCCGCGGCGGGTCTGCCGGGCGATGTGCACGTTGAGGCCGGGGCGGGTGCCGACGACGACGTCGGCCTCCACCGTCCGCAGGTGCGCGGCGATCCGCGCGTCGGTGAGGCGGCTGTACTGCTTCCAGCGGCCGTCGCCGCGCGGGAAGACCTGCGCGGGCCGCCCGTAGTCGGGGTGGTCGCCGTCGTAGCCGGGGCTGTGCTTGCGCAGGTCGACGAGGTGCTTCATGGTCACCCCGGCCGGGGCGCCGAGGGTGGGCTCGTCCCGGTGGCGGAAGACGGACACGATGTCGACGTCGTGGCGGGCGGCGAGCGCCTCGGCGAGGTTGAAGGTCGTGCGGATGGTGCCGCCGATCCCGTACGCGTTGTGGAGCAGGAAGGAGATGTGCATCGCGTGGCCGGGTCCCCCAGGTCGATAGGTCGTCAGATGTGGACTGTACTAAGCCTTCACGGGCGGTAGCCGAGCTGGGGCACGGTGGCGCAGTTGTCGTTCATGTCGCCCTGGGTGACCCAGCCCTCGCCGTCCTTCCAGCGGGCCACGGACAGGCAGGCGCGGCGGGTGGCCGGCGGCCGTTCGAGGCGCTCGAACCGCACGGGCAGCAGCAGCCCGTCCGCGGTGTACGGCTCGGGGCGCTCGACATAGCGCTCGACGCAGGCGCGGGTGAGGCCGCGGGGCCCGCCGGCGAGGCAGGAGCGCGCCGCGTCGGTGAACCACATGGCGGCGGCCCACCCCTCCAGCTGCCACTGCGAGCGGATCGCCACGCCCTCGGCGTGGGCGTCCATGGCGGCGCGGAACGCGCGCACGGCCGGGTGGGAGGTGTCGTCGTGGTTGCGGCTGGAGCCGGTCGCCCAGAGGGCGTTGCGGCAGCGCGGGGCCTTCGCGTAGGCGTCGGGGACGGTGGAGTCCCAGTTCTGCGCGTGGGTGACCTTGGCGGTGGGGATCGCGCCGGCCGCGTCCATCGCCTCGCACAGCCGGGCGTTGCCGTGGCCGTCGAGGGCGTCGAGGACGAGGTCGGGGCGGCGGGCGCGCAGGTCGGCGGCGACGGCCCGGAAGTTGGGCAGGGCGAAGTCGACCTGCTCCTCGAAGACCTGGTACCCCTCGGCCCGCAGGCCGCGGCTGACGAGGCGGGCGTACGCGGCGGAGGACGGCTGGTTGTAGGAGACCACGGCGGCGGTGCGGGCGCCGTGGACCTGCTTGAAGTAGCGGTAGACCTCGGTACCGCCGTACAGGACGCCGTTCCAGCCCGGCCGGTCCCCGGTGCGGGGCGCGGAGCTGCCGTAGATCCCGTACAGGTGGGGGTAGGTGTCGTAAGCGGGTCCGATGGGCTGGCCGCCGATGTCGGGGACCTCGGCGCGCGAGACGCGGGAGGCGGCGGCGTAGTCGAGGGCCGTGGTGGCGACCAGGGCGAACACCCGCTTCTCCTCGACGAGTTCGGTGACGCAGGTGTGGTTGCCGGCGCCGCTGCCGCCGTCGTCGCAGGTGACCGGTTCGACGCGGCGGCCGTCGATCCCGCCGCGGGCGTTGAGCGCGGCGAAGTAGGCCAGGGCGCCGTCGCGCGGCCCGGTGAGGGCGTCCCCGCCGACGGGGCTGGTGGCGCTGGCGATGACGCCGACGCGGATCGGCGGCCCGGCGGCGTCCGGCGCGGCGGTGCCGGACGGGCCGGTGGACGGCGCGGTGGTGCCCGGTGCGGTGGGGGGCCGGGTGGTGAAGTCCCGCTCGGGCAGCCGGCTGCCGCAGGCGGCGCTCAGCGCGAGGAGGAGCGCGAGCGCCGACCGGAGGGCGAGGTCAGCAGCCCGGCACATCCGCGTCGCCGCTGAGCTTCACCAGCGCGCACAGGGTGTTGCGGGAGACCTTCCAGATGTCGTCCTGGAGCACGGAGGTGCCCTTGGAGTCGGGCAGGGCGGTCTGGCTGCCGACGACCAGGTCGTAGGTGACGTCGGCCTGCGTGGCCGAGGTGAAGGCGACCGCCTTGACGCGGGCGGCGGACTGGGAGGCGTTGGGGTTCTGCGCGAAGGCCTCCAGCACGGGGCGCAGCTGCTCGCCGTTCTCCAGGAGGGCGACCCGCTCCTCGGTGGAGGTCTGGGGGTCGAAGAACTCCTCCCAGTTCTCGCGGACCTCGCCCTCCGCCTCCTGCGGGTCGGCGGGGGCGGTACCGGTCGCCGTGGGCGACCCGGTGGGCGAGCCCGTGGGGGAACCGGTGGGCGAGGCGGGGGTCCCGGCCTCGGAGGTCGTCTGGATGTCGGGGGACTGGGGGCCGACGCTCGCGTCGTCACCGTCGCCGCAGGCGGCCGCGAGCGGGGCGAGGGCGAGGAGGGCGGCCGTCGCCAGCGCTGCGGTGCGCGTGCGGGCCCTGCGGGGGGTCGCGTGGACCATCTGGGTCACCACCGGGGTCTCAGACTGCACAGGAAAAGGACATTCACCGGCATAGTGCAAGGAATCACTATGTGCCGCCAGCGGAGTAGCGCGAAGGGGTCCGGATGCCGCGACTGCTGTGGTGGGGCGGGCTGACCGCGCTCGCCGTGGGCGCCGTCCTGTGCGTGCTGGGCTGGTACGGCGCGTCGGGCGAGCACGTGGCGGAGCGCCAGCTCCCGTACCTGGCCTCCGGCACGGTGCCGGGCGCCGCCCTGGTCGTGGCGGGCGCGGTCTGGACCGCAGCCGCCCTGGCGTCGCGGGGGTGGGGCGGGGACGGGGGCGGGGCGTGGGGGCGGGGCGGGGGCGCGGTGGGGGGCCTGGGCGCGGGCGAGGGCGGGAGCTCGGGCGGGGCAGGGGCACCCGGCGGAGGGGCGGGGGGCGGGGAGCCGTACGGGTCCGCCTTCCGCCCCGTCTCCGCCGCGCCACCCGTACGGGTGCCGGACGGCACGCTCGCCCACCGCCCCGACTGCCCCCTGGTGGCCGCCCGGCCGGACGCCGTCCCGGCGGGCGACGCCCCGCTGGCCCCGTGCCCGGTGTGCGAGCCGGACGGGGGCGGCGGGGCGGTCGGGACCGGCGGGGAGGCCGGCGAGGCCGGGGGTGCCGCCGGGGAGGCCCGGGAGGCCGGGGGCGGGGCCGCCGAGGACGGGCGCGGGGGCGGAGGCCGGGACGGGAGCAGCGGGGACACCGGGGGCGGGGGCCCGGCCCCGGACGGTGGCGGCGGGGGCTCGGGCGGGGGCGGGGCCGGGCGGTCGTGAACTCGCTGACGTACGAGCTGTTCCTCGCCGGGCTCGCGGTCGGCAGCGCCGCCGCGCTCACCGGCGTGGGGCTGATCGTCACGTACCGGGCGACGGGCGTGCTGAACCTGGCGCACGGCGCGGTCGCCATGGTCTGCGCCTACGTGCTGCGCCAGCTCGTGGTCGAGTGGGGCTGGCCGCTCGGGCCCGCCGCGTGCGTGACGCTGCTGCTGGTCGCCCCGGCGATCGGGTTCGCGCTCGACCGGGTGGTCTTCCGGCCGGCCGCGCTGGCGGACGCCGGGCCGGCGCGGACCCTGGTGGCGTCCATCGGGGTGTTCGTCCTGCTCGTGGGCGGCGCCGCGCTGCTGTGGGGCGGCGGGGCGCGGGACGACGCGCCGGTGCTGCTGGGCGACGACCCGTGGGCGCAGGTGGCGGTCGCCGTCTCGGTGGCGTGCGCGGTGGGCGCGGTGACCCGGTGGACGCGGCTGGGGCGCGAGCTGCGGGCCGTGGTGGACGACCGGGAGCTCGCGGCGCTGGGCGGGATCGCGGCCGACCGGGTCGCGGCGGCGGGCTGGGCGTTCGGGTCGTTCACCGCGGGCCTGACCGGGGTGCTGCTGGCGCCGGTCGTGCGGCTGGACCCGTACGGGCTGCCGCTGCTCGTCCTGGAGGTCATCGCCGTGGCCGTGGCGGCGCGGATGCGGAGCCTGCCGGTCGCGGTCGGGACGGCGCTGGCCATCGGGGTGGCCCAGGCGCAGATGACCCGGTTCCACCCGGAAGGCTGGGCGGGGCCGCTGGTGCGGGCGGTCGGCGCGAACCTGTTCGTGGTCGCCCTGCTGGTGGCCGCGCTGGCGGTGCCCGCCGTGGACGCGGGCGGGCGGGACGTGCTGCCGCGCGGCACGACGGCGGGCGCGCGGGTGCCGCCCGCGCTGTGGGTGTGCGTGGCGGTGCTGCTCGCCCTGCCGCTGGGCTTCGCGGGCCCGGACCTGCGCACGTCGGTGCAGGTGCCCGCGCTGGCCGTGGTGCTGCTGTCGCTGGTGGTGGTGACCGGCCGCAGCGGCCAGATCTCCCTGGGGCAGGCGGGGTACGCGGGGCTGGGCGCTCTGTTCACGGCGCTCCTGGCGGCGGGCCGGCTGCCGGGCCTCCCGCGGCTGCCGGAACTGGCGGCGCTGGCCGCCGCGGTGGTGCTGGTCGCGCCGCTGGGGCTGCTCACCGGCTGGCCGGCGATCAGGCGGCGCGGGCCCGCCCTCGCTCTGGTGACGCTGGCGGTGGGCGTGGCGGTGAGCCGGTTCGTCCTGGCGCAGCCGTACGCGACGGCGGGGCTGGAGGTGGAGCGGCCCGCCGGGTTCCTGACGGACCGCCGGTACTACCTGCTGGAGCTGGCCGTCCTGGCGGCGGCGCTGGTGGCCGTCGCGGCGCTGCGCGCGGGCCGTACGGGCAGGGCCATGGCGGCGCTGCGGGACCACGAGGCGGGTGCGGCGGCGGCCGGGGTGCCGGTGCCCGCGCTGAAGGTCCTGGCCTTCGTGGCGGGCGCGGCCCTGGCGGCGCTGGGCGGCGGACTGCTGAGCATGTCCGTACGGGCGTTCGACGCCGCGGCGTTCGACCCGGTGCGGGCGCTGCTGTGGTTCGCGGCGGTCCTGGTGCTGGGCGCGGACAGCCTGCTGGCGCCGCTGCTGGCGGCGGCGCTGCTGGTCGGGCTGGACGCGGGCGCGCGGGGCGGGGCGGCCGCGGCGGTGATCGGCCTGCTGGCGGCCCTGACGGCCCGCGTCCCGCCCCTGGCGGCCCTCCTCGCCCGGCCACCGCGCCACCCCGTGCCGCCGGACGGGGCGGGCCGGGCGGCGCCGGGCGAGGCGGAGGCGCGCACCCCCGTGCGGGGCGGCCCGGGTGGCCCGGACGGGCGCCCGGCCACGGGTGCGGCGGCCCCGGAAGGCGCGAAGGGCACGGACGGCGGTGTGCCGGACGCGGGTGGCGCGTCCGGCCCCGGCCGCACGCCTGGTGCGGATGGCCCGCGCCGTGCGGGCCGTACCCCCGGGGCGGGCAGCAGCGCAGGGACGCCTGGTGCGGGCGGACCGGGCGGCGGCACGGGCGGCACGGGCGCCGCCACCGGCCGCGCCCGCCCCCCTGCCGGGCCGCAGGGCGCGGCCCCGGTGCGGCTGGAGGCGCGGGGGCTGCGGGTGCGGTACGGCGGGGTGACCGCGCTGGACGGGGTGGACCTGTCGCTCGTACCCGGACGGGTGACCGCGCTCGTGGGGCCGAACGGGGCCGGGAAGAGCACCCTGTTCCACTGCCTCGCCGGCACCGTCCGCCCGGTCGCCGGCCGGGTCACGCTCGACGGCGCCGACATCACCCGCCGGCCCGCCCACGCCCGTACCCGGCTCGGCATCGCCCGGACGTTCCAGGAGCCCGCCGTCTTCGCCTCCCTGACCGTCGAGGAGAACGTCCGCCTCGGCGCCGAGCGGGGCCGCCTCCGCGACGCCCCGGACGCCACCACCGGGCAGGTCCTGCGCCTGCTGGACCTCGACGGGCCCGTGCGGCACCGCCCCGCCGCCGGGCTGCCGACGGGCGTGCTGCGCCGGACCGAGCTGGGCCGCGCCCTCGCGGGGCGCCCCCACACGCTGCTGCTGGACGAGCCCGCCGCGGGCCTGGACGACGCCGAGGCCGCCGCGCTCGCCCGGATCCTCGCCGCGCTGGCCGCCGACGGCACGGCCGTCCTGGTCGTCGAGCACGACCTGGACCTGGTCGCCGGTATCGCCCACACCGTCCACGTCATGCGGGCCGGGAGGATCGTGTCGTGAGCGTCGAGATGGAGCTGTGCGGCGTACGCGTCCGGTACGGGCCCCTGGAGGCGCTGCACGGCGTGGACCTGCCGGTCCCGGCCGGCACGGCGACCGTGCTGCTCGGCCGCAACGGCTCGGGCCGCACGACCGTGCTGCGCGCCCTCGCCGGGGCGGTGCGCCCGTCGGCGGGGCGGGTCCTGTGGCGCGGCGCCGACGTGACGCGGCTGCCCGCGCACCTGCGGGCCCGCCGGGGGCTGTGCTTCGTACCGGACCGGCGCGCCGTGTACACGACGCTGACCGTCGCGGAGAACCTGCGGCTCGCCGGGGACGCCGGGGCCGCCCTCGACGCGTACCCGGAGCTGCGGCCCCTCCTGTCCCGCCGGGCGGGGACGCTGTCGGGCGGCGAGCGGCGGATGCTGGCCGTCTCGCGGGCGCTGGCGCGGCCGCGGCCGCCGCGGGTGGTGCTCGTGGACGAACCGGCGCTCGGCATGTCCCCGGCGGTGGCGGCGCGCACGTACGCCCTGCTCGGCGCGTTGTGCGCACGGGGCACGGCGCTCGTCACGGCGGAGCAGCGCCTGCCGGGCGGGCTGCCGCGCGGCACGCTGGTTCACGAACTGCGGCGCGGGTCGGTCGTGTTCAGCGGCGAGGCCGCGGAGGCGGCCGTGCGGCGGCCAGGAGGGCCTACGGGAGGAGCAGCAGCCGGCCGGGCAGGATGAGGTCGGGGTCGGCGCCGACGGCGTCCCGGTTCGCCTCGTACAGGGCCTGCCAGCCGCCCTCGACGCCGAACCGCCGGGCCACCGCGCTCAGCGAGTCGCCCGGCTCGACCGTGTGGTGGCGGCCCGCCAGACCGTACCGGCGGGAGCAGGTGGGCCAGGCGCTCCAGCCCTGCCGGCGCAGCACGTCCCGCGCGACGGCGATCTGCTGGTCGCGGGTCGCCAGGCCGGCGCGGGGCGCGTACGCGAGGCCGCCGTACTCCTCCCAGGTGGACGGCTTGAACTGCAGCCCGCCGTGGAAGCCGTTGCCGGTGTCCGCGTCCCACCGGCCGCCGCTCTCGCACAGGGCGACACACCCCCAGGGCCAGTCACCGGGGCAGTCGGCCGGGGTCGCCGCGACGAGCCCCCGCCCGGTCGCGGCCTCCGGCTGCGGCGCCGGTACGAGGACGAGGGCGCCGGCCAGGACGGGCCCGAGGAGCGCGGCGCGCGCGGTCAGGGCGGGGGCGCCGCCCCGAGCGGCCCCGGCACGGGAGGATCTCGGCGGCTTGGGCATCGCGCCACGCTAGGCACGCGGCCGCGCCGCCCCCGTACGCCGCCCCGGCCCGCCGCGCCCCCGCGCACCGATCCCACCCGGTCGGCGGACCCGCCCCGCCACCGCCGGCCCCACGGCCGCGCCGCCCGGCCCACGCCCCGGCCCCACACCACCCGGCCCGATCCCCACACGTCCGATCCCGCCGCCCGGCACCACCCGGCCCGGCCGCCCCGCACCACCCGGCACCTCCCGCCGGCACCGCATCGCACCACCCGCCGGCACCGGAGACGCACCGCCCGACGGCACCGGCGACGGGCCGCCCGGGGCGACGCCCGGCCGAAGCGCCACCGCCACCGCGCCGCCCCCTCCGCGCCCCGCCACCACCCGGCCGCCCGCCCCTCCCCCTCACCCGCTCGGGCGCACCGCCCCGCCGGCGCCGCGGGGCGGATTGGGGCGTGACCCCGTCCGGGACTCGCCCGTTGAACTCTTCATGAGATGGGCCGGGAGCCTCCCGGCACCGCACGCACCAACGAGTCCGAGGAGCCCCCCGTGCCGCGCATGCTCGACGTCAGCGAGGACGTACGCGCCGAGATCGGCGACGACGAAGCCGACCGGCTGCTCGCCGGCGAGAACGCCCCGGGCAGCTACGACTGCACCTCCTGCCGCACCCCGGGCGACCCCGAGCAGGAACGCACCAGCACCGTGCTGTTCGTCGGCGACGAGACCGCCGTCCTCGCCTTCGCCCACGCCACCTGCATCCCCTCCCAGGTCGTCCGGGTCGCCGAGGAGCAGCTCCAGGGCGCCGTCCGGTCGATCACCGGCGAGGAGCGGCGGCCGGCCGCGCCGGCGCAGGTCCCGGCGGGCCCCCAGCAGGCCGTCCTGGGCGTGACCAGCGGCCTGGTCGCCATCGACGGCGAGCTGCACCCCGCGCTCGTCGTGGAGCCGACCGCGCCGATCGCCCGCCCCGGCTCGTACGGCACGGAGGACGAGTTCCTGCCGCTCCTCGTCGAGCAGGGCTTCACCCCGGTCCCCGACCTGTCGGCGAAGCCTCCGGCGCTCGGCGGCTGGTCGGTGCTGCTCGCGGTGGGGCAGCTGCACGCGATCCTCCAGCCGAGCCCGGTCGGCGGCCAGCAGGTCGCCTGGTGGCAGGCGCACCAGCCGCTGCAGGTCACCGACGGCTGGCGCACGGCCGCCAACAAGTCGCAGACCGTGCTGGTCTTCGCCGCGCCCGTCGGCTCCATCGGCCAGCAGCCCCGCGAGGACCTGATGCGCGACGCGCTGGAGAAGGCCGCGGCCAACGGCAGGCTGGTCGCCGCCGCCATGCCGCTCGCCGGCACGTCCTGATGGGCTCGTGGCTGCCGGCCCGGTGGAAGGCGAATTCCCCGGGCGGGCCGCATCCCCCGGGCGGCGGGGTCGTTGGCCCCTACGTGCAGCACTCATACGAGCCGCCCCGCCCGCCGTACCAGCACATCCCCGCCATGCGCCCGGCGCAGGACGGGCTGTCCTACTCGGCCACGCCGATCTACGACGCGCTGTACTCCGAGTACCGCCGGTCGTTCCGGGCGCTGCCCGGCGACCGCAGCGGCGAGGAGGACCTGACGTTCCGGGCGTTCGGCGCCCTGCCGCCGGCCCGCCCCGGCGACGCCGGCCACGGGGGCGGCGCCGCCCCGACGACGGGCCACACCACCGGCACCCACGGCTACGGGCAGGGCTGGCAGGCGCAGCAGTACGGGGGGTACGCGGCGGCCCGCCCGCACGGCGGCCCCGCCCACGCGGCCCTGCCCCCGGCGCCCCGCCGGGGACGCTGAGACGGCGGCGGGGCCGGAGGGACGATCGCGTCCCTCCGGCCCCGCCGCCGTGGTGGGGCTACTTCTTGCGGCCGCGCTTCTCGCGGACCCGGACCGAGATGTGGATCGGCGTGCCCTCGAAGCCGAACTCCTCGCGCAGGCGGCGCTCCACGAAGCGCCGGTAGCCGTGCTCCAGGAAGCCGGAGGCGAACAGCACGAACCGGGGCGGCTTCGTGCCGGCCTGCGTGCCGAAGAGGATGCGGGGCTGCTTGCCGCCCCGGATCGGGTGCGGGTGGGCGGCGACCAGCTCGCCGAGGAAGGCGTTGAGGCGGCCCGTCGGGACGCGGGTCTCCCAGCCGGCGAGGGCGGTCTCGATCGCCGGGACCAGCCTGTCCATGTGGCGGCCGGTGCGGGCGGAGACGTTCACCCGCGGCGCCCACGAGACCTGCTGCATCTCGGTCTCGATCTCCCGCTCCAGGTAGTAGCGGCGCTCCTCGTCCAGCTCGTCCCACTTGTTGTAGGCGATGACGATCGCGCGGCCCGCCTCGACGGCCATCGTGATGATGCGCTGGTCCTGGACGGAGATGGAGTCGGTCGTGTCGATCAGGACGACCGCCACCTCGGCCTTCTCCACGGCGGCGGCGGTGCGCAGCGACGCGTAGTAGTCCGCGCCCTCCTGGAGGTGGACCTTCTTGCGGATGCCGGCCGTGTCGACGAACTTCCAGGTCTTGCCGCCCAGCTCGATCAGCTCGTCGACGGGGTCGCGGGTGGTGCCGGCGAGCTCGTTGACGACGACCCGCTCCTCGCCCGCGACCTTGTTGAGGAGGGACGACTTGCCGACGTTCGGGCGGCCGATGAGGGCGATGCGGCGCGGGCCGCCCACGGCGGTGCCGAAGGTCTGCTCGGGCGCCTCGGGCAGGGCCTTGAGGACCTCGTCGAGGAGGTCGCCGGTGCCGCGGCCGTGCAGCGCGGAGACGGGGAAGGGCTCGCCGAGGCCCAGGGACCACAGCATCGCGGCGTCGGCCTCGGCGGACGGGCCGTCGACCTTGTTCGCGGCGAGGACGACGGGCTTGCCGGCGCGGCGCAGCAGCTTGACGACGGCCTCGTCGGTGTCGGTGGCGCCCACGGTCGCGTCCACCACGAAGACGACCGCGTCGGCCGCGTCGATCGCGAACTCGGCCTGCGCGGCGACGGACGCGTCGATGCCGAAGACGTCCTGCTCCCAGCCGCCGGTGTCGACCACCTTGAAGCGGCGGCCGGCCCACTCGGCCTCGTAGGTGACGCGGTCGCGGGTGACGCCGGGCCGGTCCTCGACGACGGCCTCGCGGCGGCCGATGATCCGGTTCACCAGGGTCGACTTGCCGACGTTCGGCCGGCCGACGACGGCGAGGACGGGCAGCGGGCCGTGCCCGGCCTCCTCGATCGCGCCCTCGACCTCATCGGCGTCGAAGCCCTCTCCGGCGGCGAGCTCCATGAACTCCGCGTACTCGGCGTCGCCAAGTGCCCCGTGGTCGTGCTGGTCGTTCATGAAGTCCGTTCCTCGTGCTTTCGTGGTGGTCGGTGGGTGTCCGGCCGGGGCCGGGCCCACTACTCAAGAGTGTCGCTCAGCGCCCCGTGAGGTGCCTGGCGTTTTCCAGGTGCGCGGTGAGCCGCTCCTGGATGCGTACGGTGGCCTCGTCCAGGGCCTTGCGGGTGCGGCGTCCGCTGCCGTCGCCCGCCTCGAAGGCGTCGCCGAAGACGACGTCGACGCGGCTGCGCAGCGGCGGCAGCCCCTTCACCAGTCTGCCGCGCCGTTCGCCGCTGCCCAGGACGGCGACGGGGACGATCGGCGCCCCCGACCGTACGGCGAAGTAGGCGAGGCCGGCGCGCAGCGACGCGAAGTCCCCCTCCCCGCGGGTGCCCTCCGGGAAGATCCCGAGGACCCCGCCGGCGGCGAGCACGTCGAGGGCGCCGGTGATCGCGGTGCGGTCGGTGGACGTCCGGTCGACCCTGAGCTGGCCGATGCCCTCCAGGAAGGGTCCGAGCGGTCCGACGAACGCCTCCTTCTTGATCAGGAAGTGCACGGGGCGGGGCGCGGTGCCCATCAGCATGGGGCCGTCGAGGTTGTGGGCGTGGTTGACGGCGAGGATGACGGGGCCGGAGGCCGGCACGCGCCAGGCACCCAGCACGCGCGGCTTCCACAGTCCGTACATCAGTCCGATGCCGATGCCCCGCCCGACGGCGGCGCCCTTCGCCGAGGGGGTCACTTGGCGGCCGCCCTCTTCTCCGCCACGAGGGTGACCACGCACTCGATGACCTGCTGGAGCGTCAGCTCCGTGGTGTCCACCTCGACGGCGTCGGCGGCCTTGGCGAGGGGGGAGGCCGTCCGGGTGGAGTCGGCGGCGTCCCGCTTGATCAGGGCTTCCCTGGTGGCGGAGACGTCGGCGCCCTTCAGCTCGCCGGCGCGGCGGGCGGCGCGGGCCTCCGGGGAGGCGGTGAGGAAGATCTTGAGGTCGGCGTCGGGGAGGACGGTCGTGCCGATGTCCCGGCCCTCGACGACGATGCCGTTCGGCGCGGCGGCGGCGATGGAGCGCTGGAGGCCGGTGATCCGGGTGCGCACCTCGGGCACGGCGCTGACGGCGCTGACCTTGGCGGTGACCTCCTGGGTGCGGATCGGGCCGGAGGCGTCGACGCCGTCGACGGTGATCGTGGGGTGGGCCGGGTCGGTGCCGGAGACGATCGCGGGCTTGGCGGCGGCGTCGGCCACGGCGGCGGCGTCGGCCACGTCGATCCCGTTGGTGATCATCCACCAGGTGATCGCGCGGTACTGCGCGCCGGTGTCCAGGTAGCTGAGGCCGAGCTCGGCCGCGACGGCCCTGGAGGTGCTCGACTTGCCCGTACCGGAGGGGCCGTCGATGGCGACGATCACGGGATGCACGGTGTCGGACACCTTCCTGCCTGCGTGGGAGAGGGCCGGCCGGTTGCCGAGGGCCCGCCCCAAGGTTACCGACTGTCCCCGCCCCTCCTCGCACCCGTTCGGCCCAGCCCCCCGCGGCCTACTGCCGCAGGGCCCAGCCGCGCTCCCGGAGGGAGGCGGCGAGGAGCGGCGCGGCGGTCGGGGCGACCATGAGCTGCACCACGCCGGCCTGCTGGCCGGTGGCGTGCTCGATGCGGACGTCCTCGATGTTGACGCCCGCCCGGCCGGCGTCGGCGAAGATCCGGGCCAGCTCGCCGGGCTGGTCGCTGATGAGGACGGCGACCGTCTCGTACGCGGCGGGGGCCGTGCCGTGCTTGCCGGGGACGCGGGCGCGGCCGGCGTTGCCGCGGCGCAGCACGTCCTCGACGCCGGTGACGCCCTCGTCGCGCTTGCCGTCGTCGGCGGACTGCAGGGCGCGCAGGGAGCGGACCGTCTCGTCCAGGTCGGCGGCGAGCGCGGCGAGGACGTCGGCGACGGGGCCGGGGTTGGCGGAGAGGATGTCGACCCACATGCGCGGGTCGGAGGCGGCGATGCGGGTGACGTCCCGGATGCCCTGGCCGCACAGGCGTACGGCGGTCTCCTCGGCCTGCTCCAGCCGCGCGGCGACCATCGACGACACCAGCTGCGGGGTGTGCGAGACGAGGGCGACGGCCCGGTCGTGGGCGTCGGCGTCCATGACGACGGGGACGGCGCGGCAGAGCGCGACCAGCTCCAGGGCGAGGTTGAGGACCTCGGTGTGGGTGTCCCGGCTGGGCGTGAGGACCCAGGGGCGGCCCTCGAAGAGGTCGCCGCTGCCCGCGAGCGGCCCGGACTGCTCCTTGCCGGACATGGGGTGGGTGCCGATGTACGAGGAGAGGTCGGCGCCCAGGGCCGCCAGCTCCCGCTGCGGGCCGCCCTTGACGCTGGCAACGTCCAGGTAGCCGCGGGCGGCGCCGGCGCGCATGGCCTCGGCGAGGGTGGCGGCGACGTGGGCGGGGGGCACGGCGACCACGCACAGGTCGACGGGGCCCTCCGGCGGGGCGTCCGTGCCGGCGCCGCGGGCGGCGGCGGTGCGGGCCCGGTCGGGGTCGTGGTCGGCGAGGTGGACGGTGACGCCCCGGTCGGTGAGGGCGAGGGCGGCGGACGTGCCGATCAGACCGGTGCCGATGACGAGGGCGGTTCTCACTGGGCGGTGTCCTTGCGGGCGGCGGGGGCGGTGGGGGCGCGGGCGGTGGGGCGGTCGGTCGGGGGCCGTGCGGGCGGGGGCGTGCGGGCGCGCGTCCAGCCTAGTCAACGGCGGCGGGGCGCCGCGCGGCCGTTCGACGGGTGGGACCGGGCTCCCGAACGGCCGTGCGGCGCCGGGGGCTAGGGTCGTCGCCATGCCGGGCGACTTCACACGGATCACACCGCAGGCGCTGGTGCGCGACCACACGGTCTACTCCTGCGTCATGGGCTCCCGTGCCTTCGGGCTGGCCACGGAGGAGAGCGACACCGACCGGCGCGGGGTGTTCCTCGCCCCGACGCCCGCCCAGTGGGCCTTCGCCAAGCCGCCCACGCACGTGGAGGGCCCCGCGCCGGAGCAGTTCAGCTGGGAGCTGGAGCGCTTCTGCGAGCTGGCCCTGCGAGGCAACCCCAACATCCTGGAGTGCCTGCACTCGCCGCTCGTCGAGCACGCCGACGCGACCGGCCGGGAGCTGCTGGCGCTGCGCGGCGCGTTCCTGTCCCGGCGGGCGTACGACACGTTCACCCGGTACGCGCTCTCGCAGCGCCGGAAGCTGGAGGCGGACGTGCGGCAGCGCGGGGCGCCCCGCTGGAAGCACGCCATGCACCTGCTGCGGCTGCTCGCCGTCTGCCGGGACCTGCTGCGCACCGGCGAGCTGGTCCTCGACGTGGGCGACGGCCGGGAGCGGCTGCTCGCGGTGCGGCGCGGCGAGGTGGCGTGGGCCGAGGTGGAGGCGTGGATGGCGCGGCTGGGCGAGGAGGCGGAGGCCGCGCTGCCGTCGTCGCCGCTGCCGGCGGAGCCGGACCGGGCCCGGGTGGAGGACTTCCTGTTCCGGACCCGGCTGCGGTCAGCCCTCGACGCGCTCTCCCGGGAGGGCGGCCCCTTCCGGGCGGGCGGGTTCTTCCAGGCGGGCGGGTTCTTCCAGGCGGGCGCGTACGACGACGTCGTGGAGCGCGGCGTGCACCGCCCCGGTGACGGCCTCGGGTAGCCGGGAGGCGGATTGGGCGTCGTCGAGCACCCGGTGCAGGGCCTCCACGTCGGCGCGCAGCCGCTCCGGGTCGGTCCCGGCCGCCGGGCCGTGCTCGGCCTCCGCCTTGGCGGCGATCAGGTCGCCGAGGTACGCGGGGGCCTCCCCCACCGTGCCGGTCAGGGTCGGCAGGTGGGCGACGACCTGGCCGGAGCGCATCAGATGGATGCCGGTGAGCAGGGCGCGGAAGGTGTACAGCAGCGCCTTCGGCTCGCCGTTCCCCTCGAAGAGCCGCCACCGGGTGCGGGCGAATCCCCGGTAGTGGTGGGCGTGGTGGGTGGTGACCAGGCCGGGTGCGAGGGCGGCCGGTTCGGCGTGCGTGCCGCCGCTGCGCACGACCAGGGGGGACAGCAGCTGCTCCAGGACGTAGCCGTTGCGGCGCAGCATCAGCCGGGCGAACTTCCGCAGGTCGTGGGTGCCCAGGTCCATCTCCACGCCGTCCCGCAGCCACATGCGGCTGCGGGTCTCCTCCGCCTCGCGCAGCCCGATCAGCGCCTCCACGGGCAGCAGGTGCGCCCCGCGCAGGTCCACGTCGGAGTCGCGGGAGGGGAAGCCGTACAGGTGGGCGCCGGAGACGGTGGCGAAGACCAGGCCGTCGGGCTGCTCCTCGGCCACCGCGGAGAGGTCTAGGTGCTCGATCACCTCTCAAGCGTCCCAGAGCGCGCCGAGGGCGAGGAGGCCGTCGCGGTACTCGACCCGCCGCGCCCACGACTCGGGCCAGGCGGACGCGCCGAGGTGGGCCCCCGCGAAGGCGCCGGCGAGGCAGGCGAGGGAGTCGGAGTCGCCGCTGGTGCAGGCGGCCCGCCGCAGGGCGGTGAGCGGCTCGCCGGGGAACATGAGGAAGCACAGCAGCGCGGTGCCCAGCGCCTCCTCGGCGATCCAGCCCTCGCCGGTGAGCAGGCACGGGTCGGTCTCCGGGTTGGCGGTGCGCAGCGCCGCGGCGACGCGCTCCAGCATGGCGAGGCACTCGTCCCAGCCGCGTGCGGCGAAGTGCGCGGGCGAGGGGTCCTGGGCGCGGGTCCACAGGTCGCCGAGCCACCTCTCGTGGTAGCGGGAGCGGTTCTCGTACGCGTACGAGCGAAGCAGCCCGACGAGGCCGAGGGGTTCGGCGCCCCGCGCCAGCAGGTGCACCGCGTGGGCGGTCAGGTCGGAGGCGGCGAGCGCGGTGGGATGGCCGTGGGTGAGCGCCGCCTGGAGCTGGGCGGCTCCGGCGCGCTGCTCCTCGTCCAGGCCGGGGACGAGGCCGACCGGCGCGACCCGCATGTTGGCGCCGCAGCCCTTGGAGCCGATCTGGGCGGCCTCCTGCCAGGGCCGGTCGGCGGCGAGCAGTCCGCAGGCGACCAGGCAGGTGCGGCCGGGGGCGCGGTTGTTCTCGGGCGAGCGGGCCCAGTCGACGAACTCGGCGCGCAGCGCCCCGGCGAGGCGCCCGGGCGCGAGCGGGCCACCGGCCGCCGCGGCGTCCAGGGCCCGGCCGACGGCGAGGGTCATCTGCGTGTCGTCGGTGACGCGGGCGGGCTCGGGCAGCGGCAGGTCCCGCCAGGGCCCGTACCAACTGGTGATCCTCGGTACGTCGATGAACTCGGTGGGCAGGCCCATCGCGTCGCCGAGCGCGAGCCCGACGAGGGCGCCGGTGGCGGCCCGCTTGGCGGCGGTCCGCCGGGGGGCGGTGGTGCGGGTGTCGGTGGTCATGCGGTGGTCTCCCGTCGTTCCGGCCGTGCCGGGCGCAGCAGGGGTGGGTGGAGGGCGGTCGCGTCGCCCGCCCGGTAGAGGGCGGCGGGCTTCCCCCGCCCGCCGGTGAGCCGCGGCGGGCCTTCGACGGGGCGGACGAAGCCGGGGGTGGCGAGGACCTTGCGCCGGAAGTTGGGGCGGTCGAGCGGGACGCCCCACACCGCCTCGTAGACCTGCCGCAGCTCGCCGAGGGTGAACTCGGGCGGGCAGAAGGCGGTGGCGAGGCAGGTGTACTCCAGCTTGGCGCCGACGCGCTCGTGGGCGTCGGCGAGGATCGCGTCGTGGTCGAAGGCGAGCGGCCCCTGGGTGCCGTGCGGGACCCAGCGGGCGTCCAGGGCGTCGCCGCCGCCGCGCGGCTCGGGCAGGCCGGGGCCGAGCGCGGTGTACGCGACGGAGACGACGCGCATGCGCGGGTCGCGGTCGGGGTCGCTGTAGGTGCGCAGCTGCTCCAGGTGGAGGTGGGCGGCGGTGGCGGCGGAGAGTCCGGTCTCCTCGGCGAGCTCGCGGCGGGCGGCGGCGCCGGCCGACTCGCGCGGCTGGAGGAAGCCGCCGGGGAGGGCCCAGCGGCCCCGGTGGGGGTCCTCGCCGCGGCGGACGAGCAGCACGTGCAGCCGGTTCTCCCGGAGGGTGAAGACGGCGAGGTCGACGGTGACGGCGAACGGTTCGAAGGCGCGCGGGTCGTAGCCGCTCGGCACCTGGGCGGGCATGGCTGCTCCGGAGGACGATCCTTAAGAGTCAGCTTGACTATAAAGGGCCGGGGGGCGGCGCCACAAGCGCGGAGGCCCGCTACGGCGCGGCACGGGCGCCCCGGCCGGCGGGTCCCCGGCCGTCGGCGCCGCCGGACCGGCCCTGCCCGCGCCCGGCCGCCGACGGGCGAGTCCTCCGGGGGCGGAGGGCTGTGCGACGGCGGGAGCCGGTACGGCGCGGGGGCGCCGGTACGGCGACGGCGGCGGTACGGCGACAGGGCGGCGGTACGACGACAGGGCAGCGGTACGACGACAGGGCAGCGGTACGGCGAGGGAGCGCCCGCACGGAGAAGGGCGGCCGGTGGGCGAGGGACGCCGGTTCGGCGAGAGGCGCCGGGGCGGAGGAGGACGGCCGTACGGCGGTTGACGGGAGCGCGGCGCGTGGACGCCGTGGCCGCGAGGTCCGCCGCACGGCGACGGGGGAAGGGACGGCGGCGCGCCGCCGCGCGGTGGACGACGGTCGGCGGTCCCCCGCCTCGCGGCGGGGCGCGGCCTCCCGGCGAGCAGGCGGCCGGCGCCGGCCGGCGGGCAGACGGCGGCGCGAGGGCGGCGGCACGAGGGCGGCGGCGCTGACGGAGGGACCGCGGGGACGCGGGCGCGGGGCCGGCGGCACGGGCGGGCGCAGGGACGCGGGGCTCGGGGCGGACGCGGTGCGGGGCGGCCGGGTGCGGGGCGGACGCGGTGCGGGGTGGCGGGGCGCGGGCCCCCGCGGTGACGAGGAAGCCCGCGGCCGTGGGGCCGCGGGCTTCCGCGTCACCGGGAGGCGGGGGCGGTCAGAGACCGACCTCCCGCATCAGCATGCCGACCTCGGTGTTGGTCAGGCGGCGCAGCCAGCCGGACTTCTGGTCCCCGAGCTGGATGGGTCCGAAGGCGGTGCGGACGAGCTTGTCCACGGGGAAGCCCGCCTCGGCGAGCATGCGGCGCACGATGTGCTTGCGGCCCTCGTGGAGCACGACCTCGACCAGGTAGTTCTTGCCGGTCTGCTCGATCACCCGGAAGTGGTCGGCTCGGGCGTAGCCGTCCTCCAGCTGCACGCCGTCCTTGAGCAGCTTGCCCACCTCGCGCGGCAGCGGGCCGGTGATGGCGGCCAGGTAGGTCTTCTTCACACCGTACTTCGGGTGGGTGAGGCGGTGGGCCAGCTCGCCGTGGTTGGTGAGCAGGATGATGCCCTCGGTCTCCGTGTCGAGCCGCCCCACGTGGAAGAGGCGGGTCTCGCGGTTGGTGACGTAGTCGCCCAGGCACTGGCGGCCGTCGGGGTCCTCCATGGTGGAGACGACGCCGGCGGGCTTGTTCAGCGCGAAGAACTGGTACGACTGCGTGGCCACGGTCAGCCCGTCGACCTTGATCTCGTCCTTGTCGGGGTCCACGCGCAGACCCTGCTCGACGACGATCGACCCGTTGACCTCGACGCGGGCGTCCTCGATCAGCTCCTCGCAGGCGCGGCGCGAGCCGTACCCGGCGCGGGCGAGGACCTTCTGCAGGCGCTCCCCCTCCTGGCCCGGCTGCGGGGACCGCTGGGGCTTGTCCGCGTACCGCTCGCGGTTGCGCTCCTCGATCCGGGCGTCCAGCTCGCGGGGGCGGGCCGGGGTGGTGCGGCCGCCGCCGCGCTGGGGGGACTGGCGGGGGCCGCCCTTGGCGCCCCCCCGGGCCGCCGCGCCGCGCCCGCGGCGGGGCGCCTCGGCGGAGCCGCCGCCCACGTCGTACGAGCGCTCCTCGGGGCGGGGGCGGCGCGGGTTGCCGCCGCCCTGCCTGCGGTCGTCGCGGCTGTCACCGGCTCCCCGGTGGTTGCCGCGGCCTCCGCCACTGCCGCGGCCGCCGCTGTTGCCACCACGGCTCCCGCCGTTGTTTCCGCTGCTGTTCCTGCCGCTGCTGCTTCGCATCACAGTTCCGTCTTGTCGTCTGCGTCTTCGGAATCCGGTGCATCCGGATCAAATGACGGGACCCCTTCCCGCGACTCCGCCTCGACCGCGTCCGCCTCCGGGAGGAAGGGCGCGAGCTCCGGCAGTTCGTCCAGGCCGCGCAGGCCCATCCGCTCCAGGAAGTGGTTCGTCGTCCTGTACAGGATCGCACCTGTTCCGGGTTCCGTGCCCGCCTCCTCCACCAGCCCGCGCTGGAGGAGGGTGCGCATGACCCCGTCGCAGTTCACCCCGCGCACCGCCGAGACGCGCGAACGGCTCACCGGCTGCCGGTACGCGATGACCGCCAGCGTCTCCAACGCCGCCTGGGTGAGGCGGGCCTGGCGGCCGTCGAGGACGAACCCCTCCACGGCGGGGGCGTAGGCGGGCCGGGTGTAGTACCGCCAGCCGCCCGCGACCCGGCGCAGCTCGAAGCCGCGCCGCTGGGCGTCGTACTCGTCGGCCAGCTCGCGCAGCGCGTCGGCGACCTCGCGGCGGGTGCGCCCGAGGACCTTGGCGAGGTGCGCCTCGGCGGCCGGCTCGTCGACGACCATGAGGACCGCCTCCAGGGCGGGCTTCAGCTCCACGGCGTCCGGCACACCCCGTTCGCCGTCCGGGGTGCGGCCGCCGGTCGCGTCCCCGCCGCCGCTCGGGGCGTCGGCGCCCGTCGCGCCCCGGTCGGCGTCCGGCACACCCCGGTCGGCGCCCGTCGCGCCCCGGTCGGCCGCCACGCTCCCGCCGCCCAGCGCGTCCCCATCGTCCGCCGCGTCCCCGCCGCCCGCCGTGTTCCCGTCGTCCGTCACGTCCGCTCCCCTTCCCTTCCTTCCGCCGCCCGGTCGAACTCGTCGGTGACCTCGGCCTCCGCCTCGCCGCCGGTCCAGCGGACCGTGAGCTCGCCCAGCGGGACGTCCTGGTCGAGGGCGACGGCCCTGTCCCGGTACAGCTCCAGCAGGGCGAGGAACCGGGCGACGACGGTGAGGGTGTCGTCCGCGTCCTCGGCCAGCTCGGCGAACCGGGCCTCCCCGCGCTCCCTCAGCCGCGCCACGACGATCGCCGCCTGCTCCCGGACGCTGACCAGCGGGGCGTGGATGTGGTCCACGTACACCTGCGGCTCCGGCCTCGGCCGCATGGCCCGCGCCGCGAGGGCGGCGAACCCCTCGGGGCCGATGGAGAACACCACGTCGGGCAGCAGCTCGGCGTGGTGGGGCTCCAGCCCGACGGTGCGCGGGTGGCGCAGCGCCTCGTCGGCCAGGCGCTCGGCGAAGATCGCGGCGACCCGCTTGTACGCGCGGTACTGGAGGAGCCGGGCGAACAGCAGGTCGCGGGCCTCCAGCAGCGCGAGGTCCGCCTCGTCCTCCACCTCGGCGGCGGGCAGCAGCCGGGCGGCCTTCAGGTCGAGCAGGGTCGCGGCCACGACCAGGAACTCGGTCGCCTGGTCCAGGTCCCAGTCGGGGCCCATGGCCCGGATGTGCGCCATGAACTCGTCGGTGACGCGCGACAGCGCCACCTCGGTGACGTCCAGCTTGTGCTTGGCGATGAGCTGGAGCAGCAGGTCGAAGGGCCCCTCGAAGTTCGCGAGCCGCACGGTGAACCGCCCGCCCCGGTCGCCCTCGCCGCCCGCCGGGACGCCGCTGTCCGGCACCGCCTGGCGGCCCGCCGCCGCCTCACCGCCCGCCGGGACGTCACCGCCCGCCGCCGGGGCGTCACCGTCCACCGGCGTGTCGCCGGCCGCCGTCGCGGCGCGGGCCGTCGGCGTGTCGGGGTCCCGGTTCGCGCCGGGGTCCGCGGGCGTCGGCGTGTCGGGGTCCGCCCCCGTGCCATCGTCCCGCCCCACCGGGCCGCCGGGCCCCACCGGGCCGCCGGGCCCCGCCGGGGCCGCGCGCTCCGCCGGTTCCCGCGGCGCGCCGGCCGGGACTCCGTGCCCCGCCGCCGCGCCCGGTGTCCCGGCCTCCGGAGCCGCGCCCGGGGCCCCCGTGTCCGGCGCTGCGGGCGCGGCGGCGTGGGGCGT
The DNA here is from genome assembly GCF_008704425.1 of Streptomyces fradiae ATCC 10745 = DSM 40063. NCBI lineage: Bacteria > Bacillati > Actinomycetota > Actinomycetes > Kitasatosporales > Streptomycetaceae > Streptomyces > Streptomyces fradiae. The sequence goes on from NZ_CP023696.1 coordinate 1,194,517, forward strand.
GCCGGGGCCGGCCGGGGGCGGCGCGGCGGGGCCGGCGCCCAGGGGGCGGCGGCGTGGGCGGTTCGGGCGCATGGGGGTCCAAGAGCGGGCGTACGGGACGGGCGGCCCCGTAGGGTACCGGGCGCGCCCGCCCGGTCGCGCGCCACGCGCGGCGCGGGTCGCGCTCAGCGGCCCCTGAGCCGCCGTACGAGGATGCTCGCGTCGCCGCGCGACTCCAGGTCCGCCAGCACCACGGCGACGGCCTCGCGGACGATGCGCCCGCGGTCCACGGCCAGGCCGTGCTCGCCGCGCAGGACCAGGCGCGCGTGCTCCAGGTCCATCAGCTCCTCGGCGGACACGTACACGGTGATCTTCTCGTCGTGGCGCTCGCGCCCGCTGGGCCGGCGGCTCGGGGTGCGCCGCCCCCGCCGGGCCGCGGCGGTGCCGGGCTCCGTCCCGGACGCCGCCGCAGCGGCGCGGGGCGCGGCCTTGGGGGCCGTGGCGGGCGGGGCGGGGGCGTCCGCCGCGCCGGGCTCCGCCTCGTCGGCCGCCGTCCGGGCGCGGGTCCGGCGGGGCGCCCGCGCCTCCCCGGCCGCGGTCGCGTGCTCCTCGGGGGGCGGGTCCTGCTCGCCGCCCTGGCCGGGGACCTTGGCGGTCTCCCCGGCGGGCTGGCGTCGGGGCGTCGACGCCTGCAGCGCCGTGCCCCCGGTCGTACGGAACAGCTCGTCGGCTCCGGGCAGACTCACTCGGCGTGACACCGGGCGAGCACCTCCCTGGCGAGCTGGCGGTAGGCGGCCGCGCCGACCGAGTTCGAGGCGTACGTGGTGATGGGCTCGCCGGCGACCGTGGTCTCCGGGAAGCGGACCGTCCGGCCGATGACCGTGTGGTAGACGTGGTCGTCGAACGCCTCGACCACGCGCGCGAGGACCTCGCGGCTGTGGACGGTGCGCGAGTCGTACATGGTGGCGAGGATGCCGTCGAGTTCCAGGTCGGGGTTGAGGCGCTCCTGGACCTTCTCGATGGTCTCCGTGAGCAGCGCGACCCCGCGGAGTGCGAAGAACTCGCACTCGAGCGGCACTATCACCTTGTGCGCGGCGGTGAGCGCGTTGACGGTCAGCAGGCCGAGGGACGGCTGGCAGTCGATCACGATGTAGTCGTAGTCCTGGAGCAGCGGCTTGAGGGCGCGCTGCAGGGTGGACTCGCGGGCGACCTCGCTGACGAGCTGCACCTCCGCGGCCGACAGGTCGATGTTGCTCGGCAGCAGGTCCATGTTGGGCACGGCCGTCTTCAGCAGGACCTCGTCGGCCGACATGCCCCGCTCCATGAGCAGGTTGTAGACGGTGAGGTCGAGCTCCATCGGGTTGACGCCGAGGCCGACGGACAGGGCGCCCTGCGGGTCGAAGTCGACGAGGAGCACCCGCCGCCCGTACTCCGCGAGCGCGGCGCCCAGGTTGATGGTCGACGTGGTCTTGCCGACGCCGCCCTTCTGGTTGCACATCGCGATGATCTTCGCCGGGCCGTGCTCGGTGAGCGGGCCCGGGATCGGGAAGTACGGCAGGGGCCGGCCGGTCGGGCCGATCCGCTCGCGGCGCTGCCGGGCGGCGTCGGGCGCGAGGGTGGCCGCGTACTCGGGATCGGGCTCGTACTCGGCGTCGGGGTCGTAGAAGTGCCCCTCGGGCAGCTCGTCGTAGGCGGCGAAGTGGGTGGACTCTCGGCCACTCTCGTTGCCGGCCATGGCGTTCACGTGTTGGCCGTCCATCATCTTCATCGTGTGGGGTGTCGTCAGGTGCTGGTGCGTGGCGTACGTCCGGACGGCGGCCGATCCGGCGGCCCCGGGCCCGGGTGGCGGGCCGGCGTGGCCGGCCGTCGGCGTTCCTGGTCGCGCGGCCCCGGGAGTAAATGTCGACTCATTCACAAGTCGTCTTACCTCCTTGGACGGGACCAGGAAACTTATCGATAGGTCAGCGTGGCACCATGCCGACGGTTGGCGACTCTATGGCGTGTCACCGCTCCGCAGCAACACAATCGGCCGGACGCGGCGGGATGTGTCGGCGGTCGAACCCCGTTCTGTCAAGGGTGCGGGGGCCTCGATCCCGTCCTTTCACGGGGGCGCGAATCGGTTGAAGGGTTACGTTCGAGGCGACTTGAGGCGGCGTGCGGACGCGGGCGGACACACGTCCGGCCGGACCCCGTCGCCAAGGTCCGGCCGGATGCGTGAGGTTGACGTCGCCCGTTGACCCCGTGGCGCCGATCACCCTGCACGGGCGGGCGGTTGACGGGGTGTCACGGAGCGGCGTCAGCCGATGAGGGAGGCGAGCTCCACGTGGTCGAGGCCGTGCGCCTCGGCGACCTGCCGGTACACGACCTTGCCGTCGTGCGTGTTGAGGCCCTTGGCGAGCGCCGGGTCGCGGCGGAGCGCCTCGACCCAGCCGTTGTTGGCCAGCGACACGATGTAGGGAAGCGTGGCGTTGGTCAGGGCGTAGGTGGAGGTGTTCGGCACGGCGCCCGGCATGTTGGCCACGCAGTAGAAGATCGACTCGTGGACGGGGAAGGACGGGTCGGCGTGCGTGGTGGGACGCGAGTCCTCGAAGCAGCCGCCCTGGTCGATCGCGATGTCGACAAGGACACTTCCGGGCTTCATCCGGGAGACCAGCTCGTTGGTGACGAGCTTCGGGGCCTTGGCGCCCGGGATGAGGACGGCGCCGATGACGAGGTCGGCGTCGAGGACGGCCTTCTCCAGCTCGAAGGAGTTGGACATGACGGCCTTGACCTTCGTGCCGAAGATCTTGTCCGCCTCGCGCAGCTTGTTGATGTCGCGGTCGAGCAGGGTGACGTCGAAGCCCATGCCGACGGCGATCTGCGTGGCGTTCCAGCCGGAGACACCGCCGCCGATGACCACGGCCTTGGCCGGGACCACGCCGGGCACGCCGCCCGGCAGGACGCCGCGGCCGCCGTTGGCGCGCATCAGGTGGTAGGCGCCGACCTGCGGGGCGAGGCGGCCGGCGACCTCGGACATCGGGGCCAGCAGCGGGAGCGCACGGTTCGCGGTCTCGACCGTCTCGTACGCGATCGCGGTGGTGCCGGAGGCCAGCAGGGCGTCGGTGCACTCGCGGGAGGCGGCGAGGTGGAGGTAGGTGAAGAGGGTCTGGTCCTTGCGGAGGCGGTGGTACTCCTCCGCGATGGGCTCCTTGACCTTCAGGAGCAGGTCCGCGGTGGCCCAGACCTCGTCGGCCGTGGGCAGGATGCGCGCGCCCGCGGCCACGTACTCGTCGTCCGTGATCGAGGAGCCGACACCGGCGTTCTGCTCGACGAAGACCTGATGGCCGTTGCGGACGAGCTCGTGCACACCGGCGGGGGTGATGGCGACGCGGAACTCGTTGTTCTTGACCTCGCGGGGGATGCCGACCTTCATCGTCGATCACGGTCCTTGAATCAGGGGTATAAGGGGGGCAAAGCGCGCAGGGCGCTTCAAGGTGACACATACCCGTGTGTTGCAGGACACATCGGGATACACCGCGGTTAACGCGGCGCACCCAGTCTAATGAAGGACTTGCAGCTGTCTAGCCTTGCAAAGCACTAATCTTTCTGAACCTCACTGCGGATTTCGTAGGTAGAGGGCGAGGGGTGACCGCTGGACCCCTGACCTGCGGAACCGGATCCGAGGAGCCCCTCGGCCGCCGCGCGGTGCAGCCGGGCCGCCGTGGGGTCACCGAGGCGGTCCAGGGTGTCGGCGAGGCGGAGCCGCAGCGCGGCGTGGAGCCGCTCGTCGCCCGCCCGCCGCGCCCACTCGACGGCCTCCTCGCAGGTGCGCAGCGAGTCCTCGGGGCGGCCCGCGTACTCCTGCACCCGCGCCGCCTCGCTCAACGCCCGCGCGTGGCCCGCCACATCGCCCAGGCGCCGGTAGGCCGCGGCGGCGGCCCGCCAGTCGCGCAGCGCCTCGCCGTAGCGGCCCGCGTAGGTGTGGACGGCGCCGAGCCTGCCGTACAGCCGCGCCTGGTCCGCCCGCTCGCCGCGGGCCAGCCGCTGCGCCAGGGCCCTGCCGTACCAGTCGGCGGCCCGCTGCCAGTCGCCCAGCTGCTGGTGGGCGCCGCCGACGGATTCCATCGCCCGGCCGGTCGCGTACGGATCGCTCGCCAGCCGCCCCGCGTCCAGCGCCGCCCGGTAGCGGGCCAGGGCCTCGCGGGTGCGGCCGGTGCCGGCGTCGAGGTCGGCGAGGTTGAGCAGGGCGGCGGCGCGCTCGCGGTGCAGACCGCGCCGCTCGGCGACGTCGAGGACCAGCCCGTGCAGCCCGTACAGCTCGGGCGCGGCGGCCTCGGTGCCGCGGTGCGCGGCGAGGGCCCGCACGAGGGCGGCGATCAGGCGGCGGGCCAGCGTGTCCAGCTCCCCGTCGGCCACGGCGAGGCGGGCGCACGCCAGCAGGGCGGGCTGCCGCAGGTCCAGCCAGTCGGCCGCGGCGGCGCGGTGCGGGAAGCGCAGGGCGCGCGGCAGCCCGGCGAGGCGGCGGCGCGCGGGGCTGCCCTCCGGCTCGGTGACCGCGCGGCAGGACTGGAGGAGCCGCACGGTCCGCTCCAGCATCCGCGCCCGCGCCAGCTGCGTCTCACCGGGCCGGTCCTCCGCCGCGAGCCGCTCCGCGAGGAACGGCGCCAGGCAGCCCGGCACCTCGTACTGCCCGTGCGGGGCCCGCCGTACGAAGCCGAGCGCGACGAACCCGTCGAGCAGCACCTCGGCGGCCGACACCGAGCAGCCGGCCAGCGCGGACAGGGTCTGCGGGTCGGCGCTGCCCAGCGGGGCGAGGGAGAGCAGCCGCAGGGCGCGCGCGCCGGGCGCGGGCAGCGCCTCGTACGCCAGGCGGAACGCCCGCGCCAGCGGACGCAGCGCGGCGGGGCGGCCGTCGTCGTCCGGCACCGCCCGCAGCCGCTTGCCCAGGTCGGCGACGGAGGCGGTGGGACGCGCGGCGAGCCAGCCGCCCGCGAGGACCAGCGCGGCGGGCTGGCCCGCGCACAGCTCGGCGAGCGTCTCGGCGGCCTGCGGGTCCACGGTGACGCGCACCGACCCGGCGTACGTCTCCAGCAGCTCGACCGCGGCCTTCACGTCCAGCCCGCCGACCGTGCAGGGGCGCACGTCGGGGATGCCGGTCAGCGGGCCGCGCGCGACGGCGACGACCAGGCAGCCGGGGTTGTCCGGCAGGAGGGCGTCCACCTGCTCGGCGTCTGCGGCGTCGTCCAGGAGCAGCAGGGCGCGCCGCTCCAGGAGGGCGCCCCGCAGCAGCTCGCTGACGTCGTCCTCGCCCGCCCCCGCGGGCGCGGCCACCCCGAGGTCGGCCAGGAGCGCGCGGGCGGCCCGCTCGACCGGTACGGGCTCGCCGCCCGGCTCGGTGAGGCGGACGCGCAGGACGCCGTCGCGGTAGCCGCGCTCCAGGTCGCGCACGAGCCGCTCGGCCAGCGAGGTCCGGCCCGATCCGGGCCGCCCGGCGATGAGCAGCACCCGCGCGCGGGGGGCCTTGCGCCCGGCCAGCGTGTCCAGCCCGGCCCGCGAGATGTCCGCCCGCAACGCCTTGATCTCCCGCGCCCGCCCGAAGAACACCCTGTCCCGCTCCCCCTGCCCCGCAGGGGCGCCCCCCTGCCCCCGGCCGTCCTCGCCGCCCCCCGCCCGCCGCCCGGTGCCACCGCCGGCGGGGGCGGGCGTGCCGCCGGTACGCGGGCCGGGGCCGGGGCCGGTACCGGGGGTGATCGTCGTGCCGGGCGGGGTGCCGTGCTTGGTGGCCGGCCGGGGGCCGTCCGGCGGGGCCGCCGCGTCCGCGGGGCGGCCGTCCGCCCGGGTCGCGGGGCGGCCCTCCCCTGATCGCCGCCGGGTCGCGGGGCGGCCCTCCCCCGAGCCCGCAGGCGTCGCGGGGCGGTCCGTTCCCGAGCCCTCCGGGCTCCCCTCGGCCCGGTCGTCGCCGGCCGCCCCGGCCGGGTCGGCGGCGCGGCCCTCGGGGCCGCCCCCGGCGCGGTCGCCGGGGCGGCGGGACGGGGGCGCCTCGGCCGGGGGCGGGTCGCCGCCCGCGCGGCGACCGGGGGCCGGGGCGGGGACGGGGCGTCCCGCCTCCCGCAGCCCGGACCCGGGGCCCTGCCGGGCCGGGGCGTCCGCGTCGGGTGCGGGGGGCTTGGAATCGCCGATGTTCACCGCCTGGTCCGTCACGGGTCACGCTCCCGTCCGCCTGCGCCAACGTGCTCCTCCCGCCGGGTCTCCGGCGGGTGATCCGAGCGTAGTTCAGCGGCGGGGGCGTTCCGTGCGGAGCGCGGCCCGCACATCACTCGATCGGATCAGCCGATCTTCATACCGAACCCGGGAGCCGGGGCCGGACCGAACCCGGAGCCGGGGACGAGCACGGAGCCCGGAGCGGGGAACCGGGGCCGGGCGGCGAGGCACCCGGCCGGGAGCGCGCCCGGCGTCCGGGGGCGCCTCACGCCTCGAAGGGCCGCGCCGGCCAGGGGGCCTCCGCCGGCCGCAGCGCGTCCAGCCCGTCGCCCGCCCGCGCGGACAGCACCGACAGGACGCCGACGACCAGGCAGTTGTTGTGCAGGTCGCCCGCGAGGACACCGCGCGCCAGCTCGGCCAGCGGCACCCGGGCGACCTCCATGTCGGCCTCCTCCTCGGCCGCCTCGTACCGCTCCCCCTCGGCCTCCGACAGGCCCCGCGCCAGGAAGATCCGTACGGCCTCGTCGCAGCCGCCCGGCGTGGTGTACACGTCGGTCAGGACGCGCCACTCCTCCGCCTTGACGTGCGCCTCCTCGTACAGCTCGCGCTGGGCGGCGCGCAGCGGGTTCTCCCCCGGCACGTCGAGCAGGCCCGCCGGGATCTCCCACAGCTTCTGCCGCACGGGGTGCCGGTACTGCCGCAGGACGAGGACGCGGTCGTCGTCGTCGAGGGCGACCACGGCGACCGAACCGGGGTGGACCTGGTAGTCGCGGCGCACGACCGACCCGTCCGGCATGACGACCTCGTCCGTGCGGACACTCGTCTTGTTCCCCTTGAACGGGGTCTGCGTCGCGGTGACCCGCCACTCGGCCGGGGCGTCCTTGATGGTCATGCGGTCGTCCTCCTCAGCAACGTGAACCGGGGTGCGGGTCCCTGTGGACCCGCACCCCGGTCAACCGTATCGCTCGCGGCTAGGCCGTCACGCGCCGGACTTCGCGGCCCGCTGCCGCTCCACCGCGGCCTTCACCAGCCCGGCGAAGAGGGGGTGCGGCCGGGTCGGCCGGGACCGCAGCTCCGGGTGGGCCTGGGTGGCGACCAGGTAGGGGTGGACGTCGCGCGGGTACTCGACGTACTCGACGAGCTTGTTGTCCGGCGAGGTGCCGGAGAACACGATGCCGGCCTTCTTCTCCAGCTCGGCGCGGTAGGCGTTGTTCACCTCGTAGCGGTGGCGGTGCCGCTCGTCGACGTACGGCTCGTCGCCGTAGGCCTCGCGGACGATGGAGCCCTCCGCCAGCTTGGCCGGGTAGAGGCCCAGGCGCATGGTGCCGCCCAGGTCGCCGGCGCCCTCGACGTACGCGAGCTGCTCCTCCATGGTCGAGATGACCGGGTGGGAGGTGGCCGCGTCGAACTCGGTGGAGTTGGCGTCGGGGATGCCCGCGAGGTTCCGCGCGGCCTCGATGACGATGCACTGCAGGCCCAGGCAGAGGCCGAGCAGCGGGACCCCGTTCTCGCGGGCGTACCGGATCGCGCCGACCTTGCCGTCGACGCCGCGCTCGCCGAAGCCGCCGGGGATGACGATCGCGTCGACGTCGCCGAGCTGCTGGGCCGCGCCGGCCTGGGTCTTGCAGTCGTCGGAGGTGACCCACTTGACCTTGACCCGGGCCTTGTTGGCGAAGCCGCCGGCGCGCATGGCCTCGGTCACCGACAGGTAGGCGTCGGGCAGGTCGATGTACTTGCCGACGAGGGCGACCGTGACCTCGTGCTCCGGGTTGTGGACGCGGTCGAGCAGGTCCTCCCAGACGGTCCAGTCGACGTCGCGGAACGGCAGGTCCAGCTTGCGCACGACGTACGCGTCGAGGCCCTCGGTGTGCAGCACCTTCGGGATGTCGTAGATCGACTTGGCGTCGATGGCGGCGACCACGGCGGCCTCGTCCACGTCGCACATGAGCGAGATCTTGCGCTTGATGGCGGTCGGCACGTCCCGGTCCGCGCGCAGCACGATCGCGTCGGGCTGGATGCCGATGTTGCGCAGCGCGGCGACGCTGTGCTGGGTCGGCTTGGTCTTCAGCTCGCCGGACGGGCCGATGTACGGCAGGAGGGAGATGTGCACGACGAAGACGTTGTCCCGGCCGACCTCGTGGCGGACCTGGCGGACGGTCTCCAGGAACGGCAGCGACTCGATGTCGCCGACCGTGCCGCCGACCTCGGTGATGACCACGTCGACGTCGTCGGTCGCCATGCGGCGGATGCGGTGCTTGATCTCGTTGGTGATGTGCGGGATGACCTGCACGGTGTCGCCCAGGTACTCGCCGCGCCGCTCCTTGGCGATGACCGTCGAGTACACCTGGCCGGTGGTGACGTTGGCGGAGCCGTCGAGGTCGACGTCGAGGAAGCGCTCGTAGTGGCCGATGTCCAGGTCGGTCTCGGCGCCGTCGTTGGTGACGAACACCTCGCCGTGCTGGAACGGGTTCATCGTGCCGGGGTCGACGTTCAGGTACGGGTCGAGCTTCTGCATCGTGACCCGCAGGCCCCGCGCCTTGAGGAGCGCACCCAGGCTGGAGGCGGTCAGGCCCTTTCCGAGGGAGCTGGCGACACCCCCGGTGACGAAGATGTGCTTGGTCGTCGTGGCTGTGCTGTTTCGGAAAGCAGCGGGCGGCATGGCCAAGAGGGGGCTCCCGTGGTCGGTCTGGAGGTGCGTACCGGCTGCCGACCCGGAGGAGCCCTGGGGTGGGACCCGAGGTCTCCGGGGGTGCCGTCGCTGCGGTTCGGGGGCCGCCGATTGGTTCTGCGGCGCCCACCGGTCCACGGGCTACCAGGGTATCAGCGACGGAGGGGCGGCGCGTTCCGGCCACGCGCCCGTCATTTTCGGCCATTGTTCGGTCCTGCGCGGATGCGTGCGGGCCTGTGCGCAACTGAAACGAGCAGGTCCGGTGCACGCCCCGCGTGACGGGGTACGCGCTCACCCGTCCGGAGCATCCGGATGACCAGCGTCTACCAGGAAGATCACACAGAGGGGGCGGGCGCGTCGTATCCTGCTCGGACACCCGTTGCCGAGTCAGGCCCCCACAGAAGGCACCACCCCGCCCGTCGTCCGGGACCCCCTCTCGCGTCAACGATCCTTGACCCTGACCCCAGTAAGCGCCCCACGGGGCGAACGTGGCCGTTCGACTGGAGATTGCACGTGGCCGGGCGCATCGAGGACTACGCACTCATCGGAGACATGCAGACCGCCGCCCTGGTCTGCCGGGACGGCACGGCCGACTGGCTGTGCCTGCCCCGCTTCGACTCGCATGCCGTCTTCGCAGGAATCCTCGGGACCGAGGAGCACGGATTCTGGCGGATCGGTCCGGAGCACGCCGAGGGCACCGAGCCCCCGGCCGCCGACCGCCGCCAGTACCGGGGCGACTCGCTCATCCTCGAATCCGAGTGGGACACACCGCGCGGCACCGTGCGGATCACCGACTTCATGCCGCCCCGCGACGGCGCGCCGCAGCTGGTGCGGATCGTCGAGGGCGTCAGCGGCCGGGTGGAGATGCGCTCCAGCTTGCGGATGCGGTTCAGCTACGGCCGGATCGTGCCCTGGGTCCACAAGGTCGACAACCGCACGGTCGCCGTCGCCGGCCCCGACTCGGTGTGGCTGGACACGCCGGTGGAGACGTACGGCGAGGAGCTGACGACGTACGCCGACTTCACCGTCGCCGCGGGCGAGCGGATCGCCTTCACCCTCAGCTGGCAGCCCTCCCACCACCCGCAGCCCCCGCTGCCCGACCCGGAGGGCGCGCTGGAGGCGACGACCGAGTTCTGGCGCGAATGGGTCGACCACTGCACCTACCGCGGCCCCTACCGGGAGCCGGTGGTCCGCTCCCTGATCACCCTCAAGGCGCTGACGTACGCGCCGACCGGCGGCATCGTCGCCGCGCCGACCACCTCCCTGCCGGAGGACATCGGCGGCGTGCGGAACTGGGACTACCGCTACACCTGGCTGCGCGACGCGGCGATCACGCTCTCCTCGCTGCTGCGCACCGGCTACCGCGAGGAGGCCCGCGCCTGGCGCGAGTGGCTGCTGCGGGCGGTCGCGGGCGACCCGGAGAACCTCCAGATCATGTACGGCATCGCGGGCGAGCGCGAGCTGGGCGAGGCGGAGCTGGACTGGCTGCCCGGCTACGAGAACTCCACCCCGGTCCGCGTCGGCAACGGCGCCGCCGCGCAGCTCCAGCTCGACGTGTACGGCGAGGTCACCGAGGCCCTGCACCTGGCGCACATGACCGGGCTGGCCCGCAACGACTACGCCTCGCTCCTCCAGCTCAAGCTGATCCACTACCTGGAGAAGCACTGGAACGAGCCCGACGAGGGCATCTGGGAGGTGCGCGGCCCGCGCCGCCACTTCGTCCACTCCAAGGTCATGGCGTGGGTGGCCGTCGACCGCACGATCAAGCTGATCGAGTCCGGGGACGCCGACGGCCCGCTGGAGCGGTGGCGCGAGCTGCGCGACGAGATCCACCGGGACGTGTGCGAGAAGGGCTACGACCCGGAGCGCAACACCTTCACGCAGTCGTACGGCTCCCAGGAGCTGGACGCGGCGCTGCTGCTCATCCCGCAGATGGGCTTCCTGCCGCCGGACGACAAGCGGGTCATCGGCACCATCGAGGCGATCCAGCGGGAGCTGTCCACGGAGGACGGCTTCATCCTGCGCTACCCGACGCAGGGCTCCCACGAGGGCGTGGACGGCCTGCCCGGTGACGAGGGCGCCTTCCTGGCGTGCTCGTTCTGGATGGCCGACGACCTGGCGATGATCGGCCGCGTCGACGAGGCCCGCAAGCTGTTCGAGAAGCTCCTGGCCCTGCGCAACGACCTCGGCCTGCTGGCGGAGGAGTGGGACCCGCGCCTCCAGCGCCAGGTCGGCAACTTCCCGCAGGCGTTCAGCCACGTGCCGCTCATCGACACGGCCCTGCGCCTGACCGCGAGCGGGGCGTACGGGGGCTGAGGGGACCGCGCGGCCGGGCGGCCGTGCCCGTCCGACGGGGCGCCTTGCGGAACCCGGCCTCGCCCGCCCCGGTCGCCGGACAGCGCTCGGCCGGTGGCCGGACCGCGCTCGGCCGGTCGCCGGGGCGGTGGCCGGGGCGGTGACGGCCCCGGCCGGCCAGGTCGGCGGGGGTGCCCGCGCGGTGACCGGTTGCGCCCGCTCGGCGCGCCTGGGGCCGGACCCGTGGTACTCCGGCCCGAGCCGCCGCCCGCGGTATGCGACGGCCCCGGTCGGCGGCGTTCCCGGTGGGCGCCGTTCCCGGCCCGCGACGGCCCCGGCCGGCGCCGGCCGGGAGGCGGTAGCGTCCGGGCCATGGAGGAACAGGGCGGGATCACCGTGCGGCGGGCGCTGGAGCTGCCCGCGCTGCGGGGCGGGCTCCCCGAGGTGGTGGCCGGCGCCGGCCGGCTGGACCGGACCGTGCGGTGGGTGCACGCCGGCGAGGTGCCGAACATCGCGTCGCTGCTGAAGGGCGGCGAACTGCTGCTCACCACCGGCATCGGCATCGGCGCCCGCCCGGCCGACCAGCGGGTCTTCGTGCGGCGGCTGGCCGAGCGCGGGATCGCCGCCCTCGTGGTGGAGCTGGGCGCGCGGTTCGCCCGGCTGCCCGGCGCCCTGGTGGACACCGCCCGGTCGGCCGGGCTGCCGCTGGTGCAGCTGCACCGCGAGGTGCCGTTCGTGTCGGTGACCGAGGAGGTCCACACCGAGATCGTCAACGGCCACTACGCGCTGCTGCGCCGGGCCGATGAGGTGCACCGGCAGTGCACCGAGGCGCTGCTGGGCGGCGGCGGGGTGCCGCGTGTCCTGCGCATCCTGGCCGGTTTCGCGGGCAACCCCGTCTTCCTGGAGACCGCCGACGGCCGCCTGCTGTACGGGGCGGACGGCGGTGCGGGCGCTCCGGGCACCGAGCCGCTGCGGGTGTGGGAGGGGCTGCGCGGCAAGGGCGGCGCCGCGCCCGCCGGCGCGGTGCTCGTCGACGTACCGGGCGGCGAGGGGCCGGGCGGGGTGCGGGCGCGGCTGGTGGCGCTCGCGGTGGCGGGCCCGCTGCTGCCGGTGCACCGGATGGCGGCGGAGCGCGCCGCGGGCCTCCTGGCGGTCGTCCTGCTCCAGGCGCGCCAGGAGGAGGAGCTGGCCGCGCGGGGGCGCGGCGACTTCCTGACCGACCTCGCGGAGGGCCGGATCCGGGCGGAGGACGCGCCCGCGCAGGCGGCGGTCCTGGGCTTCCGGCCGGGTGGCGGGCCGCTGCTGCCGGTGGTGATGCGGCCGGCCGCCGAGGGCGCCCCGGCCGGCGGGTGGGCGCTTCCGGCGCGGGCCGTCGCCGAGGAGCTGTCCCGGGCGGGGGTGCCCGTCCTGGTGGGCGTCCGTCCGGTGGAGGGGCGGATCGTCCTGCTGGTGGGGCTGCGCGCGGAGGCGGAGCGCGGCGCGGTCGCCGACCGGGTGGCCACCGCGCTGCGGGCCGGGGCCGAACGGGCGGGCCTGGACCGGCCGGAGGGCCGGCCACCGGTCGTCGTGGTGGGCGTGGCGGGCGGCTGGGCCGCGGCGTCGGCGGGGCTGCGGCACGCCGCCGAGACGGCCGACGCCGCGCGGGGGCTGCCGGAGCGGCCGTGGCACGACGCCCGGCGCCTCGACGTCGACCTGCTGCTGTGGCGGCTGCACCGGCACGACGGCGCCGCGCTGGCGGCGTTCGTGGACCGGGCGATCGGCCCGCTGCGGGAGCACGACGCGGCGGCGCGCGGCCCGCTCCTGCCGACCCTGGAGACGTACCTGGCCCACGCGGGCCGCAAGGCGGAGACGGCGCGGGAGCTGCACCTGAACCGCCAGACGCTCTACAACCGGCTGGCCCGGATCGGGGAGTTGCTCGGCACGGACCTGGACGACCCGCAGACCGTGCTGGCGCTCTCGCTGGCCCTGCGGGCCCGCCGCCTGACCTGACGGCCCGTCACCAGTCCGGGAGGTGGCGGCCCCGCCCGGCGCGCAGCTCGTCGTAGACGCTCAGCACCTGGGCGATGGTCTCCTCCTCGGTCGGCCAGGTCGCCGCCTGCCGGGGCCCGGCCGCCGCGAGCTCCGCGTGCCGCGCCGGATCGGCCAGCAGCCACGACACGGCGGCGGCGAGCCGCACGGAGTCCCCGTACGGTACGAGCTCCGCCGCGTCCCCGACCAGTTCCGGCACCCCGCCCACCGCCGTGGCGACCAGCGGGACGCCCAGCCGCAGCGCCGCCTGCGCGAGCGGCGCCCGCGCCTCCCAGCGGCCGGCCAGCACCGCCACGTCGGCCGCCGCGAGCAGCTGCGCCACGTCGCCGCGCGCCCCGAGCAGCCGCACCGGCAGCCCCTCGGTGTCGACGCGCCGCTGCAGCGCGGCCCGCCGGGGTCCGTCACCGGCGACGGCCACCAGCGGCACCGGGTCGTGGCCCAGCCACCGCCGTGACGCGTCCAGCAGCGCGCCGTATCCGCGGTACGGCTCCAGCGGACCGGCCGTCACCACCAGCGGCCGTCCCACCGCGCCCAGTTCGGCCCGCGCCTTCTCGCCCGGCAGGTCTCCGAGGCCGCTCGGCGGGGGCAGGGTGACCGCGCCCAGGCGGGCGTCGCGGGCGCCCCGCCGCCGCGCCCGGTCGACCAGCTCCGACGACGTGGCCAGCACGACGTCCGCCGCCCGCGCCGCCTTGCGCTCCATCAGCCGCAGCACGTGCCCCCGCGCGCCCTCGGCGTGCGGCCGGGTGTGCCAGGTGACGACGAGCGGCACCCGGTGCGCGGCGAGGGCCAGCGCGGACCGCACGCCGGCGTTGAGGCCGTGGGCGTGGACGACGTCGGCGCCCGCGCAGACGGCGCGCAGCGCGCCCACGGTCAGCGGGTCGTTGCGCGGGGGCATCGGGACGACGTGTGCCCCGGCGCCGAGGAAGTCATGGGTGTGGTCCAGCTCGGCGGGGGCGCACACGGTCACCCGCACGCCCCTCGCCACGAGCCCGGCGGCCAGTGATCTGACATGAGCGCTGCTGCCCGCGCCGCCGCCGCCCAGCACCTGGACCGTACGCAGCTGTGTCACCCGCCAAGGATGCCAGTCCGTACGCACGTTCCGGCACCGCTCGCGGACGGGACCCGCCGCTTCTCGCCACTTTGCCCCGCCGGGGCGGGGCGTCCCGCCACGGACATCACCCACACGGGTGAGCGCACGAGGCGGCTCACCCACTCACCCGCGCACCCGCGCACCCGCGCACCCGCGCACCCGCGCACCCGAGGCCATGCTCACCCGCTCCCCGCTCCCCGCTCCCCCGCGACGGCCGCGGCGACGAACGCGGCGGCGTGCAGGGCCGTCCCGAGCCGCCCGTTCCCCGCGGCGACGGCCACGCCGAGGGCCGCGCCGAGCGCGTGCGCCCCGGTGTCGCCCAGCATCGTCCGCTCCGCCAGGTCGTCGCCGAGCACCACCGCCGCGGCGCCCATGGGCGCCGCGGCGACCGGGACGCCCCGAGCGAGGCCGGGGGCGCCGAGGACCTGCACGGCGAGCCCGGCGCGTCCGGGGCGCACGTCGACGAGGTTCACGGTGTGGGCGGCGCCCGCGACGACGACGGCGGCGAGCAGCCGGTCGACGGGCCGCTCCTTGAGCAGCGCGCCCGCCGCGAGCCCGGCGGCGCCGATCCCGAGCAGCTTGACGGCCCCGCTGGTGACCTCGCCCCGCCGCAGGGCGCCCAGGTGGGCCCGGAAGCCGCGCCGGTGGTCGCCCCGCAGGTCGTCGTAGGCCCCGCAGGCGGCCCCGGCCAGCACGGCCAGCACGGCGGCGCCCCGCTGCCGGGGCGGGCCCGCGCAGAGGGCGCCGAGCACGGTGCCGGCGGCGACGGCGGGGCCCGCGTACAGGTCGACCGGGCGGCCGGCGTGGTTGACCCGCTCCCAGGCGGGACGGCGGCGGCGCCGCAGCCCCGCGTACACGGCGCGGGCGGTCGCGGCGGCCACACCGGAGCCGACGACGGCGGCCCTCGCACCCTGCTCGATCATGATCGCCACCCTATCTCGGGCCCTCCGCGGCGCTCCGGCGTCGCGATGCCCCGCGTCGTCCCGGGCCCCGGCCCCGGGCCCCGGACGGACCGTCGGCCAGGCGGCCACCGGCCACCGGCCACCGGTCACGGGCCACGGGCCACGGGCCGAAGCTGACCGCGAGTCACCCGCCACCCGCCACCCGCCCCCACGCGCCACCGGGGCCCGGCCGCAGGCCCGCCGAGCGGGCGGCCCCGCCGTGCAGCCCCGGCCGGGCCGCCCGCCGGTCAGAGGTCGGCGCGGGCGGTGGCCAGCAGTTCCTCGGCGTGGGCCCGCGCGGTCTCGGAGTCCTCCTGCCCGGCGAGCATCCGCGACAGCTCCCGCACCCGGTCCTCGCCCTCCAGGACGGTGACGCCGGACCGGGTGACGGAGCCGTCGTTGGTCTTCTCCACCAGCAGCTGCCGGTCGGCGAACGCCGCCACCTGCGGCAGGTGGGTCACCACCACGACCTGCGCCGTCTTCGCGAGCTTGGCGAGGCGCCGCCCGATCTCGACGGCCGCCTTGCCGCCCACCCCCGCGTCGACCTCGTCGAACAGGTACGTCGGCACCGGATCCGTACCGGCGAAGACGACCTCCACGGCGAGCATCACGCGGGACAGCTCACCGCCCGAGGCGCCCTTCGCGATGGGCCGCGGCGGGGCGCCCGGGTGCGGGGCGAGCAGCAGTTCCACCTCGTCCGCGCCGGACGGCCCGTAGGCGACGTGCCGCCCGCCGACCTCCACGCCGTCCGGGTCCTCGGTCTGCCGGATGGCGAACGAGACCCGCGCGTGCGGCATCGCCAGCGACGCCAGTTCGGCGGTGACCGCGTCCGCGAACCGGGCCGCCGCCTCCGTCCGCGCGTCCGTCAGGGCCTGCGCCAGCCCGGAGAGCTCGGCGCGCAGCGCGTCCCGCTCGGTGGTCAGCCCGGCGATCCGGTCGTCGTCGCCGTCGAGCTCGGTCAGCCGGGCGGCGCCCTCCTCCGCCCAGGCCAGGACGGCGGCGACGTCCTCGCCGTACTTGCGGGTCAGCCCGGTCAGCGCGGCCCGCCGCTCCTCGACGGCGGCGAGCCGGCGCGGGTCGGCGTCCAGGCCGTCCGCGTACCCGGCGAGCTCCCCGGCCACGTCGGCGAGGAGGATCGAGATCTCCCCCGTCCGGTCCGCCAGCGCGGCGAGCGCCGGGTCGTGCGACCGTACGGCCTCCAGGGCGCGGCCCGCGCCCGCCACGAGCGTCGTCGCGTCGACCGCCTCCGGGTCCTCCGGGTTCCCGGCCAGCGCGCTGTGCGCGAGGGCGGCGGCGGACGCCAGGGCCTCGGCGTGCCCGAGCCGCTCCGCCTCGGCGGCCAGCTCCGCGTCCTCGCCGGGGCGCGGCGCCACCGCCTCGATCTCGGCGAGCCCGAACCGCAGCAGGTCGGCCTCCTGCGCCCGCTCCCGCGCCCGCGTGGTCAGCTCGTCCAGCTCGGCGTCGAGCGCCCGCAGCCGGCCGTAGGCGGCCTTGTAGGCGGTGAGCGGCACGGCCACCGCGTCCCCGGCGTACCGGTCGAGCGCGGCCCGCTGCCGGGCCGGCTTGAGCAGCCCCTGCTGGTCGGTCTGGCCGTGGACGGCCACCAGGTCGTCGGCCAGCTCCGCGAGGAGCCCCACGGGGACGCTCCGCCCGCCGAGGTGGGCGCGCGAGCGGCCCTCGGCCGAGACGGTGCGGCTGATGAGCAGCGCCCCGTCGTCGAGCTGGGCGCCCGCCTCCTCGGCGCGGCGGGTCACGGCGGCGCCGGGGGCACCCACGCGCCCCTCCACGACGGCGGAGGACGCGCCGATCCGGACCAGGGCGGGGTCGGCGCGCCCGCCGAGCAGCAGCCCCAGGCTGGTCACGACCATCGTCTTGCCCGCGCCCGTCTCACCCGTCACCGCGGTGAAGCCGGGCGACAGCTCGACCACCGCGTCGTCGATGACTCCGAGCGACCGTATCCGCATCTCCTCCAACACGTGGAAGACCATACGAGGTCCGGGGGCCCCGATGCGACGAGCCCCGCCCCCGGCGCCGGAACGACCGGGTGGCGGGCCCGTCCGATCACCCGCGCGAGTGGCGCCCGCGGGACGGCCGCGGGCGGCGCCGAGCCGCTCGCCGAAGCCACCGACGGCCGCTCCCGGCCGCGCTCCAGGGCCGCCGGCGCGCCGCTCCCGGCCGCGCTTCCAAGCTTCGACAGCCCCTCCCGGCAGCCATCGGCGGCGTCCCGGCAGCCACCGGCGCCGCCCCGGCTAGTGCGGCGCGCCGCGCCACCCCGACACGGGCAGGGCGAACTTGGCGACGAGCCGGTCCGAGAAGGACGCGTGGTGCAGCCGCGCCAGCCGTACGGGCACCGAGCCGCGCCGCACCTCCACGCGCGCCCCGGCGGGCAGGGAGACCGTGCGCCGCCCGTCGCACCACAGCACGCCGTCCGGGGTGTGCGGCTCCACCTCCACGGCCAGCACCGAGTCGGGCGTGGTGACCAGCGGCTTGGCGAACAGCGCGTGCGCGCCGATCGGCACCATCAGCAGCGCCTCCACCTCCGGCCAGATCACCGGGCCACCGGCGGAGAAGGCGTACGCGGTGGAGCCGGTCGGTGTCGCGCAGATCACACCGTCGCATCCGAAACCGGTCACCGGGCGCCCGTCGATGGCGAGGACGACCTCCAGCATCCGCTCGGGCGCGACCTTCTGCACGGCGGCCTCGTTGAGCGCCCAGTTGGTGTGCAGGACGTCGCCGTTGTCGTAGACGACGACGTCCAGGGTCATCCGCTCCTCGACCTCGTACGCCCGTGTGACGACCCGGTCGACGACCTTGTCCAGGTCGTCCCGCTCGGCCTCCGCGAGGAAGCCGACCCGGCCCAGGTTGACGCCGAGCATCGGCACGCCGGACGCGCGGGCGAACTCGGCGCCGCGCAGCAGCGTTCCGTCGCCGCCGAGGACGATCAGCAGCTCGCACCCGTCGAGGACGTCGGGCGTGGCCTCGGGGACGGTCTCCACGGCCGGCGGCAGCGGCAGGTCGGCGGCCTCCGCGGCCAGTACCCGCACGCCGATGCCGCTGCGCAGCAGGCCCAGCACGACCAGCTCCGCGCTCCGCACGGCGGCGGGCCGCCCGGTGTGCGCGAGCAGGAACACGGTGCGCGGCGCCGCGGCGGGCGGCCGGTCGTCGGGCGCCCCGCCCGCGGGCGCGGGGCCGGCGGGCAGGGGCAGGTCGGCGGGGGGCTGAGCCCCGCCCGGTCGCGAGGTCAACGGGGTCCCTCCGCCACGGCGCGGTCGACGTCGGCCGGATCGAGCGGGGGCGCACCCGCCCGCAGCCACAGGAAGTACTCGACGTTCCCGGACGGTCCGGGCAGCGGGCTCGCGGTCACGCCCAGCACACCGAGCCCCAGCTCGGCGGCGCGCGCCGCCACGTTCCGCACGGCCTCGGCGCGCAGTTCGGGGCTGCGCACCACGCCGCCGCTGCCGAGCCGGTCCTTGCCCACCTCGAACTGCGGCTTGACCATCAGCACGAGGTCGGCGCCCGGCCCGGTCACGCCCGCG
This sequence comes from Streptomyces fradiae ATCC 10745 = DSM 40063, assembly GCF_008704425.1. Classification (NCBI taxonomy): domain Bacteria; kingdom Bacillati; phylum Actinomycetota; class Actinomycetes; order Kitasatosporales; family Streptomycetaceae; genus Streptomyces; species Streptomyces fradiae. The sequence continues at coordinate 1,213,234 of NZ_CP023696.1, forward strand.
AGCGCGGGCAGGACGAGGCCCAGCGGGATGAACGACAGGTCCCCGACGACCAGGTCCACCGGCTCCCCGCCGATCGCGTCGAGGGTCAGCTCGCGCACGTTGGTGCGGTCCTTGACGGTGACGCGCTCGTCGCTCTGCAGCGACCAGGCGAGCTGCCCGTAGCCGACGTCGACGGCGACGACGTGGGCGGCGCCGGAGCGCAGCAGGACGTCGGTGAAGCCGCCGGTGGACGCCCCGGCGTCGAGCGCCCGCCGCCCCTCGACGGCCAGGCCGAGCGGGACGAACGCGGCGAGCGCCCCGGCGAGCTTGTGGCCGCCGCGCGACACGTAGTCGGGGTCGGTGCCGTCCTGGGCGACGACGATGGCCGCGGCCGTCTCGACCTGGGTGGCGGGCTTGGTGGCGGTGGTGCCGCCGACCGTCACCCGCCCCGCGGCGATCAGCTGGCTCGCGTGTTCGCGCGAGCGGGCCAGCTTGCGGCGTACAAGCTCGGCGTCGAGACGGCGGCGTGCCACTCCTGCCACGTTCGGTTCAGCTCCTGTGGTCGTTCGGGGGTCCCGGCCGGGGGTGTGCGTCCAGCGCGGCCAGCGTCTCGCGCAACCCCCGGTGTACATCCTCGTACACCGCCGGGTGTCCGTCCGCCGGGAGGTGATCGGCGTCACCCAGCCGCTCCAGCAGGGCGTCCACGGCTCCGTGCCCGGTCGGCGCCCGCTCGACGCCCAGGGGCCGGGGCCCGTCGCCGCCGCCCGGCACGAGCGGCGCGGCTCCGGCCGGCTCCGGCGACGCACCGTCAGGGCCCGGCGCCATGCCCTCCTCTTCCGGTACGTCCCCCGGCCCGGGGACGGCGGCCGGGGCCGGACCCGCGCCCCCGGCGGGGTGGGCGGCCTCGGGGCGTGGCTGTTCCGGGCGGGGCGTGGCGTCCATGCCCCGACGCTACCGCGAAGCCCCGCGGACCGTCGGCGCGCCGATGCCGTACGCCGCCACCCCGGCCCGCGGGCGCCACGCCACCCCGGCCCGCGGGAGCCGCACCGCGCGGCGCGGCCCCGCACCACCCGCGGGCCCCGCATGCCCTGCAAGGCCCCCGCACCACCCGCAGGCCCCGCGAGCCACCCGCGCCCGCCTCCACGGGCCCCCGACCGCCCGGCCGCGAGCCCGAAACGGCACCACGCCGCCTGTACGCCTCACGGACGCCAGCCCCCCGGTGGCCCACAGGCGCCCCGCCGCGGGCGCGCCGCCGACCCGGCCGCCCTACTTCCGGAGCACCGCCCGTGCCCGCCGGGCCGCCGGGACGATCAGGGGCGTGCCCGTCTCCGGGTCCTCGATGACCTGGCAGCGCAGCCCGAAGACCCGCTCCACCAGGTCGGCGGTGACGATCTCGGACGGCGGGCCCTGCGCCACGATCTCCCCGCCGCGCACGGCGATGAGGTGCGTGGCGTACCGGGCGGCGTGGTTCAGGTCGTGCAGGACGGCGACGAGGGTGCGGCCCTGGGTCTCGTGGAGCTCGGCGCACAGGTCGAGGACGTCGATCTGGTGCTGGATGTCGAGGTACGTCGTCGGCTCGTCGAGCAGCAGCAGCGGGGTCTGCTGGGCGAGCGCCATGGCGATCCACACGCGCTGGCGCTGCCCGCCGGACAGCTCGTCGACGTACCGGTCGCCCAGCTCGCCGACGCCGGTGGCGTCCATCGACTCCCGGACGATCCGCTCGTCCTGCGGCGACCACTGCCGCAGCAGCCCCTGGTGCGGGTAGCGGCCGCGCGCGACGAGGTCGGCGACGGTGATGCCGTCCGGCGCGATGGACGACTGCGGCAGCAGACCGAGGGTGCGGGCGACCTTCTTGGCGGGCAGGGAGTGGATGGCCTGCCCGTCGAGCAGGACCCGGCCCTCGGTGGGCTTCAGCATCCGGGCGAGGGCGCGCAGCAGCGTCGACTTGCCGCAGGCGTTGGGCCCGACGATGACCGTGAACGAGTGGTCCGGTATCCGCACCGACAGGTCGCGGGCGACGGTCCGCTGCTCGTAGGCGAGGGTGACGGACTCCGCGGCGAGGCGCGACCGCACGGGCTGGGACTGCATGGGCGTACTCCTGGCGTTCTGGTCGTCTGCGGGGGTCATATCCGGCCGGCCCGGCGCTCGGTGACCAGCAGCCACAGCAGGTAGCAGCCGCCGACGACGCCGGTGACGACGCCGACGGGGAGCTGCCGTTCGCCGAAGGCGCTGGTGGCGACCCAGTCGGCGACCAGCAGCACCGCCGCGCCCATGAGGGCGGACGCGCCCAGGTTCGGGCCGGGCGAGCGGGTCAGGCGGCGGGCGAGCTGGGGCGCGCTGAGCGCGACGAACGTGATGGGACCGGCCGCGGCGGTGGCGGAGGCGACCAGCAGCACCGCGCAGACGAGCTGCGTCATCCGCACCCGCTCCACCCGCACGCCGAGCGCGTACGCGGCGTCGTCGCCCATCTCCAGCATGCGCAGCGGGCGGCCGTAGGCGAGGACCACCGGCAGCAGCACCGCGGTGACGGCGAGCAGCGGCCAGAACTGCTCCCAGTCGCGGCCCTCCAGCGAGCCGGTCAGCCAGACGACGGCCCGCGTGGCGTCGACCAGGTTGGCCTTGGTGATCAGGTAGTGGATGACGGCGGTGAGCATCGCGGCGAGGCCGATGCCGATCAGGACGATCCGGAAGCCGTGCACCCCGCGCCTCCACGCGAAGGCGTACACGGCGGCGCCGGTCAGCGTGCCGCCGACGAGGCCGCCGGCCGCGACGTCGGCGGCGTCCCCGTGGAACAGCACGATCACGACGAGCGCGCCGACGATGGCGCCCTGGCTGATGCCGAGCATGTCGGGGCTGCCGAGCGGGTTGCGGGTGATGGTCTGGAAGACCGCGCCCCCGACGGCGAGACCCGCGCCGACGAGGGCCGCGACGAGGACGCGCGGCAGCCGCAGGTCGAGGACGACGAACTCCTGCGCGGCCGTGCCGTCGCCGAGCAGCGTCGCCATGACGTCGCCGGGCGCGATGGGGAAGTCGCCGCTGCCGATGAGGACGACCCCCGCGGCCAGGGCCAGCGCGAGGAGCAGCAGGCAGACGAGGACGGAGCGCGGCTCCACCCGGACGGAGACGGTCCCGGCGCGGACGGCCCGCACGGTGCGCAGACGGGCGCCCGCGGGCCCGCCGGGCGCGAGGACGGCGGAAACAGGGGGGCGCGAGGCCGGGCCGGCCGAAGCGGAGACGGTGGTGGCCGAGGCGGCGGGGTCGGCCGGAGCGTCAGGGTGGGCCGCAGCGGCAGGGGCGGTCGAAGCCGCGGGGGCGGTCGAGGCGGCGGGGTCGGTCGAGGCGCGGGGCGCGGTCACAGCTGGGACATCCTCTTGCGGCGTACGAGGTGGATGAAGACGGGCCCGCCGATCAGCGCCGTGACGATGCCGACCTGGAGTTCCGAGGGGCGGGCCACGACCCGGCCGACGATGTCGGAGGCGAGCAGCAGCACGGGCGACAGCACGGCCGCGTACGGCAGGATCCAGCGCATGTCGGGCCCCGTGATCGCGCGGACCAGGTACGGCACCATCAGCCCGACGAACACGATCGGCCCGCACGCGGCGGTCGCCCCGCCGCACAGCAGTGTCACCGCGAGCATGGCGTGCACCCGGGTGCGCGTCAGGTTCACGCCGAGCGCCCGCGCCGAGTCGTCGCCCATCTCCATGGCGTTCAGCGGCCGGGCGACCGCCGCCGCCAGACCCACCCCGACGGCGATGAACGGGGCGACCGCCCCGACGACGGCGGCGTCCGCCCCGGCGAGCGACCCGACGGTCCAGAAGCGCAGCCGCTCCAGCGCCGCCGAGTCCAGCAGCTGCACCGCGTTGACGTAGCCGTAGAGCGCGGCGGTCGCGGCCGTACCGGCCAGCGCGAGCCGCACGGGCGTGGCGCTGCGCCCGCCGCCCAGCACGTACACGAGCACCGACACGACCGCGGCACCGGCGAACGCGAACCACACGTACCCCAGGAACGAGGTCGTGCCGAGCAGGGTGGTCCCGGTCACCACGGCGGCCGCGGCACCGGCGTTGACCCCCATCAGGCCCGGCTCGGCGAGCGGGTTGCGGGTGAGCGCCTGCATCACCGCGCCGGCCAGGCCGAGGGCCACACCGGCGAGGAGGCCGAGCAGGGTGCGCGGGACACGCACGTCGGCGATGAGGACGTCGTTGCCGGCCCCGGTGTACTGGAACAGGCCGTGCCACACATCGCCGAGCGGCACCTGTTTCGCGCCGACGACGACGCTCGCGACGCACACGAGCGCCAGCACGCCGAGGGACAGCAGCAGCCCGGCGGCGCGGTGCGACCCGCGGCCGGCCGGCTTCGCGGCGGCGCGGGGCTCCGCGCCCCGATCGGGAGGACTCTCAACCAGCACCTGGTTAGGTTAGCCTGCCCTAGCCGAAAAGATCAGGGGGGCAGGGGGCCACCGCCCCAGCACGGCCGACCCCACCGCAAGTCCACCACCCGGCAGACCCGGCCCCCGCCGAAGGCCCACCACCCCCGTGCCCGCCGACGGCCCGCCGGACTCACCCCCCATACGGCCGGGCGCAAGCCGGGCCCACCCCGGCACCGCGGGCCCGGCCGAAGGCGCACCGCCCGGCACCGCGGCCCCCCGCCAGGCCCTCACCACCCCGGCGCCCCGAACCCCGCCAGGCCCCTCACTCACCCCGGCGCCCCGAACCCCGCCAGGCCCCTCACCACCCCAGCGCCTCCAGCGCCCGCCCCGCCTCCAGCCCGCACCCTCCGTCCCCGGCGTGCGTCCACGCAGCGGCGCACAGCGCCCGCAGCCCGTCCAGCCGCCCGCCGCTCCCGTCGAGGACCAGCGCGCCCCCGTCGACGCCGGCCCGCCACCCGCCGCACCGGAAGGCGCCGTCCGCCACCGCGGTGACCTCCGGCTGCCCCGTCAGCAGCCCCCGCAGGTCCGCGTCGACGTACGTCGGCCGGTGCTCGGGCCGCGCCGCGAGCAGCACCGCCGGGGTGGTCACCCCGGTGAGGACGAGCAGCGAGTCCACCCCGCCGTTGCGGGCGCCCTCGATGTCCGTGTCGAGCCGGTCCCCCACGACCAGGGGCCGCCGCGCCCCGGTCCGCAGGATCGACTCGCGGTGCATGGGCGGCAGCGGCTTGCCCGCCACCCGCGGCTCGGCGCCCGTGGCGATCCGCACCACCTCGACGGCGGCGCCGTTGCCGGGCGCGATGCCGCGCGCACCGGGGATGGTCAGATCGGTGTTGGACGCGTACCAGGGCACACCGCGCGCGATGGCGTACGCCGCCTCCGCGAACCGGCCCCACGGCAGGTCCGGCCCGCCGTACCCCTGCACGACGGCAGCCGGGTCGTCGTCGGCGGACTCGACGGGCACGAGCCCCCGCTCCCGCAGCGCGACCCGCAGCCCCTCGCCGCCGATGACCAGGACCCGCGACCCGCGGGGCAGCTGGTCGGCGATGAGCCGGGACACCGCCTGCGCCGAGGTGATCACGTCGTCCGGCTCGGCGGGCACGCCCAGGTCGGTCAGGTGCGCCGCGACGGCGTCGGGCGTCCGCAGCGCGTTGTTCGTGACGTAGGCGAGGCGCATCCCCGCCGCACGGGCCTCCCCGAGCGCCTCCACGGCGTGCGGGACGGCCTCGCCGCCCGCGTACACCACGCCGTCCAGGTCCAGCAGCGCCGTGTCGTACGCCGTGCTCAACGCCGCGGCGCTGCCGCCCGGCACCCCGGCGCCCGGCGCGTTCCCTCCGTGCCGCCCCATCAACCTGGCTCCTCACTCGTCCGGTGGATCCCGTGCCCCGATCATCGCTCATCCGCTCGTCCCCCTACGATGCAAGGATGAACACGAGAGGTCCGGCAGCCGACGACGGCCTGCGACTGAAGCCGTTCCGCGGACTGCGGTACGTGCCCGAGCGGGTCCGCAGCCTCGCCGCGGTGACCTCTCCGCCGTACGACGTGGTCGTGCGACCGGACGGGCTGCACCACCTGGAGTCGTCCGACCCGCACAACATCGTGCGGCTCATCCTGCCGCAGGCCCCGACGGCCGACGCCCGCCCCCGCCGCGCGGCCGACACCCTCGCCGAGTGGCTGGCCGACGGCGTGCTCGCCCCCGACGCGGAGCCCGCCCTGTACGTGTACGAGCAGCGCGGCGGCGGCCTGCTGCAGCGCGGGCTGATCGGTGCCCTGGAGCTGTCGTCCCCCGCCGAGGGCGTCGTCCTGCCGCACGAGGACGTGATGCCGCACGTGGTCGAGGAGCGGGCCGCCCTGATGCGCACGACGGGCGCGCATCTGGAGCCCCTGCTGCTGACGTACCGGGGCGACGGCGGGACGACGGGCGCGACCGCCGTGATCGAGCGGGCCGTCGCGGGCGCCCCGCTGCTGGCGACGACCACGGAGGACGGCTTCAGCCACCGCCTGTGGGCGGTGACGGACCCGGCGGAGCTGTCGGCGGCCGCGGCCGACCTCGCCGGCCACCAGGCGCTGATAGCCGACGGCCACCACCGCTGGGCCACCTACCTGCGGCTGCGGGAGGAGCGCTCCTGCCCGGGCCCGTGGAACTACGGCCTGGTGCTCCTGATCGACACGGCCCGCTACCCGCTCCAGGTGCGGGCGATCCACCGGCTGCTGCACCGCCTGCCGGTGGCCGAGGCGCTGGCGGCGCTCGAGGGCTCCTTCCGGGTGCGCACGCTCGACGTCCCGCTGCCCCAGGCCCTGGACGCCCTGGCGGAGGCGGCCGGCGGCGGCAACGCGTTCCTGCTGGCCGGAGACGGCCGGTTCCACCTGGTGGACCGCCCCGATCCGGCGCTGCTGGAGCGCACGGTGCGCCGCGACCGGCCGGAGGCGTGGCGGGCCCTGGACGCGACGGTGCTGCACGCGACGCTCCTGGAGCACGTGTGGCGGGTCCCGGACGCGCCCGAGCACATCGCGTACCTCCACGACACGGAGGCGGCGGTGACCCAGGCCGTGCGGAACGGGGCGACGGCGGTGCTGATGCACCCGGTGCGCGAGGAGGTCGTCCGGGACCTGGCCCGCCAGGGCGTGACGATGCCCCGCAAGTCCACGTCGTTCGGCCCGAAGCCCGCGACGGGCCTGGTCCTGCGCAGCCTGGCCCTGGAGGACTGACCCCTCGGCCGGCGCCCCGGGGCACACGGGAAGGGCGGCCCCGCGAGGGTGCCGCCCTTCTTCCGTCTCTGTACGGTCCGCCCGGCTAGGGGCGCAGGCTCAGCGCTCGGCCCCGCCCCGCCGCTCACCGTCCCCACCGTCGGCGTCCTCCACGGCATCGACGTCGGCACCGGTGTCACCGGCCTCGTCCGCGACGCCCTCGACCGCCCCTGCCGCCTGCTCGTCCTTCCCGCGCACGCTCTCCTCGGCGTCGTCCGCCTCGTCCTCCGCGTCCTCCGCGAAGGCGTCGACGAACTCGACGCCGTCGAGCTCGGCGAGCCGGTCGGAGGCGTCGGTGGTGCCGTCCTTGTCGGACTCGAGTGCCTTGGCGAACCACTCGCGGGCCTCGTCCTCCCGGCCGGCGGCGAGGAGAGCGTCGGCGTACGCGTAGCGCAGGCGCGCGGTCCACGGCTGGACGGAGTTCGAGGCGAGCTCCGGAGACTGGAGGGTGACGATGGCGGCGTCGAGCTGGTCCATGTCGCGGCGGGCACCGGCGGCGACGAGCCGCATCTCGACCTGGCCGGCCTTGTCGAGCTTCTGCACCTCGGGCTCACCGGCCATGGCGAGCGCCCGCTCGGGCCGCCCCAGGCCGCGCTCGCAGTCGGCCATGACGGGCCACAGCTCGACGCTGCCGGTCATCCGCCGCGCGGCCCGGAACTCGGCGAGGGCCTCGGCGTACTTCTGCGTGGCGTACGCGGCGAACCCCGCGGCCTCGCGGACGGCGGCGACGCGGGAGGCGAGCCGGAGCGCGATCCTCGAGTAGGCGTAGGCCTGCTCGGGGTCCTCGTCGATGAGCCGGGCGACCATCACCAGGTTGCGCGCGACGTCCTCGGCGAGGGTCTTGGGCAGGCTCATCAGCTCCTGCCGCACGTCCTTGTCGATCTCGTCGCCGGTCACGTCCTCGGGGATGGGCAGCCGCTTGATCGGCTCGCGGTCACGACGGTCGTCCCGCCGGTCGTCACGGCGGTCGTCACGGCGGTCGTCCCGCCCGCGGAACCCGCCGCGCCGGTCGTCGGAGCGGTACCCGCCCCGGTCGTCCCGCCGGTCGTCGCGGCCCCCGCGGTATCCGCCACGGTCGCGGTCGTCACGGCGGGGCCCGCGGTCGCGGTCGTCCCGGCGGAACGGCGGCCGGTCGTCACTGCGCCGGAAGCCCCCGCGCTCGCCACCCCGGTCATCACGCCGGTCGTCACGGCGATCATCGCGCCGGAAGCCGCCCCGGTCGCCGGCCCGGTCGTCACGACGTGGCGCGCGGTCGTCGCGGGGGAAGCCGCCCCGGTCGTCACGGCGCTCGTCGCGCCGGTCGTCACGGCCACGGAACCCACCGCGGTCGCGGTCGTCACGACGGGGCGCACGGTCGTCACGCGGGAACGGCGGCCGGTCGCCGCCCCGACGGAAACCACCGCGGTCGTCGGAGCGGTAGCCCCCACGCTCACCACCCCGGTCATCACGCCGGAAGCCGCCCCGGTCGTCACGTCGCTCGTCGCGCCGGTCGTCACGGCGGGGGAAACCGCCACGCTCGCCACCCCGGTCATCACCCCGGTCATCACGCCGGTCGTCACGACGGTCATCGCGCCGGTCGTCGGAGCGGTAGCCACCGCCGCCGCGCCGGTCGTCGTCGCGCCGGAAGCCCCCGCCCCGGTATCCGCCACGGTCACGGTCGTCACGGCGGGGCCCGCGGTCGCGGTCGTCCCGGCGGAACGGCGGCCGGTCGTCACTGCGCCGGAAGCCCCCGCGCTCGCCACCCCGGTCATCACGCCGGTCGTCACGGCGGAAGCCGCCCCGGTCGCCGCCACGGTCGGCGCCGCGCTCAGCACCTCGATCGTCACGGCCCCGGTCGTCACGGCCGCCGCGGAAGCCTCCGCGGTCATCGCGCCGGAATCCGCCACCGCCACCGCGGCGGTCGTCGTCGCGGCGAGGTCCGCGGAAGCCGCCCCGGTCGCCGCCACCGTCCCTGCGACGAGGCTCGCGCTCCGGACGGTCGTCGGAGGAGTTGGTGGACATGGGTGTGGCTCCTGTCTTCGGGTACCGCAAGTCATTCTCGCGCAACGGACGTGCCGGCGCGCTTCGGGTGATTCGGTGAAACAAAAAAGGACCCTCGGTCCCAGCATGAACGCTGGGACCGAGGGTCCTGAAAGATTGTTCGGCGGCGTCCTACTCTCCCACAGAGTCCCCCCTGCAGTACCATCGGCGCTGAAAGGCTTAGCTTCCGGGTTCGGAATGTAACCGGGCGTTTCCCTAACGCTATGACCACCGAAACCCTATTGGGTTCGAGCGAACAAGCACACTATTCACTTGAATCATTCGTTGTGTGCCGGTGCGACTGTTCGCAACCCGGGAACAACACAGTGGACGCGAGCAACTGAGGACAAGCCCTCGGCCTATTAGTACCGGTCAACTCCACCCATCACTGGGCTTCCATATCCGGCCTATCAACCCAGTCGTCTACTGGGAGCCTTACCCTCTCAAGGAGGTGGGAACACTCATCTCGAAGCAGGCTTCCCGCTTAGATGCTTTCAGCGGTTATCCCTCCCGAACGTAGCCAACCAGCCATGCCCTTGGCAGAACAACTGGCACACCAGAGGTTCGTCCGTCCCGGTCCTCTCGTACTAGGGACAGCCCTTCTCAATGTTCCTGCGCGCGCAGCGGATAGGGACCGAACTGTCTCACGACGTTCTAAACCCAGCTCGCGTACCGCTTTAATGGGCGAACAGCCCAACCCTTGGGACCGACTCCAGCCCCAGGATGCGACGAGCCGACATCGAGGTGCCAAACCATCCCGTCGATATGGACTCTTGGGGAAGATCAGCCTGTTATCCCCGGGGTACCTTTTATCCGTTGAGCGACGGCGCTTCCACAAGCCACCGCCGGATCACTAGTCCCGACTTTCGTCCCTGCTCGACCCGTCGGTCTCACAGTCAAGCTCCCTTGTGCACTTACACTCAACACCTGATTGCCAACCAGGCTGAGGGAACCTTTGGGCGCCTCCGTTACCCTTTAGGAGGCAACCGCCCCAGTTAAACTACCCATCAGACACTGTCCCTGATCCGGATCACGGACCCAGGTTAGACATCCAGCACGACCAGAGTGGTATTTCAACGACGACTCCACCATGACTGGCGTCACAGTTTCACAGTCTCCCACCTATCCTACACAAGCCGAACCGAACACCAATATCAAACTGTAGTAAAGGTCCCGGGGTCTTTCCGTCCTGCTGCGCGAAACGAGCATCTTTACTCGTAGTGCAATTTCACCGGGCCTATGGTTGAGACAGTCGAGAAGTCGTTACGCCATTCGTGCAGGTCGGAACTTACCCGACAAGGAATTTCGCTACCTTAGGATGGTTATAGTTACCACCGCCGTTTACTGGCGCTTAAGTTCTCAGCTTCGCCCGGACGAATCCAAGCTAACCGGTCCCCTTAACGTTCCAGCACCGGGCAGGCGTCAGTCCGTATACATCGCCTTACGGCTTCGCACGGACCTGTGTTTTTAGTAAACAGTCGCTTCTCGCTGGTCTCTGCGGCCACCCCCAGCTCACACTGCAAGAGTGATCACCAGAAGTGGCCCCCCTTCTCCCGAAGTTACGGGGGCATTTTGCCGAGTTCCTTAACCATAGTTCACCCGAACGCCTCGGTATTCTCTACCTGACCACCTGAGTCGGTTTAGGGTACGGGCCGCCATGAAACTCGCTAGAGGCTTTTCTCGACAGCATAGGATCATCCACTTCACCACAATCGGCTCGGCATCAGGTCTCAGCCTTAACGTGTGACGGATTTGCCTACCACACGGCCTACACCCTTACCCCGGGACAACCACCGCCCGGGCTGGACTACCTTCCTGCGTCACCCCATCGCTCACCTACTACCAGTCTGGGCCACCGGCTCCACCACTCCGTGCTTGTCCGAAGACGCACACGGCGGTTTCACGGGCTTAGCATCGCTGGGTTCAGCGCTGGCGCTTCAAAGCGGGTACCGGAATATCAACCGGTTGTCCATCGACTACGCCTGTCGGCCTCGCCTTAGGTCCCGACTTACCCTGGGCAGATCAGCTTGACCCAGGAACCCTTAGTCAATCGGCGCACACGTTTCTCACGTGTGTATCGCTACTCATGCCTGCATTCTCACTCGTGAACCGTCCACAACTCGCTTCCGCGGCTGCTTCACCCGGCACACGACGCTCCCCTACCCATCACAGCACCCGTTGGGGCTTATGCTGCAATGACACGACTTCGGCGGTACGCTTGAGCCCCGCTACATTGTCGGCGCGGAATCACTTGACCAGTGAGCTATTACGCACTCTTTCAAGGGTGGCTGCTTCTAAGCCAACCTCCTGGTTGTCTCTGCGACTCCACATCCTTTCCCACTTAGCGTACGCTTAGGGGCCTTAGTCGATGCTCTGGGCTGTTTCCCTCTCGACCATGGAGCTTATCCCCCACAGTCTCACTGCCGCGCTCTCACTTACCGGCATTCGGAGTTTGGCTAAGGTCAGTAACCCGGTAGGGCCCATCGCCTATCCAGTGCTCTACCTCCGGCAAGAAACACACGACGCTGCACCTAAATGCATTTCGGGGAGAACCAGCTATCACGGAGTTTGATTGGCCTTTCACCCCTAACCACAGGTCATCCCCCAGGTTTTCAACCCTGGTGGGTTCGGTCCTCCACGAAGTCTTACCTCCGCTTCAACCTGCCCATGGCTAGATCACTCCGCTTCGGGTCTTGAGCGCGCTACTCGATCGCCCTATTCGGACTCGCTTTCGCTACGGCTTCCCCACACGGGTTAACCTCGCAACGCACCGCAAACTCGCAGGCTCATTCTTCAAAAGGCACGCAGTCACGAGACATGCAAAGCATGTCCGACGCTCCCACGGCTTGTAGGCACACGGTTTCAGGTACTATTTCACTCCGCTCCCGCGGTACTTTTCACCATTCCCTCACGGTACTATCCGCTATCGGTCACCAGGGAATATTTAGGCTTAGCGGGTGGTCCCGCCAGATTCACACGGGATTTCTCGGGCCCCGTGCTACTTGGGTGTCTCTCAAACGAGCCGTCAATGTTTCAGCTACGGGGGTCTTACCCTCTACGCCGGACCTTTCGCATGTCCTTCGCCTACATCAACGGTTTCTGACTCGTCTCACGGCCGGCAGACCGTGAAAGAGAGATCCCACAACCCCGCATGCGCAACCCCTGCCGGGTATCACACGCATACGGTTTGGCCTCATCCGGTTTCGCTCGCCACTACTCCCGGAATCACGGTTGTTTTCTCTTCCTGAGGGTACTGAGATGTTTCACTTCCCCTCGTTCCCTCCACACTGCCTATGTGTTCAGCAGTGGGTGACAGCCCATGACGACTGCCGGGTTTCCCCATTCGGACACCCCCGGATCAAAGCTCGGTTGACAGCTCCCCGGGGCCTATCGCGGCCTCCCACGTCCTTCATCGGTTCCTGGTGCCAAGGCATCCACCGTGCGCCCTTATAAACTTGGCCACAGATGCTCGCGTCCACTGTGCAGTTCTCAAGCAACGACCAGCCACCCATCACCCCACCACCGAAGTAGCGAGTTCACTGGGGCCGGCGTGTGAAGGAACAAGACCATACGGCCCGTACCTTCAGACACCCAACAGCGTGCCCGACCTGGTCCCGTCCGAAGATCACGCGTTCCACACCCTTGCGGGTAGTACTTGCGGCCTTCGACCCGTGAACCAGATCGAGTAGTCAACGTTCCACCCATGAGCAACCAGCATCAGACGTTCGCTGATGTACTGGCCTCTGACCAAGCAAGCTTGGTGAGAAGTGCTCCTTAGAAAGGAGGTGATCCAGCCGCACCTTCCGGTACGGCTACCTTGTTACGACTTCGTCCCAATCGCCAGTCCCACCTTCGACAGCTCCCTCCCACAAGGGGTTGGGCCACCGGCTTCGGGTGTTACCGACTTTCGTGACGTGACGGGCGGTGTGTACAAGGCCCGGGAACGTATTCACCGCAGCAATGCTGATCTGCGATTACTAGCGACTCCGACTTCATGGGGTCGAGTTGCAGACCCCAATCCGAACTGAGACCGGCTTTTTGAGATTCGCTCCACCTTGCGGTATCGCAGCTCTTTGTACCGGCCATTGTAGCACGTGTGCAGCCCAAGACATAAGGGGCATGATGACTTGACGTCGTCCCCACCTTCCTCCGAGTTGACCCCGGCGGTCTCCCGTGAGTCCCCAGCACCACAAGGGCCTGCTGGCAACACGGGACAAGGGTTGCGCTCGTTGCGGGACTTAACCCAACATCTCACGACACGAGCTGACGACAGCCATGCACCACCTGTACACCGACCACAAGGGGGCACCCATCTCTGGGTGTTTCCGGTGTATGTCAAGCCTTGGTAAGGTTCTTCGCGTTGCGTCGAATTAAGCCACATGCTCCGCCGCTTGTGCGGGCCCCCGTCAATTCCTTTGAGTTTTAGCCTTGCGGCCGTACTCCCCAGGCGGGGAACTTAATGCGTTAGCTGCGGCACGGACGACGTGGAATGTCGCCCACACCTAGTTCCCAACGTTTACGGCGTGGACTACCAGGGTATCTAATCCTGTTCGCTCCCCACGCTTTCGCTCCTCAGCGTCAGTATCGGCCCAGAGATCCGCCTTCGCCACCGGTGTTCCTCCTGATATCTGCGCATTTCACCGCTACACCAGGAATTCCGATCTCCCCTACCGAACTCTAGCCTGCCCGTATCGAATGCAGACCCGGGGTTAAGCCCCGGGCTTTCACATCCGACGTGACAGGCCGCCTACGAGCTCTTTACGCCCAATAATTCCGGACAACGCTTGCGCCCTACGTATTACCGCGGCTGCTGGCACGTAGTTAGCCGGCGCTTCTTCTGCAGGTACCGTCACTTTCGCTTCTTCCCTGCTGAAAGAGGTTTACAACCCGAAGGCCGTCATCCCTCACGCGGCGTCGCTGCATCAGGCTTTCGCCCATTGTGCAATATTCCCCACTGCTGCCTCCCGTAGGAGTCTGGGCCGTGTCTCAGTCCCAGTGTGGCCGGTCGCCCTCTCAGGCCGGCTACCCGTCGTCGCCTTGGTGAGCCGTTACCTCACCAACTAGCTGATAGGCCGCGGGCTCATCCTGCACCGCCGGAGCTTTCCACCACCATCAGATGCCTGAAGTGGTCGTATCCGGTATTAGACCCCGTTTCCAGGGCTTGTCCCAGAGTGCAGGGCAGATTGCCCACGTGTTACTCACCCGTTCGCCACTAATCCCCCACCGAAGTGGGTTCATCGTTCGACTTGCATGTGTTAAGCACGCCGCCAGCGTTCGTCCTGAGCCAGGATCAAACTCTCCGTGAATGCTTCCCGGTACTCCGGGTGAACACTCGCGTTGAGCGGAACCGGAAGGAGGAATGATCCTTCTGGTTCTCAGCGTCCTCGCTGTGTGTTTCAAAGGAACCTCGTCTCTGAGAGACGGGGTTATCAACATATCTGGCGTTGACTTTTGGCACGCTGTTGAGTTCTCAAGGAACGGACGCTTCCTTTGTACTCACCCTCAGGCTTCCCTGCGGGCTTTCCTCCGGGCGCTTCCCTTCGGTGTTTCCAACCTTACCAGATCCTTTTTCCGCTCCGTTTCCGGTGCGGATTTCGTTTCCGGTGGCCGTTGGAGGGCCTTTGCCTTTCGGCTTCCGCAACTTTAGCGGATTCTCCGCGCCGCTCATAATCGAGCCGCCCGAATGAATTCCGGCACGCCGGAATCCGCCCCTGAAGGGGCTGGATCGCCAAGGTTGTGGAGTGGCCGCCCCCCGGGGGGCTGGTACAGCGGCCCCGGCTCTTGCGGCTCGGTCGACATTAGGCGGTTCCGGCGCCCGAGTCAAGCCCTCCTCCGCGCGGCGTGTGTGCCCGGTACGGCCCGACCGTGGCGTCGCCGTCGATCCAGGGGATCAGGCGCCGGCGGACGGCCTGGCTCTCGGACTCAGCCGGTATGCCGAGACCGTGGGATCACCGGCGAGGTAGAACCGGTGCTGCCAGTCGTGGGCCTTGCTCACGCCCACCCGGGGGCCGATCCGGATGAGCGCGGTGGGCACCGGCTCGCCCTCGGACAGCGTGACCGAGGCACCCGGCAGGAGGTCCGCGCCGTTGTGCTCTCCCGTGATGCCGAGCGCCTGGCAGAAGTTCCCCGGGCCTCGGGCGAGCCGCGCGCTCTCGACCCTCTCCCCCCGCCGCTTGCGTGCCAGGTCCTCCCCCTCGATCACCCTGCCCGCCCGGATGAGGATGGCCGAGGCGATGCCGTCCGTCCCGGTGACGACGTTGGCGCACCAGTGAAGACCGTGGGAGCGGTAGACGTAGAGGTGTCCCGCGGGTCCGAACATGACGGCGTTGCGGGGCGTCCGGCCCCGGTAGGCGTGGGAGGCCGGGTCAGCGGTGCCCGAGTACGCCTCGGTCTCCGTGATGGCGATGCTCACGGTCCCCTCTGGGGTCGTGCAGGCGAGGACGCTCCCGAGCAGCCTGGGGGCGACATCCTCGGCGGGATGGGCGAGAAGATCGACGTTCATGCCGACCGCCTTGCCGTCCCGTGGGTGAAATAGGCGTGGCCGGGTGGGCCGAACATGGCGGCGTCGCGCGCCGTGCGGCCGCGGTGGGCGTGCGAGCCGGGGACGGCCTCGCCCGCGCAGGCCCTCACCTCCGCCAGACGGAGCTCGACGAGGTCGTCGTCCGTCATCCGCGCCGGGGTCCGGCCGAGCAGGTCCGGGGCGGCCTCCGGTACGGGGCGGTCGAAGAGGTCCCGGGGCTGCGGCGTACGGTCGGGGCTCTCGATCATGCTGTACGAGCGTACCGGGGCTCTCCCCGGAACCGGTTACGGTCTTCCGCGCGTACGCGTAGTCGAGGCGAGTAACCGAGAAGGAGTGGACATGGGCTTCAAGAAGCTGCTGGCGAGCCTGGGTGCGGGCGGGGGCAACGTCGAGACGGTGCTGACCGAGTCGAACGTGGTGCCCGGCGGTGTCGTGCAGGGCGAGGTGCGGGTCGAGGGCGGCTCCGTGGACCAGGAGATCCAGGGGCTGTCGCTCGGGCTGCAGGCGCGGGTGGAGGTCGAGAGCGGCGACCACGAGGTGAAGCAGGACCTCGAGTTCGCGAGGACGCAGCTCGGCGGTGCCTTCACGCTGCGGGCCGGGGCGGTGCACGTGGTGCCGTTCGGGCTGGAGATCCCGTGGGAGACGCCGGTGACGTGCATCGCCGGCCAGCAGCTGCGCGGTATGGACATCGGTGTGACGACGGAGCTGGCGATCGCGCGGGCCGTGGACTCCACCGACCTGGACCCGATCACCGTGCACCCGCTGCCGGCGCAGCAGGCGATCCTCGACGCGTTCACCCGGCTGGGCTTCCGCTTCAAGAGCGCCGACATGGAGAAGGGGCACATCCGCGGGACGCGGCAGCGGCTGCCCTTCTACCAGGAGATCGAGTTCCTGCCGCCGCAACAGTACCGGGGCCTGCACCAGGTGGAGCTGTCCTTCGTGGCCGACGGGCGGGAGATGGACGTGGTGCTGGAGATGGACAAGAAGCCGGGGCTGTTCTCGGAGGGCAGCGACACGTACCGCAGCTTCGTCGTCGGCCTGCACGACTTCCAGGGCACCGACTGGGCGGCGTACCTGAACCAGTGGCTCGCCGATGTCGGCGGCCGGCGCAACTGGCTCTAGGCTCGGCAGGATCCGAGACCCGAAGCTATCGAGAGGTTCTGACGTGACCGAGGCGAAGAGGGCACCGCTCCCCCACGACTTCCACCCGCCGGTGCCGTCGTTCACCGTGGTGAGCGAGGACGTCGCGCCCGGCGGTGTGCTGGCCGCGGCGCAGGTGTACGCGGAGGGGAACACCTCGCCGCACCTGCGGTGGGAGGGGTTCCCGGCGGAGACGAGGAGCTTCGCCGTGACGTGCTTCGACCCGGACGCGCCGACGGGCAGCGGCTTCTGGCACTGGGTGCTGTTCGACATCCCGGCGTCGGTGACCGAGCTGCCGGCGGGGGCGGGCGGTGGGACGTTCGAGGGTCTGCCCGAGGGGGCGGTGCACGTCCGCAACGACTACGGGGCCAAGGAGTTCGGCGGGGCCGCCCCGCCGGCCGGGGACGGGCCGCACCGGTACGTGTTCACCGTGTACGCGGTGGACCAGGAGAAGCTGGGCCCGGACTCCGACGCGTCGCCCGCGGTCGTGGGCTTCAACCTGCGCTTCCACACGCTGGCGCGCGCGCATCTCGTCGGGGAGTACGAGACACCCGCGGAGGGCTGAACGTTCGCCTTCCGTTCGCCCGCTCCTGGCCCGCAAGAGGCCGGGGGCGGGCATTTTCGTGGCGCGGATATTGCGTTGTCCCGTTCGGTGCCGCCCCGCCAGAGTTGGTCCAGGCGCGTCAGGGGGACGGCCGGCACACGGAGGTGGGCGCAGATGCGGGACACGCTGGTTCTCAACGCGAGCTTCGAGCCGCTGTCGACGGTGTCGCTGCACCGGGCGGTGGTGCTGGTGCTGCAGGACAAGGCGGTCGTG
The DNA here is from genome assembly GCF_008704425.1 of Streptomyces fradiae ATCC 10745 = DSM 40063. Classification (NCBI taxonomy): domain Bacteria; kingdom Bacillati; phylum Actinomycetota; class Actinomycetes; order Kitasatosporales; family Streptomycetaceae; genus Streptomyces; species Streptomyces fradiae. Next base: position 1,230,880 of record NZ_CP023696.1, read on the forward strand.
GAGCAGGCCCATCCGGAGCTCCGGCTGCGGGCGGCGGCGGTGGACCTGCCGGCGCCGCGGGTGATCCGGTTGTGCCGGTACGTGCGGGTGCCGTTCCGAAGACACGCGCCGTGGTCGCGGCGCGGGGTGCTGGCGCGGGACCAGCACCGGTGCGCGTACTGCGGGCGGCGGGCGACGACGGTGGACCACGTCGTACCGAAGTCGCAGGGCGGGGCGGACAGTTGGCTCAACACGGTGGCGTCGTGCGCGGAGGACAACCACCGCAAGGCGGACCGTACGCCGGAGGAGGCGGGGATGCCGCTGCTGCACCGGCCGTTCGTGCCGAGCCCGGCGGACGCGATGCTGCTGTCGCTGCGTGCCCGCGAGCGGTCGGAGCTGCCGCAGTGGCTGGCGTCGCGGGGGGTGGCCGCTCAGGGGGCGGCCCGGCAGGGGGCGGAGCGGCCCGAGGCCGCCGCGGCCTGAGCGTGTGGTGTGGGGGCCTGTCCCGGTGTACGGCCGGGGCGGGCCCCTTCGTCATCGGGTGACGAGCTGGAGGATGGCGGCGCTGCCGATGACGACGATCAGGGCGCGCAGCACCCTGGGGGGCAGGCGCCGGCCGACGCGGGCGCCGAGCTGGCCGCCGATGGTGGAGCCGACGGCGATGAGGGCGACGGCGGTCCAGTCGAACTCGGCGGCGAAGACGAAGAACAGGGCGGCGACGCTGTTGACGATGGCGGCGAGGACGTTCTTGGCGGCGTTGAGGCGCTGGAGGGTGTCGTCGATCAGCGTGCCCATGAGGGAGAGGTAGATGATCCCCTGCGCCGCGGTGAAGTAGCCGCCGTAGACGCTGGCGAGGAGCATGCCGGCGAAGAGGACGGGGCCGCCGTGGCGGGGGGCGCCGTCGGTGCCGTCGCGTTCGCGGCGGGCCTGGACGGCGCGGGTGATGCGGGGCTGGAGGACGACGAGGACCAGCGCGAGGGCGACGAGGACGGGGACGATCGTCTCGAAGGCGGTGGGCGGCAGGACGGTGAGGAGGACGGCGCCGCAGACCCCGCCGACGGCGGCGGCGACGGCGAGGCGCAGGACGCGGTCGCGCTGGCCGGTGAGCTCCGCGCGGTAGCCGATGGCGCCGCTGATGGAGCCGGGGATCAGGCCGAGGGCGTTGGAGACGGTGGCGGTGACCGGGGGGAGGCCGGTGGCCAGGAGGACGGGGAACGTGATGAGCGTGCCCGATCCGACGATCGTGTTGATGGTGCCCGCGCCGATGCCGGCCGCGAGGACGGCGAGCATCTCCCAGTACGTCACAGTGCCCCCGTGCGGATCGGTGGTGGGTGAACCGATCATGCACGAGGGCCGGTGGTCGCGTCGAGCGGGTGTCCGGACAGCGGTCCGGGGTGCGGTTCGGGGCCGAGGTGAAGGCCGAGGTGGGGGCCGGGGGGTGATCTGGGCGGTGGTCCGGGGTGCGGTCAGTCGACGGGCGGGTTCTCGCGGCGCTGGCCCTTGGCGGAGGTGTCGAAGCCGGGGGCGCCGTTGCCGAGGTTGCCGAAGGCGCCGGAGAGGCCCTTGAGCGCGTCGCCGATCTCGCTGGGCACGATCCAGAGCTTGTTGGCGTCGCCTTCGGCGATCTTCGGGAGCATCTGGAGGTACTGGTAGGAGAGGAGCTTCTGGTCGGGGTCGCCGGCGTGGATGGCCTCGAACACCGTGCGGACCGCCTGGGCCTCGCCCTCGGCGCGCAGGGCCGCGGCCTTGGCCTCGCCCTCGGCGCGGAGGATGGCGGACTGCTTCTCGCCCTCGGCGGTGAGGATCTGGGACTGGCGGATGCCCTCGGCGGTGAGGATCGCGGCGCGCTTGTCGCGGTCGGCGCGCATCTGCTTCTCCATCGAGTCCTGGATGGAGGTGGGCGGTTCGATGGCCTTCAGCTCGACGCGGTTGACGCGGATGCCCCACTTGCCCGTGGCCTCGTCGAGGACGCCGCGCAGGGCGGCGTTGATCTCCTCGCGGGAGGTGAGGGTGCGCTCCAGGTCCATGCCGCCGATGATGTTGCGCAGCGTGGTGACGGTGAGCTGCTCGATGGCCTGGATGTAGCTGGCGACCTCGTAGGTGGCGGCGCGGGCGTCGGTCACCTGGTAGTAGATGACCGTGTCGATGTTGACGACCAGGTTGTCCTGGGTGATGACGGGCTGGGGCGGGAAGGGGACGACCTGTTCGCGCAGGTCGATGCGGTTGCGGATGGTGTCGATGAACGGCACGACGATGTTGAGGCCCGCGTTGAGGGTGCGGGTGTAGCGGCCGAAGCGTTCCACGATGGCGGCGCTGGCTTGTGGGATGACCTGGATCGTCTTGATCAGGGCGATGAAGACAAGCACCACCAGAATGACCAGAACGATGATGACTGATGGCATCGTGCTCCCCGTGCCCTTCGCTGCCGAATGGTGTCCGTGATCGATTTTCCCAGACGGCGGGCGGTCATGTGGGCGGTTCGGCCGGTTGTCCCGGCGATTGGCTTTGGCGTGACGGTTGTTGACGTGGCGTCAGCGTGCCCGCGGGGGTGTCACAGCACCACGGCGGTCGCTCCGTCGATGTCGACGACGTCGACCTCCCGGCCCGGCTCGTAGATCTGGTCGGCGCTGTAGGAGCGCGCGGACCAGACCTCGCCGGCGAGTTTGACGCGCCCGCCGTGCGCGTCGACCCGTTCCAGGACGACGGCCTGACGGCCCTTCAGTGCCTCGACACCGCTGGCGTGGCCCGGTTGGCCCGCGCGGTGGCGGGCCGCGATGGGCCGCACGACGGCGAGGAGCGCCACGGAGACGACGACGAAGACGATGACCTGCGCCACCACTCCGAAGCCGAGTCCCGCGGTGACGGCGCCCGCGACCGCCCCGACGGAGAACATGCCCAGTTCGGGCATCGCGGTGATGACGAGCGGGATGCCCAGCCCCACCGCCGCGATCAGCCACCATACCCATGCGTCGATGTCCACATCGTCATGGTAGGTGCGCGGACGGCTCGGGGACAGGGTGCCGAAAGGGCCCGCGGACGCGGGCCCTTGGGGGACGGCTGCCGGCCTGAGCGGTTCGCGGCCTCGGCGGTTCCCGGCCTGCGGGGCTCGTGGTGGGGGCCCGTGGCGGGTGGGGCCGGCGCCCGTGTGCGGGGCCGCCCGTGTGCGGCTGCCGGTTCGGACGGCGGGCGGTTCGTACGGCTGCCGGCTCGGCGGGCGGTTCGTACGGCGGGCGGCTCCGCGGTCCGCCGGGGGCGTCGCGGCCGTCGGCGGGTGCGGGCGGGCGGCGGGTCAGCCGAGGGGGAGGCCCTGGGCGGTGTACCGGTCGCCGACGCGCTCGACGACGAGCGGCAGGCCGAAGCAGTGGCTGAGGTTGCGCGAGGTCAGCTCGGTCTCCACGGGGCCCGCGGCGAGCACCTTGCCCTGCCGGATCATCAGGACGTGGGTGAAGCCCGGCGGGATCTCCTCGACGTGGTGCGTGACCATGATCATGGAGGGGGCGTACGGGTCGCGGGCCAGGCGGCCGAGGCGGCGGACGAGGTCCTCGCGGCCCCCGAGGTCCAGACCGGCGGCGGGCTCGTCGAGGAGCAGCAGCTCGGGGTCGGTCATCAGGGCGCGGGCGATGAGGGTGCGCTTGCGCTCGCCCTCGGAGAGGGTCCCGAACCTGCGGTCGAGGTAGTCGGACATGCCGAGGCGGTCGAGGAAGGCGCGGGCGCGCTCCTCGTCGACGGCCTCGTAGTCCTCCCGCCAGGTGGCGGTCATGCCGTACGCGGCGGTGAGGACGGTCTGGAGGACCGTCTGGTTCTTGGGGAGCTTCTCGGCCATGGCGATGCCGGCCATGCTGACGCGGGGCCGCAGGTCGAAGACGTCGACCTTGCCGAGCCGCTCGCCGAGGATGCCGACGGTGCCGCGGGTGGGGAAGAGGTAGGTGGAGGCGACGTTCAGGAGGGTGGTCTTGCCGGCGCCGTTGGGGCCGAGGATGGCCCAGCGCTGGCCCTCCTTGACCGACCAGGAGACGCCGTCCACCAGAGCGCGTCCGTCGCGGACCACGGATACGTCCACCAGCTCCAGTACATCGCTCATGAGCGCGTTGTCTCCCCTTGCGGTCGTTGCTTCGTCGTCGGTGCGCGCGCGGGTCGCCGCGGTGGGCGGCGGGCGCACGTTCCCAGGGAAAACCTACGCCACCTGTGGAGGGGCCCGTACCCGTGGGGCCGTTACCTAGGCTGGGGACCATGCTTTCGGAACCACGTTCAGGACGGTTGGCCGCATGGGGGAACGCCCTGCTGGCCGGTTTGGTGTCACCCGACGAGGCGGTGGGGGCGATCGTCGGCGGCGACGCGCCGCACCGCGTGGCGGGCCTGCCGGGTGAGGCGGGGCCCGTGGGGCTGACACTCGCGCTGGGGCGGCTGCGGTCGCTGGGGGTCACGGGGTGGCGGGTGGCGCTGCCCGCTCCCGGCCATCCGCTGGGGCTGAGCGGCCCGCCCGACTTCAACGCGCGGGCGCTGGACGCCGGGGAGGCGGCCGTCGGGCACGGGGCCGGGTGGGGGCTCGTACCCGAGGTGAGCGAGGCGGGGCCGGCGGGTGACCTGCACGTGGAGGTGGTGTGGCACTGCCTGCCGGTGCGGGAGGCGCCGCCGGCGGACGTGCCGTCGCTGGGCGAGGCCGAGCGGGAGCTGGCGGAGGCGCTGCGGGAGGCGACGGTGGTGCTGACGCGGCTGGACGTGGCGGCGTCCGGTCCGGTGGCGGAGGCGGCGCTGGACGCGTACCGGGCGCGGGCGCACGCGGGCGGCGCGCCGCTGGCGCCGGGGTATCCGCCGAGGGCGGTACGGGTGCTGGAGCTGGCGCGGCGGGTGGGGCTGCTGGTGTCGCTGGCCTACGGGAACGGCCACGGCGGGGCGGTCGCCGCGTCGGAGATGGCCGCGCGGGCGGAGGCGCTGCGCCCGGTGGAGCGGGTGGCGCGGCGCGCGCAGGTGGCGGCGTTCAACGCGTACGTGGAGGAGCGGGAGCGCGGGCGGCCCTGAGGGGCGGCGGGCGGGGGCCGGGGCTCCGGGGCGCGGGCGGACGGCGCCTGGAGCGGCCCGGACGGGGCGGGGGCGCGGGCGGGGCGCTGCGGGGGGGGCCGGGCGGACGGGGTCTGCGGCGGACGGCTCCTGGGGCGAGGCGGCGCGTGGCGGCGGGGCGGGGGCTCCGGGGCCGGGCGGTGCGAAGGTCTCGGGGGGCCGGGCGAGGGTGCGGCGCGCGGTGCGTACGGCTTCGCACAGGGCCGGGCGCAGGGTGCGGTGCGGGGTGCGTACGGCTTCGCACAGGGCCGGGTGCGTACGCGGACCGACCGCGGTGCGGCGCGGGTGCGTACCCCTCCGCACCGGTGGGGGTACGCCCGGTGCCCGGGGGCACGGGGTGCGGCCGGGGCTCGCCGGGGTGGGCGGTCGCGCGGTGGGGCCGGGCGACCGCCCCCGTGCCGGAGGCCGTCAGGTGGTGAGGCCGTGGCGGACGGCCCAGAGGGCGGCCTGGGTGCGGTCCGCCAGGTCCAGCTTCATGAGGATGTTGGAGACGTGGGTCTTCACCGTCTTCTCGGAGAGGACCAGCGCGCGGGCGATCTCGCGGTTGGAGCGGCCGTCGGCGATCAGGCCGAGGACCTCGCGCTCCCGTTCCGTGAGGGCGCCGCTGCGTCCGCCGGCGCCGCCGTGCTCGTCCTGGCTGAGGAGCACGCCGGCCACCTCGGGCTGGAGCAGGACGTGTCCGGCGTGGACGGAGCGGATGGCCCCGGCCAGGGCGTCCGGGTCGACGTCCTTGTAGACGTACCCGGCGGCGCCCGCGCGCAGGGCGGGGACGACCGTGCGCTGCTCGGTGAAGCTGGTGACGATCAGGACCTTGGCCGGGTTGCCCAGCTCGCGGAGCTTGCGGAGGGCCTCGATGCCGTCCGTGCCGGGCATCTTCACGTCCATGAGGACGACGTCGGGGCGCAGCTCCTCCGTGCGGGCGACGCCCTCGGCGCCGTCGGCGGCCTCGCCGACGACCTCGATGTCGTCCTGGACCTCCAGGAACGTGCGCAGCCCCCGGCGGACGACCTGGTGGTCGTCGACGAGGAGGACGCGGATGGCCCGCCCCTCGCCCGCTCCGGCGGCGGTGCCCTTGCCGTTGTCAGCCACCGGGGACCTCCATCTCGATCGTGGTGCCCGCGCCGGGCGCCGAGTGCACGGTGAGCCGGCCGCCGACGCCGCCCGCCCGGTCCCGCATGGAGACGAGGCCGAGGTGGCGGCCGGCGCGGCGGACGGCCCGCGGGTCGAAGCCCTTGCCGTCGTCGGTGACGGTGAGCCGGGCGCCCTGACCGTGCCGGGCGAGGCGGACGGCGACGCCGCCGGCCCCGGAGTGGCGCAGGGCGTTGTGCAGGGCCTCCTGGGCGACGCGGAGCAGCGCCTCCTCCTGGGCGGCGGGCAGGGCCCGTATCCCTCCGCCGTCGAAGGTGACGCGGGCCGCGTGCGCCCGGTCGAGGACCTGGACGTGCGTCCGCAGGGTGTGGACCAGGCCGTCCTCGTCCAGGCCGGCGGGGCGCAGCTCCACGACGGCGGCGCGCAGTTCGTCGGCGGCTTCGGCGGCGAGGGCGGCGACCTGCTGGAGCTCGCCCTTGGCGCGGGCCGGGTCGCGGTCGACCAGGGCGGCGGCGGCCTGGGCGGTGAGGCGCAGGGAGAACAGCTTCTGGCTGACCGCGTCGTGCAGCTCGTGGGCGAGGCGGGAGCGCTCCTCGGCGATGGTGAGCTCGCGGCTGCGCTCGTAGAGGCGGGCGTTGGTGAGGGCGATGGCGGCGTGCTGGGCGAGGATGCCGAGCAGCTCCTCGTCCTCGGCGGTGAAGCCGCAGCCGCCGCCGGGTGAGGGTGAGCGCTTGTTGGCGAGGAAGAGCGCGGCGATCGTCTCGTCTCCGTCGCGCACGGGCAGGCCCAGGAAGTCGGACATGTCGGGGTGCGTGCTGGGCCAGCCCTCGAATCGGGGGTCCTCGCGGACGTCGTCGAGGCGCTCGGGCCGCTCGCTGTGGAGCATCGCGGCGAGGATGCCGTGCTGCCGGGGAAGGGGGCCGATGGCCTTCCACTGCTCGTCGCTGACGCCGTCGACCACGAACTGCGCGAAGCCCCCGTGGTCGTCCGGGACGCCGAGGGCGGCGTACTCGGCGTCGAGGAGGTCGCGGGCGGAGGCCACGATCGTCTTGAGGACGTCGCGGACCTCCAGCTGCCTGCTCATCTCCAGCAGGGCCGTGCTCACCGCGGCGAGCCCGGAGCGTGGTCGGTCGGTCATGCGCTCACCGTACCGACGGGGGGCGGGGGCCCGTATCGGCCGGTGGACATCGGCCGGTGGACGGTGGTCCTGGTCCGCAGGGCCTAGTACCGCGGTAGCGGGAGGGCGGCCGGTGGCCGGGCGCTTCGGACGCCCCGGAAACGGACCTTACGCAACGCATTGCTGTCGCAACACGCGGTGAGTCCGAAGTAAGCCCGGTGTGAGGCCGCGCATAGGGCCCAGATCACGTACGAGGTCGCCTAGTGGTGTCGCGCCGGAGTGCATCGGTGCTGGTCGCGGCGGGGCGGCTGGCGAGCGGGCGGCTCGCTTCGCGTCTCCTGATCCACTACTCCGGGTCGTAGGTCACACCTTTGCCACGGGTTTTTGCGCCCGCTAAGAATTGCCGTCGTCGCCCGCCAAGCCAGGCGCCGCGCCGCCCGGCGTGCGACTCCCGCGATTCCGAAGAGGTACGACTGTATGTTCCCGTCCAGCACCCCTGGTCTCAGCCGTCTCAAGAAGAACCACAAGCTGTCCCTGGCCGGCGTGGCCGCCGTCAGCGCCGCCGCCGTCTCCTTCTCCCTGGTCCCGAGCGACGCCTCGGCCAAGGCGGAGGTCAAGGAGGTGGCCGCCGCCCCGGCCGCCTGGAGCGGCTACCGGAGCGCGGAGCTGCAGGCCGGCATCGCCGGGCAGAAGTCGGCGTTCGAGGTCCGGGCCGCCGCCGAGGCGCAGCTGAAGACCGAGGCCCAGGCACGGGCCACCGCCAAGGCCAAGGCCGTCGCCGCCAAGGCGAAGGCCGCGGCGAAGGCCCAGGCCGCCGCGAAGGCCAAGGCCCAGGCGGCGGCGAAGGCGAAGGCAGCCGCCGCGGCCGAGAAGCGCGCCGCCGCCGAGGCCGCCGCCAGCCGCGCCGCCGCGCGCAAGCCGGTCTTCGCGAACAACCTCGACGGGTGGATCCGCGAGGCGCTGCACATCATGAAGAAGCACGACATCCCGGGCAGCTACGAGGGCATCCACCGCAACATCATCCGGGAGTCCAGCGGCAACCCGAACGCGATCAACAACTGGGACATCAACGCCCGCAACGGCGTCCCGTCCATCGGCCTGCTCCAGGTCATCAAGCCGACCTTCGACGCCTACCACGTCCCCGGCACGAAGAAGTCGCAGTACGACCCGGTCGCCAACATCGTCGCCGCGTGCAACTACGCGGCCGACCGGTACGGCTCCATGGACAACGTGAACAGCGCGTACTGACCCCGGCACGTGGGAAGGGCGGCACCCCGACGGGTGCCGCCCTTCACGCGCGCGGGGCGCCGGTCACTTGCGCATGACCTCCGGCTCGTGGCGGCGCAGCAGCCGCGCCACGACGACGCCGAGGACGACGGCCATGACGAGCAGGACCGAGACGTTCACGCCCCACTGGCCGGCGCTGTGCTCCCACAGCGGGTCCAGGTCGGTGGGGTTCTCGTGGTCCCACGGCGGCATGAGGCGGGCCAGGTCGAGCGTGGCGCCCGCGCCCGCGATGGCCCAGCGCGACGGCATCAGCCAGGCGAACTGCTCCAGGCCGGGCGAGCCGTACACCTTGAACAGGATGCCGGTGAAGACGACCTGCACGATGGCGAACATGACCAGCAGCGGCATGGTCTTCTCGGCGGTCTTCACCAGGGACGAGATCACCAGGCCGACCATCATGGACGTCAGGCCGAGCGCGATGACGGTGACGCACAGCTCGACGGCGGGCGGCATGAGCAGGCCCTCGGCGGGCAGCTCGCGCGGGACGAAGCCGATGGCGCAGATGATGACGCCCTGGAAGGCCGTGATGACGCCGAGGACGATCACCTTGGACATCAGGTACGCCGAGCGGGACAGGCCGGTGGCGCGTTCCCGCTCGTAGATCACCCGTTCCTTGATCAGCTCGCGTACGGAGTTGGCCGCGCCCGAGAAGCACATGCCGACCGCGAGGATCAGCATGATCGTCCCGGCGTCGCCGTTGAACCGGGACGGCGGCTTCGGCGGGGCCAGGCCGAAGTCGGCGGGGATGACCACGGAGACCGCGCCGAGGACCGCCGGGAGGATGACCATCAGGGCGAGGAAGCCCCGGTCGGAGGCGATCACGGAGACGTACCGGCGGATCAGCGTCCACAGCTGCGCGCCCCAGCTCTGCGGCTTGGGCGGCCGGGCGGCGGACTGCGCCGGCATCTGGACCGGCTGCGCGGCGACGGCGTCGATGTCGGCCGCGTACAGCTGGTAGTGCTGGGAGCCCTTCCAGCGGCCGGCCCAGTCGTAGTCCCGGTAGTTCTCGAAGGCGGAGAAGACGTCCGCCCACGTCTCGTACCCGAAGAAGTTGAGCGCCTCCTCGGGCGGGCCGAAGTAGGCCACGGAGCCGCCGGGCGCCATCACCAGCAGCTTGTCGCAGAGGGCGAGCTCGGCGACGGAGTGGGTGACGACGAGGACCGTGCGGCCGTCGTCGGCGAGGCCGCGCAGGAGCTGCATGACATCGCGGTCCATGCCCGGGTCCAGGCCCGAGGTCGGCTCGTCCAGGAAGATCAGGGACGGCTTGGTCAGCAGCTCCAGGGCGACCGAGACGCGCTTGCGCTGGCCGCCGGAGAGGGAGGTGACCTTCTTCTCCTTGTGGATGTCCAGCTTCAGCTCGCGCAGCACCTCGTCGATGCGCGCCTCGCGCTCCGCGGCGGCGGTGTCGCCGGGGAAGCGCAGCTTGGCCGCGTACCGCAGGGCCTTCTGGACGGTCAGCTCCTTGTGGAGGATGTCGTCCTGCGGGACCAGGCCGATGCGCTGGCGCAGCTCGGCGAACTGCTTGTAGAGGCTGCGGTTGTCGTAGAGGACGTCGCCGTGGTCGGCGGGGCGGTAGCCGGTGAGCGCCTTGAGGAGCGTCGACTTGCCGGAGCCGGACGGGCCGATGACGCCGACCAGCGACTTCTCCGGGACGCCGAAGGAGACGTCCTTGAGGATCTGCTTGCCGCCGTCGACGGTGACCGTCAGGTGGCGGGCCGAGAAGGAGACCTCGCCGGTGTCGACGAACTCCTCCAGGCGGTCGCCGACGAGGCGGAACGTCGAGTGGCCGACGCCGACGATGTCGTTCGGGCCGATGAGGACGGTGCCGGACTTCGCCATCGGCTGGCCGTTGACGTACGTGCCGTTGTGGGAGCCGAGGTCGCGCAGTTCGAAGCGGCCGTCGGGGTGCGCCGTGAACTCGGCGTGGTGGCGCGAGACCTGGAGGTCGGAGACGACCAGTTCGTTCTCGAGGGCGCGGCCGATGCGCATGACGCGGCCCAGGGCGAGCTGGTGGAACGTGGTGGGGCTGCGGTCCGCCCCGTGCGCGGGCGCGGCCGGGGCGCCGGGCGCCTGGTGGGGCGCCGCCGCGCCGCCCTGCTGGTGCGGGATGCGCTCCTTCTGCCAGGGCTGCTGGGGCTGGTGGGCCTGGTGGTTGGCCTGCTGGGCCTGGTGCGGCGGCTGCGGGTGGGCGTGCTGCGGCGGGTTGGCCTGGTGCGGGGGCGCCCCCTGGGCCTTCTGCACCTGGTGGGGTGCCTGGGGCTGGTACTGCTGCTGGTGCGGGGCCTGCTGCGGCGGGACCTGTCCGCCGGGGGCCTGGGGGGCCTGCTGGGCGTGCGGCTGCGGGGCGTGGGCCTGCCCGCCGGGCCAGGGCTGCTGCGCCTGCTGGGCTCCGGCGCCGTACGCACCGCCGGGCGCGGCCTCGGCGGGGGGCGCGGCGGCGGTGGCAGTGGCGGTGAAGTCCAGCCGCGGGCCGTCGGTGGGGTTGCCCAGGTGCACCGTGGCACCCGGGCCGATCTCCATCTGGTGGATCCGCTGGCCCTGCGCGTAGGTGCCGTTGGTGGAGCCGTGGTCCTCGATGACCCAGCCCCGGCCGCCCCGGCTCAGCGTGGCGTGCCGCCACGAGACCCTCGCGTCGTCGATCACCACGTCGCCCTGCGGGTCGCGCCCGAGGGTGTACGACCTGGACGGATCGAGGGTCCAGGTCCTTCCGTTCAGTTGCAGTACGAGTTCCGGCACTCCATGCCCCACGTTGTCTTCCCCCGAGGTGCCCCCGTAGCTGGGAGCCGGGGGATGGCGAACATCGAGGTGGAACTATTTCAGGCCCGGTCGCCCGACCGAAAGCCGGGCGGGGCGTAGACCGCACTTCGCGACCTTCGTCAGGCCCTTTGCTGGCGGACACTCCTGACATGCGCGGTTTGCGCCACCCGCCGCGGGGAGGGCTGTCCGCAGGACGGGACAGGGGCGGTGGGCGTGCGGCGGGGCGGATACGGTGGAGGGACCATGAGCGCATCACTGACCCCAGACGTTCCCACCCTTCTCGTGAAGATCTTCGGGAAGGACCGCCCCGGGATCACCGCCGGGCTGTTCGACACCCTCGCCGCCTTCGCCGTCGACGTCGTCGACATCGAGCAGGTCGTCACCCGCGGCCGAATCGTCCTGTGCGCGCTCGTCACCGAGCCGGCCGGCGGCACCGAGGGTGAGCTGCGGGCCACCGTCCACAGCTGGGCCGAGTCGCTGAAGCTCCAGGCGGAGATCATCTCCGGTACGGGCGACAACCGCCCCCGCGGTCACGGGCGTTCCCATGTGACCGTCCTCGGCAACCCGCTGACCGCGGAGAACTCGGCGGCCATAGCGGCCACGATCACCCGCACCGGCGGCAACATCGACCGTATCTTCCGCCTCGCCAAGTACCCGGTGACGGCCGTCGAGTTCGCCGTGTCGGGTGTCGAGACCGAGCCGCTGCGGACGGCGCTCGCCACCGAGAGCCACGAGCGGGGTGTGGACATCGCCGTCGTGTCGGCGGGGCTGCACCGGCGGGCCCAGCGGCTGGTGGTCATGGACGTCGACTCGACGCTGATCCAGGACGAGGTCATCGAGCTGTTCGCCGCGCACGCCGGGTGCGAGGAGCAGGTCGCGGAGATCACCGCGTCGGCGATGCGGGGGGAGCTGGACTTCGAGCAGTCCCTGCACGCCCGGGTGGCGCTGCTGGAGGGCCTGGACGAGTCGGTCGTCGACAAGGTGCGCGCCGAGGTGCGGCTCACCCCGGGCGCGCGCACGCTGATCCGCACCCTGAAGCGCCTCGGCTATCAGGTGGGGGTCGTGTCGGGCGGGTTCACGCAGGTCACGGACGACCTGAAGGTGCGGCTCGGCCTGGACTTCGCCTCCGCCAACACGCTGGAGATCGTCGACGGGAAGCTGACCGGCCGGGTGATCGGCGAGGTCGTGGACCGGGCCGGCAAGGCACGGCTGCTGCGCCGCTTCGCGGCGGAGGCCGGGGTGCCGCTGGCGCAGACGGTGGCGATCGGCGACGGCGCCAACGACCTGGACATGCTGAACGCGGCCGGGCTCGGCGTGGCCTTCAACGCCAAGCCGGTGGTCCGGCGGGCGGCCGACACGGCGGTGAACGTACCGTTCCTCGACACCGTGCTGTACCTGCTCGGGATCACCCGCGAGGAGGTCGAGGCGGCCGACGTCGCCGAACCGGCCTGACGGCGCCGGCCGCCACCGCCGGCGGGCGGCCGTACAAAACCGGGGACGGCCCGGACACCTGCTGGTGTCCGGGCCGTCCCGTTCGGCGCGCGCGGCGCGGTGCCGGGGCGGCTGCCCGATGGGCGGGCCGGTAGGCGATGGCGGACCGGGGCCCGCCGGTGCCGTCGGGCCGGAGGCTTCGGCCGTGCGGCGACAGGCTTGAGACGTGGGGCACGCCGGGGGGTGCGGGCGCCCGTGCGGATGGTCAGGCCCACAGGATGCCTGCGGAGGGCGTGGGCGGCCGGCGGCCGAAGCCACCGCGAGACGGTCGGGCGGCGGGCTGCCCGCCCTGTTCGTCGAGGTGGCGGCGGGCGGTCAGGCGTCAGGGTCGACCTGGGGGTGCGTGAACCGCACGGGCCTGCCCAGCGACCGGGCGTAGGCGATCTCGGCTCGGGTGCTGTCCCCGATGTAGTCGCCGACGACGAGCACCTCGTCGGCGAGGCGGATCTTCGCCCGGTGCAGCGCGTCGAGTCGGGCCTTCAGCTCCTCGGCCTCGGCGGGATCGGACCAGAGCTCATGCGGCGACTTCATGTCACAGCCCGGTTTGACGACGATCCTTCCGGCTTCGGTCTCCCGCAGGTCGGCCTCGGCCATCTCGGCCATGAAGCGGGTGGAACCGCAGATCACGACGATACGCGGGAGCCTCAGCAGCTTCTTCGCGTCGGCGAGCTTCTCCTCGGGAGTGAGCAGTCGCGGGTGGGGCACCGGTTCCTCCTGGTGGTGTGGTCCGCTTCCGCCGGCGACGGCTGAGCCGTCCCCTATGATCCCGCTCATGGGCAACTTCTCCTGATCAGCCGCGGCGGTTCACAGACATGCGCTCGGCAGGTGCCGGGCCCCGTCAGCACGCCCGCACGCTCACCTCAGGAGACACGACCCCACCATGTCCGTTCACTCTGCCCCCTCCGCCCTGGACGGCCGCATCGCACGCCTGCGACAGCTGGCCCACGCCGACACCCGGCTGGAGGGCGTCCTGCTCTACGGCTCGTGGACCGTGGGCGAGGCCGACGCCCACTCCGACGTCGAGGCGTACCTCTACATCCAGGACGACCACCTCGCCGACTTCGACGGCCCCGCCTTCCTGTCACAGCTCGCACCGCTCCTGCTCTGCTACACCAACATGTACGGCGTCCTCGCCGTCGTCTTCGACGACCTGATGCGTGGCGAGTTCCACCTCACCCCGGCCGGTCCCGGCATCGACGAGGTACCCACCTGGCAGGGCATGGTGCATCTGCCCCGCCCCGACGACGCCGTCCTGCTCGACCGCACCGGCCGGCTCACCCGGGCCGCCCGGCAGCTGGCCGCCTTCCAGCCGCCCGAGCCGGTGGCCACCGCACAGCAGCTCACCAACGAGCTGGCCAACTGGACGCTCATGCTCGCCCACGTCCTGGCCCGCGGTGAGACCGCCCGCGCCCACGCCCTGCTGCACACCGTCATCGCGCCCCAGCAGCTCCGGCTCTGCCGGCTCTTGCGTGACAGCACGGGCCACTGGCTCACCCCCAGCCGCGCGCTCGAACGGGACCTGCCCGACGCCGACCGCCGCCGCTACACCGCCACCACGGCCACCGCCCTCGAGCAGGACGTGCGCACGGCGGCACGCAACAGCTGGCGCTGGAGCCGCGACCTGGCCGCCGAGGCCGCCGACCGCTGGACCGTCCACCTACCGCACGACCTCCACGAGCAGATCGGCAGTCGCTTGAACGATCTTCGCTGACGGCATCCGGCTGAGGCCACCGGACTCGTCCGGTGGCCTCGGACCGGCGGGTTCCGGTCGTCCGGCGCCGCGCGGCGCCAGGCGAGACCGCTCTCAGTGGGGCGTCCAGAAGTCGATGAGTCGGGCGGTGCCGTGCTCCACGGACTTCCACTCGCCGTCGAAGGTGAGGACGGCGAAGGCGGAGGTCGGGAAGCCGCTGCGGTTCATGCGGGGCAGGATGTCGCCCTCCGCCTCGCCGGCGAGGGCGTCGGCGAGGGCGTGGATGCCCGGGTTGTGGCCGATGAGAAGGAGGTCGTCCACGTCCTCGGGCGTCTCGTTGAGCAGGGCGATCAGCTCACCGAGGGACGCCTCGTAGATGCGCTCGTCGTAGACGGTCCTGGGGCGGTGAGGCAGCTCGGTGACGACCAGCTTCCATGTCTCGCGGGTGCGCGCGGCGGTCGAGCACAGGGTCAGGCCGGGGGTGATGCCGGCGTCGGCGAGCCTGCGCCCGGCGAGGGGCGCCTCCTGGCGGCCCCGGTCGGCGAGCGGGCGCTCGTGGTCCGCGTCCTGGGACCAGTCGGCCTTCGCATGCCGGAGCAGCACGATCCTGCGAGGTGTATCGACGCTCATGACCCCAGCTTCGCACGAGACGGCCCCTGCGGCGCCAGGTGTTGGCGCGCCCGCCCTGCGATGGGCGGCGGCTCCGCCGGACCGGGCGCCGTCAGCGCGCGACCGTGTGCCGGACCTGTTCGAGGAAGCGGCCGACGGCGGGCTGGCCCTCCGTCGCGCGGGCCTGGCCGGACCCGGCGAGGAGCAGGAACAGCGCCGTGAAGGCGGCGACGGGCAGGGCTATCGCCCACCACGGCAACCGGACCTCCGCACCGGCCGCGGGCGCGGGTGCGACGGGGTGCGTTCGGGTGGGCGTACGGGCCGGCATGGCCGCCTCCGGGGTCGTCGGGGCTGCGTGGTGTCGTCCACGCACTTCCACGCTACGGACGCGCCCGCGCCCGTCCCATCCGGTGATCCACCCATGCGTCCCTGACCCCACCCCTAGGGGACGAGGGGGGACAGCCCCACCGTCCCGGAGGAGGGGACCTGTCCGGCCGGGGTCTGTCCCGGTCGGGGCCGGGGCGGACGGGTCAGGGGCCGGTCAGGGGCCTTCCGGGGTCTGTCAGGAGGGGGATGCGACGGAGGCGATGATTCCGATCAGTACGCCGATCGCGAGCATGGCGCCGAAGACGTAGAGCAGCTTCTTCTGGCCGTTCTGGGGGTTCGGGTCGAGCACAGGCATGGGCCCAGTCTCGCACCCTCACTTCCCGTCCTCGACGGTGCGGTCCCGTCCGGCCAGCACACCGGCCGCCATCTGCGGCACCATCAGGCCCGCCATCAGGGCCAGCGGTGCGGTCCAGCCGCCGCTGTGCTGGTACAGCGCCCCCACCAGGATCGGTCCGGGCACCGACAGGAGGTACCCGGCGCACTGCGCGAACGCCGAGAGCCGCACCACTCCGGCACCGGTCCGGGCCCGCATGCCGATCATGGTGAGGGCGAGCGGGAAAGCGCAGTTCGAGACGCCCAGCAGGATGGCCCACAACCAGGCGCCGGAGGCCGGCGCGGCGAGCAGCCCGGCGTACCCGGCCAGCCCGGACAGGCCGAGGACGACCACGATCGGGCCCTGCTGCCGCATCCGGCCGGCGACGCGCGGGATCACGAAGGCCAGCGGGACGCCCATCACCATCGTGACGGCCAGCAGCACGCCCGCGGTGCCCGCGGGGACCCCGGCGTCCCGGAAGATCTGCGGGAGCCAGCCCATGGTGATGTAGGCGCCGGTCGCCTGGAGGCCGAAGAAGCAGGCGAGCGCCCAGGCGGTGCGGCTGCGGGTGATGCGCGGCCCGGCCGTCGCGGGGACGGGGGCGGGGGGCGCGGATGCGGGGGCAGGGGCAGGAGTCCGGGGCTCGGAAGCGGGGGTGGGGGCGGTGGGGGACGTGGAAGCGGGGGTGGCCGGGCGGGCGGCGGTGCGGTGGTCCCGTACGACGGGGATCCAGGGCAGCACCGCGAGGACGGCGAGCACCGACCACACCGCCAGTCCGGTCTGCCAGGCACCGCCGAGCGCGGCGGTGACCGGGACGGTGACGGCCGCCGCGAGGGAGGTGCCGAGCGCCAGCGCCATCGAGTAGAGCCCGGTCATGGTGCCGACGCGGTCGGGGAAGTACCGCTTGACGATGACGGGCATCAGGACGTTGCTGAGGGCGATGCCCATCAGGGCCAGCGCGCTCGCGGCGAGGAAGCCGGGCGTGCCGCCCGCGAAGGGCCGGACGGCCACGCCGACCGCGATGGCCGCCATGCCCGCGCAGACCACCGCCGCGGGGCCGAAGCGCCGGGCCAGGCGGGGCGCCGCGATCCCGAACACGGCGAAGCACAGGGGCGGCACGGAGGTGAGCAGCCCGGCGACGCCGCCGCTCATGTGCAGGCCGGTGCGCACCTCCTCCAGGAGCGCGCCGAGGCTGGTGATGGCCGGGCGGAGGTTGAGGGCGGCGAGTACGAGGCCGACGACGAGGAGCCGGGTCAGCCACACCCGGCCGGGGGCATCGCCCTGCCCGGTGGTCCCGGGCCCGGTCGCACCCTGCTCGGCGGCCCCCTGCCCGGCGGTGCCCGGCCCGGTGGCCGCGGACGAGGGCGGGGCCGCCTCGGGCGTCGGCGGGGGCGGGGTGAGCGCCGTTCCGGTGCCGGACGCCTCCGCCCGTGCGGGTCCGGCGGCGGGCCGGGGAATCGCGCGTGCGGGGCTGTGCGTCGGGGTGTACGGCTCGTCGGGCATAGGCCCATCATAGAATCATGGGATGATTGGCTGTCCAATCGTCAACCAGTCAGTCGTCAACCAGTCAGTCGTCGACCGCCCAGTCGTCACACAGCCGGTCATCGGTCATCGATGTCGCCAACCGCCCGAGGAAGAAGCCATGGCGCTCAGCTCGCCCCGCCGGTCCGCCCTGTCCGACCAGGTGATCGCCCAGCTGCGGAACCAGATCACCTCCGGCGAGTGGCCGGTCGGCTCGCGCATCCCCACCGAGCCGGAGCTGGTGGAGCAGCTCGGCGTCGCCCGCAACACGGTCCGCGAGGCGGTACGGGCCCTCGCCCACAACGGGCTCCTCGACATCCGCCAGGGCTCGGGCACCTACGTGGTCGCGACGAGCGAGCTGGCCGGGGTCATGCACCGCCGCTTCGCGGACGCCGACCACCGGCACGTCGCCGAGGTGCGCTCCACGCTGGAGGCGGCCGCGGCGCGGCTGGCCGCCGGGCGGCGCACCGAGCGGGACCTCCGGCAGCTGGAGAGCCTGCTCGTGCGGCGTGACGAGGCGTGGGAGACGGGCGACGCCGACCTGTTCGTGGCGGCGGACACCACCTTCCACCTGGCCGTCGTGGCGGCTTCGCACAACGACGTGCTGACGGAGCTGTACGCGGACCTCGGGCACGTGATGCGCGCCTGGCTCCGCGACGACGTGGGGCAGCGGCTGCGGCCGGAGCACCACATGGACCACGGGCGGCTGGTGGCGGCCATCCGCGCGGGCGACGCCGCGACGGCGGAGAGGGAGGCGGCGAGCTACCCGTTCATGTGCCTCAGGAGCCCGGAGCCGGGGCCTGAGGAGACTGAGGGGCCTGAAGAAGGGGCCTGAAGAAGGGGCCTGAAGAAGGGGCCTGAGGAGCCTAAGGGGCCTGAGGAGCCGGGGCCGGAGCGGGGTCGTGGCTGATCCACGCCGCCGCGACCTCCTTCCAGCACCGCTCGGTCAGCTCGACGTACGCCGTGGGCGGCACCTCCACGGGGGCGCTGTCGGCGTCGACGTCCCACCAGCGGGCGCACTCGACGTGCAGACTCACCCGGTCGGTGCGGGGATAGGGGTTGTGGCAGTACGCGGTGACGCGGGAGCCCTCGGTCACCGTGCGGCACGTCGCCTCCGCGTGCTCCTCCCCCGCCGCGATGACGGCGGGCGCGACGCGCGCGGGCGAGGCCACAGCGGGCGCGGGCGCGGCCACGGCCGCGAGCAGGGCCGGTGCCGCGAGCGCGGCCGGCACGAGCAGCCGGACGGCGCGCCGGGCCGTCCGCCGGTGTCTGGGAAGTCGTACGCCCATGGCCACACCTCCTCCCCGGAGTGCCGGGAAGCGGTGGCCGCCCGGCTCGACCAGTGTGCCGTACACACGGCGAGGCCGCGCGCCGATCGGGTGACGGTCACGCGGCCTCGTCGAGGAAACGCCTGGTCAGGCGCGGTGTGTACGGAGGGTCAGGCACCCATGATGTGGACGCCGCCGTCCACGTGGACGATCTCGCCCGTCGTCTTCGGGAAGAAGTCCGAGAGCAGGGCGACGACACCGCGGCCCGCCGGCTCCGGGTCGGTCATGTCCCAGGCGAGCGGGGAGCGCTCGTCCCAGACCTTCGCCAGGTCGCCGAAGCCCGGGATGGACTTGGCGGCCATCGACCCGAGCGGGCCGGCGGAGACCAGGTTGCAGCGGACGTTGCGCGAGCCGAGGTCCCGCGCCAGGTAGCGGCTGGTCGCCTCCAGGGCGGCCTTGGCCGGGCCCATCCAGTCGTACTGCGGCCAGGCGAACTGCGCGTCGAAGGTGAGGCCGACGACCGAGCCGCCGCCCTCGCCGGGGGCGGCGTCGGCGGGGGCCATCAGCGGCAGGCAGGCCATGGTCAGCGACTTCAGCGAGAACGCCGAGACGTGCATGGCCGTGGCGACCGACTCGAACGGCGTGTTCAGGAAGTTGCCGCCGAGGGCGTCCTGCGGGGCGAAGCCGATGGAGTGGACGACGCCGTCGAGGCCGCCGAGCTCCGCGCGGACGACGTCCTCGACGCGGGCGAGGTGCTCGTCGTCGGTGACGTCGAGCTCGAAGACCTTGGCCGGCTTCGGCAGCTTCTTCGCGATGCGCTCGGTGAGGGTGGGGCGGGGGAACGCGGTCAGGATGACCTCGGCTCCCTGCTCCTGGGCCACCTTGGCGGTGTGGAACGCGATGGAGGACTCCATCAGCACACCGGTGATGAGGATGCGCTTGCCCTCGAGGATTCCGCTCATGTGACTCAGTGACCCATGCCCAATCCGCCGTCAACGGGGATGACGGCTCCAGTGATGTACGAGGCGTCGTCCGACGCCAGGAAGCGCACCGCGGCCGCGATCTCCTCGGGCTGGGCGTACCGGCCCAGCGGGACCTGCGACACGATGCCCGCGCGCTGCTCGTCGGTGAGCACCTTGGTCATGTCGGTGTCGACGAAGCCGGGCGCGACGACGTTGAAGGTGATGTTGCGGGAGCCGAGCTCGCGCGCGAGGGAGCGGGCGAAGCCGACGAGGCCGGCCTTGGAGGCGGCGTAGTTCGCCTGGCCCGCCGAGCCGAGCAGGCCGACGACCGACGAGATGAGGACGACCCGCCCCTTCTTGGCGCGCAGCATCCCGCGGTTGGCCCGCTTGACGACACGGAACGTGCCGGTCAGGTTGGTGTCGAGGACGGAGGTGAAGTCCTCCTCGGACATCCGCATGAGCAGCTGGTCCTTGGTGACGCCCGCGTTGGCGACCAGGACCTCGACGGGGCCGTGCTTCTCCTCGATCTCCTTGTAGGCGGTCTCCACCTGCTCGGAGTCGGTGATGTCGCACCGGACGGCCAGGCAGCCCAGCTCGGCCAGCTCGGCGGGCGGCTCGCCGGACCGGTACGTGTACGCGACCTTGTCGCCGGCGTCGGCGAAAGCGCGGGCGATGGCGAGGCCGATGCCCCGGTTGCCTCCGGTGACGAGAACCGAGCGGCTCATCGGATCACCCTTTCGATAGCGGTTCTTCCCCGCCCGGACGACCGGACGACAGGCGGCGGTGACGGGCGGCTCACCCGGAAACCTATCGGTCGCCGCCCGCCGCGGGACATCGGGGCACCGACAGTGGCTCTCGGGGCCTCCTGTCGGGTTCCTACAGTCCGGGCCCTGGCGTCAGTCCGACATGCCGGGGGGCCTCAGCGGACAGTCCCTCCACACGGGCCGTCTCAAGCATCCTGCGGTCGTAGCTCACCAAGCAGGTGAGTTCGTCTCGCAGGGAGAGCGCGCTGGCCACATGGATCGCGTCCAGCGTCCTCAAGCGCCCGACCAGCAGAGCCGCCGCGTCGCGCACCTCACGCGTGAGAAGGATCTCGGTGATCCGAGCGTCCAGGTCCTCCATAGCCTTGGGGAAGTGCCCTCCGAGACCCAGAGTCCGAACGGTCTCCACGAAGCCGAGCGTGCTGATGACGAGCGGCTCCGTGGCCCGCTCCCGCAGGAAAGCGTCCAGTGCGCCCCAGTGTCAGCCGCCAGCGACGCCCGCCCTGGGGCTGGCCCTGACGAGGTGTTACTGACGGCTTCGCTGCCCCCTTGCAGGGCGTCGCGCACGGCCTCCGCTCAGCCCTCGTGCAGCTCCAGACTTGGGGCAACTCTCTCCTACAGCTTCTCGAAGACCATGCCGTACTGCGGCACGCGAGGACGGTCACGGCGGTGTGCATGGCTCGAACGACGACGGTCATGGTGCTGGGCACGGCTTTCCCCCCTCGCAGGTACACGGGGCCGCGGCGCCCGAGATCAGTCCAGGCCAACCGGGGTGATAGGTGTGACCGTGCTGCCGTCGGGACCGTTCGTCTGAACGAGCAGGAGGTCTCCGACCGTCGCGTCACGGCCGAGGCCGAGGCGGGAAACGGGGACCGCGCCCGGAGCCTTCGCCGTACCGACCGGCTGGAGCCGTAGCTCGCTCTCGGCTCCCTGAAAGGCGAGGACCGCCCACACCTCGTCGTGACCGATGCGGGACACTACGCTGCTCAGCCGGTCGGTGAGGACCGCGCACACGACGGTAAGCCGCTGCCACTCCGTCCTGGGCACGGGGAATGCGGAGATCCGCTCCAACACGCCAGGCAACGCCAGCGTGCCCTCCAGCAACCGCTGGACGGTCTCCCGCTCCTCGTCACGGCCGTCCCCGGTCTCGGCGGCGGCGAAGTGCACTAGGGGCAGGCCGTCATCTAGGGTGCGCTGCCATTTGGGCAGCAGGTAGTCGATGGTCAGGGCTTCTTCACGGGTGGGTGGCCGCACCTCGTCACCCTCGCCGAACATGGCGAGCCAGGCATTGACATCTCCCCAGCGCCAAACCGGTGAGCGTCCGGCGATCCCCTCGGGGTCCGGGAAGGGCGGCTGGTCCTGCCGCCGCTCGCCGTTCACCCACTGCTGGACGTTCTGCCGTGTACGACCGACACGCTCCGCGATGTCCGAGACCCCGACCAGGTCAGGGTCGGTACGCACCAGCTTGAGGGCGGGCAGGGATCTGCGTAGCCGTACGACGATGCGGTGGGCAGCCTCGATCGCGTTGACCCCACTCTCGGAGACATCCAGGAAGTGCCGACCCCGATGGCAGGTCAATACCCCATCGAAGGTTTCGTGGACGATGGCGACGGCATCGTCGTCATCCACCTCGATTCCGTCCACGACAAAGTGAAACTCATACTCCATGACGCCCCAGTCCCCCATGCGTATGCCTGTCTGCTCTTCCTGGCTCCGCTATCCGCGCCTCTCGCTCCAGGGAACGCCCCCTACTGCAAGCTTCGCCGAGCCCGATGTCGTTGTCAATTGCCAACGCCACCACGGAGGGCCGAACGCGGGTCGTCAGGCGGCAGCGGGCACCACCTGGCCTTGCGGGCTATTCGGCGGGCCTCCTGGCTGGGATTCCTCGGCGTGCCGCCAACCCGAATCACCGTGCAGCGGTCCCCGCACGGGCAGTACAACGTGCCCCAGTGAGCCTCCGACGCGAGCTTCCACCCTTCGGCGACGAGCCGCTTGAGGACTGCCCTGACCTCCTTGCTCGGATGGTCCGCCGCAGCGACCTCACGTCCGACCACGCACGCCTCCACAAGCCTTCGCCCGCACCTGAGTTGACCGTCAACTCGAACAGGTCGACAAGCGTACCCGTCCCGACTGACACCGGCCCCAAACACAACTCAACTGACAGAAACGGTCGTTGCGGAAGATGATCATCAACTACCGTCGAACGGGACACGCGTCGCCCGAATCATGGACCGGGCACTCGGCCCACACGGTCTTGCCGGGCCCCGTCCGCTCGGCAACGCCCCAGCGGTCGGCGACGGCCGCCACGAGGAGCAGGCCCCTGCCGCCCTCGGCGTCCGCGGCCGGTTCGGGCGCCGGCTCGGGCGCCGCTTCGGGCGGTTGCGGGCGCGCCGGGTGGGTGTCCGACACCTCGACGCGGACCAGCCCCGCCGACCGGTCGTACGTCAGCCGCAGCTCGAAGTCGCGCCCCGGCACGCGGCCGTGGAGGACCGCGTTGGCCGCGAGCTCGGCCACGACGAGGGTGACGGTGTCGGAGGCGCGGCTGCCGTAGGGCAGGTGCCACCGGTCGAGCCGGTGCGTGGCGAGCCGGCGGGCGAGGCGCGCGCCGCGGCGCGTGGCGGAGAAGCGCTGGACGAACACACTTACGGTTACGGCCGCTTGGGCTTGTGGAGCTGGCATGCGCCCCAGCGTTCCGGCGCGCTCCCGGCCCCCGACAGGGACGACACCGGTACAACCGCCGCTGTATCGGTGCACACTCTGGACTGGGTCGGTGACTGCCCGTGACCCTGGGCGGGGTGGGCGGGGTTGGGTACGGCGTGAAAGCGCGGACACGGGAGGCACGCGGCGATGAGGGCGGAGCACGGCGGGGGCGGGAACGGCGGCGCGAACGGCACGGAGGCGGAGCTGTCCGACAGCCTCAGGACCTTCGGCGCGGTCCTGAAGGCGCTGCGCGAGGAGGCCGGCCTGACGCAGGAGGAGTTCGCGCCGCGGGTGCGGTACTCGGCCGCGTACGTCGCCAAGATCGAGCAGGGGAAGCGGTTCCCCCCGGCGGACCTGCCCGCGCGGGCGGAGGAGGTCCTGGGCCCGGTCGCCACCAAGGTCCTCACGGCTGCGGCGAGAAGTCTCACGCGGAGGGCGGTGCTCGCCTCTTGGTTCCGGCAGTGGGCGGAGATCGAGGAGGACGCGATCTCCTTGTACGCCTACGAATGCCGCGCGATTCCGGGGCTGCTGCAGCCCGAGGCATACATCCGGGCAATCTTCGACCGGCGATTGCCGCCTGCCTCTGAGGAGCAGATCGAACGTGAGGTCGCGTCCCGACTGGATCGGCAGCAGCTCATCTCCGCCAACCAGAACACCGCGTTCAGCTTCGTCATCGAGGAGTGCGTCGTAGCCCGGCGCATGGGCGGTCGCGACGTCACCAGGCAGGTCATTGACCGCCTACTTGAGATGAGCGCGCGGCGCAACGTCGAGATCCAGATCATGGCCACCGTCCAGGAGGACCACTGCGGCATCGACGGTCAGATGTACCTCGCGGAGACAGCAGCTCATCAGTGGCTCGGCTACACCGAAGGCCAGCGGTCGAGCAGCCTCATCTGTGCACCCAAGGATGTAAGTGTCCTGCTCCAGCGCTATGGCAAGCTGCGTTCCCAAGCCCTGGACTGTCGGGCTACCGTGACGCTGCTGGAACGGATGCGAGGAGCGCTATGACTACCGCCCACGAGCTGAACTGGGTCAAGAGCAGCTACAGCGGCAGTGAGAACGACAACTGCGTCGAGGTCGCCGTACGCCCCACGGCCGTCCACATCCGGGACTCCAAGGACCAGCGCATCCGCCCGATCGCCGTCACACCGACCGCCTGGGCCGCCTTCACGGCACTCGCGGCCCAGGAGACCCCGCACGGCTGAACCGCGTCGTACGCGACACCGGCGGGCGGGTACGGGGAGCTGTTCCCGTGCCCGCCCGCCGGTCTGTGTCCGCGCGCCCGCGCGCCCGTGTGTGGGCTTCGCCGCCGGGATGGCCGTCGCCGGGGGGCGGGGCGTGGTTCACTGCCTGCGATGGTCGTCAACGGCAAGTGCGCGAAGGGATCTCCACCCGTGCCCCATGACATCGATGAGGCGTTCCTCGCCCTGCCCCTGCGGGCGCTCGCGGACGCGGCGCTCGCGCGGGCGCGGGCGCTGGGCGCCGAGCACGCCGACTTCCGGTTCGAGCGGGTGCGCAGCGCCTCGTGGCGGCTGCGGGACGCCCGGCCCGCCGGGTCGTCGGACACGACGGACCTCGGCTACGCGGTGCGGGTGGTGCACGGCGGCGCCTGGGGGTTCGCGTCGGGCGTGGACCTGACCATGGACGCCGCCGCGAAGGTCGCCTCCCAGGCGGTGGCCATGGCGAAGCTGTCGGCGCGGGTGATCGCGGCGGCGGGCAGTGACGAGAGGGTGGAGCTGGCGGACGAGCCGGTGCACGCGGATCGGACGTGGGTCTCGTCGTACGAGATCGACCCGTTCGACGTGCCGGACGCCGACAAGGCGGGGCTGCTCGCGGAGTGGAGCGCCCGGCTGCTGCGGGCGGACGGGGTGGCGCACGTGGACGCGTCGCTGCTGACCGTCCACGAGAACAAGTTCTACGCCGACACGGCCGGCACGGTCACCACGCAGCAGCGGGTGCGGCTGCACCCGCAGCTCACGGCGGTCGCGGTGGACGCGTCGAGCGGTGAGTTCGAGTCGATGCGGACGCTGGCGCCGCCGGCCGGGCGCGGCTGGGAGTACCTGACCGGCACCGGCTGGGACTGGGACGCCGAGCTGGAGGAGATCCCGGCGCTGCTGGCCGAGAAGATGCGGGCGCCGAGCGTGGAGGCGGGCCGGTACGACCTGGTCGTCGACCCGTCGAACCTGTGGCTGACGATCCACGAGTCGGTCGGGCACGCCACCGAGCTGGACCGGGCGCTCGGGTACGAGGCCGCGTACGCGGGCACGTCGTTCGCCACCTTCGACCAGCTCGGCACCCTGCGGTACGGGTCCTCCGCGATGAACGTGACGGGCGACCGCACGGCCGAGCACGGGCTGGCGACGATCGGGTACGACGACGAGGGCGTCGAGGCGCAGTCGTGGGACCTGGTGAAGGACGGGGTGCTGGTCGGCTACCAGCTGGACCGGCGGATCGCGCGGCTGACGGGTCTGGGGCGGTCCAACGGGTGCGCGTTCGCGGACTCGCCGTCGCACGTGCCGGTGCAGCGGATGGCGAACGTGTCGCTGCTGCCGGAGCCGGGCGGCCTGTCGACGGAGGACCTGATCGGCGGCGTCGAGCGGGGCGTGTACGTGGTCGGCGACCGGTCGTGGTCGATCGACATGCAGCGGTACAACTTCCAGTTCACCGGGCAGCGCTTCTTCCGCATCGAGAACGGCCGGCTCGCCGGGCAGCTGCGGGACGTGGCGTACCAGGCGACGACGACGGAGTTCTGGGGCTCGCTGGAGAAGGTGGGCGGGCCGCAGACGTACGTCCTGGGCGGGGCGTTCAACTGCGGCAAGGCCCAGCCGGGCCAGATCGCTGCCGTCTCGCACGGCTGCCCCTCCGCCCTGTTCCGGGGCGTGAACATCCTGAACACGGCCCAGGAGGGCGGGCGATGAGCGGGCGGAACACGATCTGCCAGGGACCTGGGGGCCGCCTCCCGGGCCAGTACAGCACCGCGCAGGAGGCCGGGCGATGAGCCGTGTGAGCAAGCCGTACGAGATCGTCGAGCGGGCGCTGGAGCTGTCCCGCGCCGACGGGTGCGTGGTCCTCGCGGACGAGCACTCCTCCGCGAACCTGCGCTGGGCGGGGAACGCCCTGACCACCAACGGTGTGACCAGGGGCCGCACCCTGACGGTCGTCGCGACCGTCGACGGCGCCGAGGGAACGGCCTCCGGGGTGGTGTCCCGCTCGGCGGTGACCGCCGGGGAGCTGGAGCCGCTGGTGCGCGCGGCGGAGGCGGCGGCGCGAGCGGCGGGGCCCGCCGAGGACGCGCAGCCGCTGGTCGGCGGGGTGCCGGAGTCGGCGGGCTTCCGGGAGGCGCCGGCGGAGACGTCGTCCGCGGTGTTCGACGCGTTCGCCCCGGCGCTGGGCGAGGCGTTCGGCCGGGCCCGCGCCGGGGGCCGGGAGCTGTACGGCTTCGCCAGCCACGAGCTGACCTCCACGTACCTGGGCACGTCGACGGGGCTGCGGCTGCGGCACGACCAGCCGAACGGGACGCTGGAGCTGAACGCCAAGTCGCCGGACCGCGGGCGGTCGGCGTGGGCGGGCCGCGCGACGCGGGACTTCGCGGACGTGGACCCGCTGGCGATGGACGACGAGCTGGCGCGCCGCCTGGAGTGGGCGCGGCGCCGGGTGGAGCTGCCCGCGGGCCGGTACGAGACGCTGCTGCCCCCGACGGCCGTGGCCGACCTGCTGATCTACCAGCAGTGGTCGGCGGCGGCGCGGGACGCGGTGGAGGGCCGGACGGTCTTCTCCCGGCCGGGGGGCGGCACCCGCGTCGGGGAGCGGCTGGCGTCGCTGCCGCTGACGCTGCGCAGCGACCCGGCGGAGCCCGGCCTGGAGTCGGCGCCGTTCGTGATCGCCCACGCGTCGGGCGACGACGCGTCGGTGTTCGACAACGGGCTGCCGGTGGAGCCGGTCGACTGGATCAAGGAGGGCCGGCTGGAGCGGCTGGTCACGACCCGGCACACCGCCGCGCTGACCGGTTCGCCGATGGCGCCGGGCGCGGGGAACCTGGTCCTGGACGGCGGGGGCGGCCGGTCGCTGGAGGAGATGGTCGCCTCGACCGGGCGGGGGCTGCTGCTGACGTGCCTGTGGTACATCCGCGAGGTGGACCCGGCGACGCTGCTGCTGACCGGTCTGACCAGGGACGGCGTGTACCTGGTCGAGGACGGCGAGGTGGTGGCCGAGGTGAACAACTTCCGGTTCAACGAGTCGCCGGTGGACCTGCTGGGCCGGGCGTCGGAGGCGGGGCGCACGGAGCGGACGCTGCCGCGCGAGTGGGGCGACTGGTTCACGCGGGCCGCGATGCCGCCGCTGCGGGTGCCGGACTTCCACATGAGTTCGGTGAGCCAGGGCGTGTGACCCGCCTAGACTGGCGGAGCTGTCAGACACGCAATCGAGGAGGCAAGGGACCCGTGACGGACATCGTCGACGAGCTCAAGTGGCGCGGGCTGTTCGCCCAGTCCACCGACGAGGACGCCCTGCGCAAGGCTCTCGCGGACGGTCCGGTCACGTTCTATTGCGGCTTCGACCCGACCGCCCCCAGCCTGCACGTGGGCCACCTGGTGCAGGTGCTCACCATGCGCCGGCTCCAGCTCGCGGGGCACCGCCCGCTGGCGCTGGTGGGCGGGGCGACCGGGCAGATCGGCGACCCCAAGCCGACCGCCGAGCGGACGCTGAACTCTCCGGAGACGGTCGCCGCGTGGGTGGAGCGGGTGCGCTCGCAGATCGAGCCGTTCCTGGTCTTCGAGGGCGGCAACGCCGCGACGATGGTCAACAACCTCGACTGGATCGGCGGGATGTCCCCCATCGAGTTCCTGCGGGACGTCGGCAAGCACTTCCGGGTCAACAAGATGCTGAACAAGGACTCGGTGGCCCGGCGCCTGGAGTCCGAGCAGGGCATCAGCTACACGGAGTTCTCCTACCAGCTCCTCCAGGGCATGGACTTCCTGGAGCTGTACCGGCGGCACGGCTGCGTCCTCCAGCAGGGCGGCAGCGACCAGTGGGGCAACCTCACGGCCGGGCTCGACCTGATCCACCGCCTGGAGCCGGACGCGCACGTGCACGCGCTGGCGACCCCGCTGATGACGAAGGCGGACGGCACCAAGTTCGGCAAGACCGAGGGCGGCGCCGTCTGGCTGGACCCGGAGATGACCACGCCGTACGCGTTCTACCAGTTCTGGCTGAACGTGGACGACCGGGACATCTCGCGCTACATGCGCATCCTCAGCTTCCGGAGCCGCGAGGAGCTGGAGGAGCTGGAGGCGGTCACCGAGGAGCGCCCGCAGGCCCGTACGGCGCAGCGCGCGCTGGCCGAGGAGCTGACGACGCTGGTGCACGGCGCGGAGCAGTGCGCCGCCGTGATCGCGGCGTCGAAGGCGCTGTTCGGGCAGGGCGAGCTGGCGGAGCTGGACGAGGCGACGCTGGCGGCGGCCCTGTCGGAGCTGCCGAGGGCGCGGGTCGCGGAGGCCGGGCTGGTGGTGGACCTGTTCGCCGAGACCGGTCTCGCGCCGAGCAAGTCGGCGGCGCGGCGCACGGTGAAGGAGGGCGGCGCCTACGTGAACAACGTGAAGGTGACGGCCGAGGACGCCGCGGTCGCGGCCGGTGACCTGCTGCACGGGCGGTGGCTCGTGCTGCGGCGCGGCAAGAGGAACCTGGCGGCGGTCGAGGTCGCGGCCGGCTGAGCCGCCGCGCGTACGCAGGAGGGCGGCCCGGAAGCCTCGCGCTTCCGGGCCGCCCTCCGTTCGCGGGGCCGCGGGGCGGTGGGGTCAGGCGCGTTCGCGTTTGCCGCGCAGGGACACGTAGAGCATGTCGCCGAGCGCGACCAGGACCACGGCGGCGATGACCTGGAGCGCGTGCCGGCCCCAGTCGATGCCGGGGGTCGACTCGATGCCGAAGGCGCCCGCCAGGGCGTTGCCGACGAGGCCGCCGATGATGCCGAAGATGGTGATCAGCCAGAGTGGGCTGTGCTGCTTGCCCGGAAGAATGGCCTTGGCCAGCAGGCCCAGCACGAATCCCACGATAATCGCCCACAACCAGCCCATGGCTGCCTCCTCGGTACGGATCGACGTGAGCAGTCCCTGACAGTCTCGGGCCCGGCGCCGTGCACCGCATGTCGAGGGCGCCCGGACGGGTGGGCGGGCCCGGTACGGGACGGGGGGGCGGCCTGGGGCGGGCCCCGCGAGGAGGGGCGGGCCGGGCGACGGGCGGCGCGGGTGCGGGCGTAACGTGGTGGGGAGGAGGTCCGGCCCGGGAAGCGGCCGGCGCGCAGGGTCGGTGGTGGAACGCGATGCGGAAGCACGGCGGCGCCCAGGTCTTCACGATCACGGGCGCCCGGCAGGGGCTGGCGGACGACGTCCGCGGCCGGCAGCGGCGGTACGTGATCTCGATGTCGGTCCGCACACTGTCGGTGATCGCGGCGGCGGCGCTGTGGAACGTCGAGCGGCACGTGGCGATCGTGGCGCTCGTGCTCGGCGCCGTCCTGCCGTACGTGGCCGTGGTCATCGCGAACGCCGGACGGGAGACCACCCCGAAGCTGCCGTCCACCTTCGTGTCGACTCCCCCGGTGGCGTACCGGGCGCTGGAGGCGCCGGGGTCCGGAGCCGACGACGGGACGCCCGGACCCGAGGAGGCCGGGGCCGGTGCCGGGCCCGCGTCCGGGGAGCCCGAGGGCGGGTCCCGGGAGCCCGGAGGCAAGGCCCGGGAACCGAGGAGCGGGGGCGGCGGAGCCGGGAAAAGCTCGGATCAATAGTGAGGTTCCTGTGCACCTCACCGGGGTGTGCGTGACATACTGCGTTAGCGCTCCGCATCCCCCGTCGGAGCGACGGACCGACGCCGGGCAGCTCCCCCCGTGGCTGCCCGGCGTCGCCTTTGTCCGTACGTGGTTGTTGGGAATGGGCCGTGAGCGACGAGAACCACCCGATCTGTTCCGCCAAGGGCTGCCGGGCCGCCGCCGTGTGGGTGCTGGCGTGGAACAACCCGAAGCTGCACACGCCGGAGCGCCGCAAGACGTGGCTGGCCTGCGAGGAGCACCGGGAGCACCTGTCGCGCTTCCTCGGCGTACGGGGCTTCCTGAAGGACGTCGTGGCGCTCGCCGAGTGGGAGGCGCCCTCCGGCCCCGGGTCAGCCGCCGATCGCTGACATCGGCCGGTCGGGCTGGAGGAACTCCGGGTCGTCCAGCCCCGAGCCCGCCTTCTTCCCCCACATGGCCTGCCGCCAGAGACGGGCGATCTCCCCGTCCGGGGCGCCGGAGCGCAGCGCTCCGCGCAGGTCGGTCTCCTCACGTGCGAACAGGCAGGTGCGGACCTGGCCGTCGGCGGTGAGCCGGGTGCGGTCGCAGGCCCGGCAGAAGGGGCGCGTGACGGAGGCGATCACGCCGACGCGGTGCGGTCCGCCGTCGACGACCCACCGCTCGGCGGGCGCGGAGCCGCGCTCCTCCCCGGCCTCCGGGGTGAGGGTGAAGCGGGTCCGCAGGGACGTGAGGATGTCCCCGGCGGTGATCATGCCGTCGCGCTTCCAGCCGTGCTGGGCGTCGAGCGGCATCTGCTCGATGAACCGCAGCTCGTAGTCGTGGGCGACGGCCCAGGCGAGCAGGTCGGGTGCCTCGTCGTCGTTGAGTCCGGGCATCAGGACGGTGTTGACCTTGACCGGGGTGAGCCCGGCGTCGCGGGCGGCGGCCAGGCCCTCCAGCACGTCGTGGTGGCGGTCGCGGCGGGTGAGGGCCTTGAAGACGTCGGGGCGCAGCGTGTCGAGGGAGACGTTGACGCGGTCGAGGCCGACCGCCTTGAGGGCGGCGGCGGTGCGCTTGAGGCCGATGCCGTTGGTGGTCAGCGACATCCTCGGACGCGGTGCGAGGGCGGCGCACCGCTCGACGATGGAGACCAGGCCCGGCCGCAGCAGGGGCTCGCCGCCGGTGAAGCGGACCTCGGTGACGCCGAGGTCGGTGACGGCGATCCGGACGAGGCGGACGATCTCGTCGTCCGTGAGGAGGTCGGGCTTGCCGAGCCACTGCAGGCCCTCCTCGGGCATGCAGTACGTGCAGCGCAGGTTGCACCGGTCCGTGAGCGAGACCCGGAGGTCGGTGGCGACACGGCCGTAGGTGTCGATGAGCACGGTGTACGCCCTCCCGGTTCGACCGGCTGCTCGTGTGCGGTCCTCTGTCGAGCCTACGTGAGAACGGGTGGCGGACGTCGCGGCTGTTCACCCCCTGGGAAACGGCGGGGCCGTGCCGCGGGTTCCCCACGACACGGCCGCCGGTGGTCGCCGGGGTCCGCGGGTCAGTGCGCCCCGACACCGGTGAGGGACTTGACCTCCAGCTCCGCGTACTTGCCCTCGTCCGGCCGCTCCTTCGACAGCAGGGAGCCGAGCCAGCCGAGGAGGAAGCCGAGCGGGATGGAGACGAGGCCCGGGTTCTCCAGCGGGAACCACGCGAAGTCCACGGCCGGGAACATCGAGCCGGCCTTGCCGGAGACGACCGGGGAGAACAGGACCAGGACGACGGAGGTGGTCAGGCCGCCGTAGATCGACCACAGGGCGCCCCGGGTGGTGAAGCGCTTCCAGAAGAGGCTGTAGAGGATCGTCGGCAGGTTGGCGGAGGCGGCCACCGCGAAGGCGAGGGCGACGAGCCCGGCGACGTTGAGGTCGCGGGCGAGGGCGCCGAGGGCGATGGAGACGACGCCGATGAGGACGGTCGCCCAGCGGGCGGCGCGCACCTCCTCCTGCTCGGTCGCCCGGCCCCTGCGGATGACGTTGGCGTAGATGTCGTGGGCGAACGACGAGGACGAGGCGAGGGTCAGGCCGGCGACGACCGCGAGGATCGTGGCGAACGCGACGGCCGAGATGACGGCGAGCAGGATGGCGCCGCCCGCCGAGTCTGCGCCCCCGACGTGCAGGGCGAGCAGCGGGGCCGCGGTGTTGCCCGCCTTGTTGGAGGCGGTGATCTCGGCCGGGCCGACGATGGCGGCGGCGCCGAAGCCGAGCGCGATCGTCATCAGGTAGAAGGCGCCGATGATGCCGATGGCCCAGTTGACCGACTTCCGGGCGGCCTTGGCGGTGGGGACCGTGTAGAAGCGGATGAGGATGTGCGGCAGCCCGGCGGTGCCGAGGACCAGGGCGATGCCGAGTGAGATGAAGTCCAGCTTCGAGGTGGCGCTGACGCCGTACTTGAGGCCGGGCTCCAGGAAGGCGGCGCCCTTGCCGCTGTTCTCGGCGGCCTTGCCGAGCAGCTCCGAGATGTTGAAGCCGTACTTCATCAGGACGAGGAAGGTGATGAGCAGGGTGCCCGCGATGAGGAGGACCGCCTTGACCATCTGCACCCAGGTGGTGCCCTTCATCCCGCCGATCGTCACGTACACGATCATCAGGACGCCGACCAGGGCCACGATGGCGATCTTGCCGGCGTCGCTGGTGATGCCGAGCAGCAGGGACACCAGGACGCCCGCGCCGGCCATCTGCGCCAGCAGGTAGAAGATCGACACGACGATGGTGGAGGTGCCGGCGGCGGTGCGGACGGGCCGCTGGCGCATCCGGTACGCGAGGACGTCACCCATCGTGTACCGGCCGGAGTTGCGCAGCGGCTCGGCGACGAGCAGCAGGGCGACCAGCCAGGCGACGAGGAAGCCGATCGAGTAGAGGAAGCCGTCGTACCCGAAGAGGGCGATGGCGCCGGCGATGCCGAGGAACGAGGCGGCGGACATGTAGTCGCCGGAGATGGCGAGGCCGTTCTGGAAGCCGGTGAACTGCCGCCCGCCGGCGTAGAAGTCGGCGGCGCTCCTGGTCTGCCGGCCGGCCCACACCGTGATGATCAGGGTCGCGACGACGAAGAGGCCGAAGAGGGTGATGATCAGCGGCCGGTGCTCGCTCGCGGCGCCGGAGGCGGCGAGCGGGGCGGTCAGGGCGAGGGGGGTGCTCATGCGCCGGCCTCCGCGTGCTGCTCGTTCTCCATGCGGCCGCGGATGGCGTCGGCGCGCGGGTCGAGCTTCGCGGCCGCGTGCCGTGCGTAGAACCAGGCGATGAGGAACGTCGTCGCGAACTGGGCGAGGCCCAGCACGAGCGCCACGTTGATGTGGCCCACCACCTTGGTGCCCATCAGGCCGCCCGCGTAGTTGGAGAGCAGCACGTAGAGCAGGTACCAGGCGATGAAGGCGACGGTGAGGGGGAAGGCGAACGAGCGGTGGGCGCGGCGCAGTTCGCCGAACTCCTCGCTCCGCTGGGTCCTCACGAACGACTCCGTCGACGGCTGGACGGGGGCGGTGCCGGCGCCCTCGGTGGGCGGCGGTGCTTCGATGGCCACGGGAACTCTCCTCGCTGGTGCGGATGCCGGGGGCGGGAAGGGGTGGGGGGGAAGGGGGACAGAGGGACAGAGGGACAGTGGGACAAGGGGAAACGGGGACACGGGGACACGGGGCGGACGGGCCAGGGGGCGGGGCTGAGGCGGGGGCACCTCGCGGGTGCCGGGGAGCCGTCGGGGCTCCCTCCTCTGACAACGGCACGGAGGCCGGTACGAAGCGGTTCACCGCACGTCTTCTTTCCGCCCGATTTCTTCACCGAACTCATTGCTGAGCGGGGATGATCAGCGATAGCTTCGCTGGTCATGTACCCGCCCAACCCTGAGGTGGGCGGACGACACGGATGATGTGGAGAACCCATGGCTCATCTGGGAACCAGGCGCGGGCGCGCACTCGCTCTGCCCGTCGGTCTGGCGCTCACGGCCTCGCTCGGCTTCCTGCCGGTCGGTGCGGCGTCGGCCGCCCCGGCCGAGGACGTTCCGGCCGCCGTCGCCGCGGACGGCCCGAACCTGTCGTACGTGGTGAACACCGCGGGCGGCAAGCACACCGCCAAGGTGAAGAAGGCGATATCCGAGGCCGGGGGCACGGTGGTGACCTCGTACGACGCCATCGGCGTCATCGTGGTCCACTCCGAGAACCCGGCCTTCGCGGAGACCATCCGCGCCGTCAGGGGCGTGCAGTCGGCGGGTGCCACGCGCACCGCGCCGCTCACGCCGCTCGCCACCACCGAGGTGGACGAGGCCGCCGAGCCGCTCACCGCGGCGGAGGCCCGTTCGGCCGCCGCGGCGGCCGAGGAGGGCCAGGACCCGCTGGAGCCGCTGCAGTGGAGCCTGCCCGCCATCAAGGCGGACAAGGCGCACGAGATCAGCACGGGCAGCAGCAAGGTCACCGTCGCGGTCATCGACACCGGTGTCGACGACACCCACCCGGACCTGGCGCCCAACTTCGACCGCGCCGCGTCCGCGAACTGCGTGACCGGCAAGGCCGACACGACCGAGGGCTCCTGGCGTCCCGCGCCGGGCGAGAGCGACCACGGCACGCACGTGGCCGGCACGATCGCCGCCGCGAAGAACGGCGTCGGCGTCACCGGTGTCGCCCCCGGCGTGAAGGTGTCCGGCATCAAGGTGTCGAACCCGGACGGGTTCTTCTACACCGAGGCCGTCGTCTGCGGCTTCATGTGGGCGGCCGAGCACGGCGTCGAGGTCACCAACAACAGCTACTACGTCGACCCGTGGATGTTCAACTGCAAGAACGACCCGGACCAGGGCGCCCTGGCCGAGGCGCTGCAGCGGGCGACCCGGTACGCGGAGCGCAAGGGCGCCGTCAACGTCGCGGCGGCCGGCAACTCGGCGTTCGACCTGGCGTCGGACGCGATCACGGACACCACGAGCCCGAACGACACCACGCCCACCGAGCGGGTCATCGACCCGAAGGTGTGCCCGGACGTCCCGACGATGCTGCCCGGCGTGGTCACGGTCTCCTCGACCGGCGCCAAGGACCTGAAGGCGTCGTACTCCAACTACGGCCTGGGCGTCGTGGACATCGCCGCCCCCGGCGGTGACCGGACCGAGTACCAGACGCCGGACGCCCCGGCCGTGAACGGCCGGATCCTGTCGACCACGGTCAACGGCGGCTACAACTACAAGGCCGGCACCTCGATGGCCTCGCCGCACGCGGCGGGCGTCGTGGCGCTGATCAAGTCGAAGCACCCCCGCGCCACCCCGGCGATGGTGAAGGCGCTGCTCTTCGCGCAGGCCGACAAGCGGGCGTGCACCAACCCGTACGACATCAACGGCGACGGCAAGGTCGACGCGGTGTGCGAGGGCGGCAAGGGGTACAACGCCTTCTACGGCACCGGCCTGGTCGACGCGCTGGACGCCGTGCGCTGGTGACGCACGGCTGATCTGATCGGGGAGGGAGAGCCCGGGCGCGCGAGCCGCGCCCGGGCTCTTTCACGTCCGGAACTTCTCACACATGGCACTCGGTGCCATGATCGAAGGATGGACCAGACCATCACTCACGCCTGGGCGGCACTCGGTGCCGATCCCGGGCTGCTGGAGCGTGTCTCGTACGAGCGGGTGTCCGGGACGCTGCCGGCGCGGCTGCCCGTACGGGAGTCGGCGCGAGCCGCGGTCGCGGTGTGCGCCCTGGCCGCGGCCGAGCTGGCGGCCGAGGTCGCCGGCGGGGCGGCGGCCGGACCGACGGCCCAGCGCGCCGGAGGGCCGGGGGCGGAAGGGCCGGGCGCCGGAGGGCCGGGCGCCGGAGGGCCGGGGGCCGGAGGGCCGGGGGCGGGGCGGGTGCGGGCGGTGCCGCGGGTCCGGGTGGACGACGGGGCGGTGGCGACCGCCTTCCACAGCGAACGGTTCGCGACGCTGGACGGCAGGCGGTGGGACGGGTTCGCGCCGCTGTCGCGGTTCTGGCGCACGGCCGACGGATGGGTGCGCACCCACGCCAACTACCCGCACCACGAGGCCCGTCTGCTCGCCGCGCTCGGGCTGCCGGCCGGGTCGGACGCGGACGCGGTGGCCGGGGCGCTCGCCGGGTGGGGAGCGGCGGAGGCGGAGGCCGCCGTGTACGCGGCCGGCGGCCTGGCCGTCGCCGTGCGGGAGGCCGCCGAGTGGGACGCCTCCGAGCAGGGCGCCCTGGTGGCGGAGCGGCCGCTGCTGGAGCTGGAGCGGCTGGGCGACGCGCCGGGGCCGGGGCGGCGGACGGGCGGGGACGGCGACGGGGCGGCGGGGGCCGGGGCGGGCGGATCAGGTCCGGACGGGCTCGGTCCGGACGGGCTCGGGGCGCCGTGCGCCGGGGTGCGGGTGCTGGACCTGACGCGGGTGCTGGCCGGGCCGGTCGCCACGCGCACGCTGGCCCTGCTCGGCGCGGACGTGCTGCGGGTGGACGCGCCGGGCCTGCCGGAGAGCCAGGAGGCGCACAACGACACCGGACTCGGCAAGCGGTCGGCGCTGCTGGACCTCGCGCACGGAGCCGACCGCCGGATCTTCGACGAACTGCTGGACGCCGCCGACGTGGTGGTGACCGGCTACCGGCCCGGCGCCCTCGACCGGTTCGGGCTCGCCCCCGAGGCGCTGGCCGAGCGCCGGCCCGGCCTGGTGGTCGCGCGGCTGTCGGCGTGGGGCGCGTACGGGCCGTGGGGCGGGCGGCGCGGCTTCGACAGCCTGGTCCAGGCGGCGACCGGCATCGCCCTGCTGGAGGGCGACGAGGGGCGGCCGGGCGCCCTCCCGGCGCAGGCGCTCGACCACGGCACCGGCTACCTGGTGGCCGCGGGCGTGCTGCGCGCCCTGACGGAGCGCCGGCGCGGCGGCGGCACCTGGCGGGTGGAGGCCGCGCTGGCGCAGACCGCCCGCTGGCTGACGCACGGCACGGAGCCCGAGGCGCCGCGGGCCGGTGAGCGGCCGGGCCGCCCGTACGAGCCCGGGGCGTGGCTGGTGGAGCGGGACGCGCCGCTCGGCCGCCTGCGCCACGCCCTCTCCCCCGTCAGCTACGAGGGCGGCCCGGCGGACTGGGCGCGGCCACCGGGCCGGTGGGGTGCGGACGAGCCGCGCTGGACGGCCTGAGCACCCCGGTCACCAGCAGGTACTGCGCGGCCCCGTAGGTCAGCATGATCCAGAAGTCGGGTACGGGCGGCTGCGGCCAGTCGGCGACCCCGGTCGCGATGAGGGTGTCGGACAGCAGGAACAGCGCGCCGCCCGCCGCCGCGACCGGGCCGAGGCCGCTCGCCCGGTACGCCGTCGCCGTGAGCAGCAGCGAGTAGCCGGCCACCGGCACCCGCAGGTCCGCGGGGAGGGACGGCCACAGCAGCGCCACGGCGGCGACGAGCACGGCGGCGTAGCAGGCGCCGAGGAGCGGGGACGTACGGGCGCGGCCGAACAGCAGCAGGTAGCAGACGTGCCCGGCGGCGAAGGAGCCCATGCCCGCGAGGAACGCCCACTCGGCGTCCACCAGCAGGAACACGTCGCCGCCCCAGCCGAAGGCCAGCGCGGCGAGCAGCAGCCGGGGCGCGCCGCGCACGGCCGCGTACGCGGCGAGGAGCGGCATCAGCAGCGGCTTGGCGAACAGGTGGCCGGTGGCGGATCCGGCGAGCAGGGCGAGCAGGTCGGCGGCGAGGGCCGCGGCGAAGGCCGCCCGCAGGAGCCCGGCCAGGCGCTCGCGGCTCACGCGGCCCGCTCCCGCGCCCCGGCCCGACCCGGCTCCGCCCCCGAAGGCGCGGGCGGATCGGACGGCACGGGCGGATCGGACGGCGCGGACGGGACGGACGGCGCGGGCTGCCAGCCCGGCCCCCGGAAGACCCGGCCGGCGCGCTCCCGCCAGGTCCGGGCGCGGCGCAGGTCGCGGGCGATGGCGACGTACTCGTGGGTCGCGACGCGCAGCGGGTTGTACGTGTCGATGTTCTTGGTCAGGCCGTACACGGGCCGCTCCGCCTCGGCGGTGAAGGAGCCGAACAGCCGGTCCCAGAGGATGAGGATGCCCCCGAAGTTCCGGTCGAGGTAGCCGCCCTGGGAGGCGTGGTGGACCCGGTGGTGGGAGGGGGTGTTGAAGACGTACTCGACGGGGCGGGGCAGCTTGCCGACGCGCTCGGTGTGCACCCAGAACTGGTACACGAGGTTGACGGAGTAGCAGAAGAACACGGCGGCCGGAGGCACCCCGCAGGCGACCATCGGCAGGTAGAACGGCCAGACGGTCAGCGAGGTCCAGGGCTGGCGGAGCGCGGTCGTGAAGTTGAACCTGCGGCTGGAGTGGTGGACGACGTGGCAGGCCCACAGGACGCGCACGACGTGGTGGCCGCGGTGGGACCAGTAGTAGAAGAAGTCCTGGGCGAGCAGCATCAGCGGGATCGTCCACCAGGTGACGGGGACGCGCGCCGGGGTGAGCTCGTACACCGCGGTGAACAGCGCGACGGCGGGGATCTTCCACAGGAGGTCGAAGCCGATGCTGCCGAGGCCCATGCCGACGCTGGTGGCGGCGTCCCTGGCGTCGTACCCGGCGGCGTGCTCGTCGGGACGGAGCCGGTAGCTGACCATCTCCACGACGGTGAGCAGCACGAAGGCGGGGATCGACCACAGCACGGCGTCGGGCAGGTTCGGCGACATGCGAGCACGGTAGGGCCGGGTGCCGGGCGAGGGCTAGAGGTTGTTACCGACAAGTATGCGAGACGGTCTGTCAACGGGCCCCGGCGGGACCGTCCGACCCCGGCGCGGGCCGGGCCGCGGCCGACGCCCCCGCTACACCCCCGCCGCCCCCAGCAGCGACCCCACCCCGTACGTCACCGCCATGGCCACCGCTCCCCCGCCCACCACCCGCACCACCGCCGGCCGGGTGGGCGCCGCGCCGAGCCGGGCGCTCCACCAGCCGGTCAGCGTCAGCGCGGCGAGGACCGAGACGACGGTCACCCACAGCCGGGCCGGGGCGGGCGGCACCACGATGGCGAGCAGCGGCAGCAGGGCGCCGACCGTGAAGGCGAGGAAGCTCGCCCCGGCGGCGTGCCACGGGTTGGTCAGGTCGTCCGGGTCGATGCCCAGCTCCACGCGCGCGTGGGCCCGCAGCGCGTCACGCTCCGTCAGCTGCACGGCCGCCTCGCGCGCCACGTCCCGGCTGAGCCCGCGCTCGGCCAGCAGGTCGGTGAGCTCGTCGAGTTCGGCCTCCGGCTGATCCCGCAGCTCCCGCCGCTCGAGGGCCAGGGCGGCCTTCTCGGAGTCCCGCTGCGTGGAGACGGAGACGTACTCGCCGACCGCCATCGACATGGACCCGGCGAGCAGCCCGGCCAGTCCGGCGGTCAGCAGGGCGGAGCGCTCCGAGGTGGCGCCGGCGACGCCCACGACGAGACCGGCGGTGGACACGATGCCGTCGTTCGCCCCGAGCACGGCGGCCCGCAGCCAGTTGAGCCGCACCCCGAACCCGTCCCCGTGGGGCTCCCCGTGCGCCTCGCGCGCCGTCGCTTCCGTCACGCGCCGAGCGTCTCACCCGCGCGGGCGGACGGCCGGAAACGGCACGCGGGTCCGGGCGGGGCGCCGCCCGGGCATGCCCGGGGGCGGGGGGTGTCGGTGCGGGGCTCTATTCTCAATGACCATGCTCGACGACCGTACGACAGCAGCAGCGTGGCCGCCCGCCTACCCGCAGGGGTACGCGGTCGTCGATGTGGAGACCACCGGGCTCTCCGCGCACGACCGGATAGTCTCCGCCGCCGTGTACCGGCTGGACGCCCGGGGCCGGGTGGAGGACCACTGGTACACGCTGGTCAACCCGGAGCGCGACCCCGGACCGGTGTCGATCCACGGACTGACCAGCGAGGTGCTGGAGGGGGCGCCCCTCTTCCCCGAGGTGGCCGCCGAGTTCGCCGAGCGGCTCGACGGGCGCGTGCTCGTGGCGCACAACGCGTACTTCGACTGGTCGATGATCGCCCGCGAGTACGCCCGCGCGCGCGGCACCGCGCCGGTGCGGCAGCGGCTGTGCACCATGGCGCTGGCCAGGGAACTGGCGCTGCCGCTGCCCAACATGAAGCTGGAGTCGCTCGCCGCCCACTTCGGCGTCCGGCAGCGGCAGGCCCACAACGCCCTCGACGACGCGCGGGTGCTGGCCGAGGCGTTCCGGCCGAGCCTGCACGCGGCGGCCAAGCGGGGCGTGCGGCTGCCGCTGCTGGAGTGCCGGCCGCTCACCGAGTGGTCGGCGGCGCCCGGCGGGGGCGCGTCCCGGATCGGCCGTCAGGCCGGTGCCCGGTCCGGCGGCTGGCGCCCGTCGCGCAGGCGTCCGGCGTGCCCGTACCCCAACCCCGGCCGGTACGAGCCGGACAAACCACTCAAGCAGGGCATGCGGGTGGCCTTCTCGGGTGACACCTCCGTGGAGCGGGAGCTGCTGGAGGACCGGGCCGTCGAGGCGGGCCTGCACGTCGCGACGAGCGTCTCCCGGCTGACCAGCCTGCTGGTCAGCAACGACCCGGACGCGGTGACCTCGAAGGTGGCCAAGGCGAAGGCGTTCGGCACGCCCGTGGTGGACGAGGTGGCCTTCACCCATCTGCTGCGGGACGTCGCCCCGGCCGACGGCTGACCGGCCGGGGTGGGGGCGCGAGCCGGGGGCGCAGGCCGGGCCGGCGCCCACCGCACACCGCCGCCCACCGCACACCGGCCCGCCACCCGGCGATCGCCGTTCGACCGGTGGCCGGCGACCGGTGGCCGGTGGCCGGTGGCCGGTGGCCGGTCGAACGGACTGAACGAAGGTCGAACGGGTGACGGTCTGGCGTGCCGTGCGCCGCCGCGCGCACCGCGCGCCGCACGCTGTGGCGCATGGCACGTTGTGAGGTCTGCGGAAACGAGTACGGCATGTCGTTCGAGGTGCACGCGCAGGGCGCGGTGCACGTCTTCGACTGCTTCGCCTGCGCCATCCACCGCATGGCGCCCATCTGCGAGCACTGCCGGGTCCAGATCATCGGGCAGGGCGTGGAGGCGGAGGGCCGCTGGTACTGCGGCGCCCACTGCGCCCGCGCGGAGGGCAAGGTGGGGATCGTCGACCGGGCCTGACCCCGTCCGAGGGCCCCGCGCGGTCCGCGCGGGGCCGGGCGGACGCCCCCGGCGGACGGTCGTCCCCACGCGCGGGGGAGCCCCGGAGGCGGGGCCCGGCGACGGCGGGGGTACCGTCGTGGGGTGTACCGCTTCCTGTTGTCCCGGCAGTGGGTGATCCTCACCCTCCTCGCCCTCGTCCTGATCCCGGTCATGGTCGAGCTGGGCTTCTGGCAGTTCCACCGGCACGAGCGCCGGGTCGCCCAGAACGAGCTGATCGCGGCCAACCTGGCGGCGAAGCCCGTCCCGGTGGCCGAGCTCACCTCCCCCGGCCACACGGTCCCGCGCTCCGACTACTGGCGCCGGGCGACCGCGACCGGCACGTTCG
This sequence comes from Streptomyces fradiae ATCC 10745 = DSM 40063, assembly GCF_008704425.1. Classification (NCBI taxonomy): domain Bacteria; kingdom Bacillati; phylum Actinomycetota; class Actinomycetes; order Kitasatosporales; family Streptomycetaceae; genus Streptomyces; species Streptomyces fradiae. The sequence goes on from NZ_CP023696.1 coordinate 1,272,069, forward strand.
ACACGGCCGACGAGGTCGTCGTCCGCCGCCGGACCAACGCGGACGACCGGGTCGGCATGCACGTCCTGACCCCGCTCGTCCTCGACGACGGCCGGGTGGTCCTGGTCAACCGCGGCTGGATCCCGGCCGCCCCGGACCAGAAGGCGTACCCGGACGTACCGGCCGCCCCGAAGGGCCGGGTCACGGTGACCGGCCGGCTCATGGCCGACCAGACGACCGGCAGCAGCGGCATCAAGGACCTCCAGGGGCTGCCGCCGCGCCAGGTGATGCTGATCAACAGCGAGCAGCAGGCCGAGCGGACGGGCCGCGAGGTCCTCGGCGGCTACCTGGAGATGACGGAGCCCGCACCGGCCGGGGACACCCCCGAGCCGATCCCCGACCCGGACCACGACTCGATCGGCGCCCACATGGCGTACGCGGTGCAGTGGTGGCTGTTCGCGGCGGGCGTCCCGGTGGGCTGGGTCGTCCTCGTACGCCGCGAGCGCCACGACCGGGCGGCGCAGGCCGCCTCCGGGTCGACCAGCGCCGACGGCTCCCCGCACGACGGCCCCTCGGACACCGCCCCGCCGGACACCGCCCCGCCGGGCGGCGGAGCGTCGGGCGGCGAGGCCGGGGGCGGCGCCACCGGGGGCGCGCAGACCACCCGCGAACCCGCCGACGCGTAGCCCCGGTCCGTCGCCGGCACCCGCCCGCCCCGGTGGTACGCGGGCACGCCGGCGAACGTCACGGCGCCGGGGGCCGGACGGTTGATTGGCGCTTCTCCGCTGAGGGAACACGCCAAACGTGACCCAACGCATCGAGGACTATGCCCTCATCGGCGATCTGCAGACCGCCGCTCTCGTGGGCAGGGACGGTTCGATCGACTGGCTCTGCCTGCCCCGCTTCGACTCCGGCGCCTGCTTCGCCGCGCTCCTGGGCGACGAGAACAACGGCCACTGGCGGATCGCGCCGGCCGGGGCCCGCACCTGCGCGCGCCGGGCCTACCTGGGCGACTCCCTGGTGCTGGAGTCCGTGTGGGAGACCCGCACCGGGACCGTCCGCGTCCTCGACTTCATGCCGCACCGCGACCGGGCCCCGGACGTGATGCGGATCGTGGAGGGCGTCACCGGCCGGGTCGAGATGTCCTCCGTGCTCCGGCTGCGCTTCGACTACGGGTCGGTCGTGCCGTGGATGCGCCGCGCCGACGGCCACCGGGTCGCCGTGGCCGGTCCCGACTCGGTGTGGCTGCGCAGCGAACCGCGCGTCAAGACGTGGGGCCAGCAGTACAGCACGTGCTCGTCGTTCACGGTCGACGCGGGCGAGAAGGTCGCGTTCTGCCTCACCTGGCACCCCTCGCACGAGCCGCGCCCGCCGCTGGTGGACCCGTACATGGCGCTGGAGCACACCCTGGAGGACTGGAAGGCCTGGGCGGCGCAGTGCACGTACGAGGGGCCCTACCGGGACGCGGTGATGCGCTCCCTGGTCACCCTCAAGGCCCTCACCTACGCGCCGACCGGCGGGATGGTCGCCGCCCCGACCACCTCCCTGCCCGAGGAGCTGGGGGGCGTGCGGAACTGGGACTACCGCTACTGCTGGCTGCGCGACTCGACGCTGACCCTGCGGGCGCTGCTGTCGGCCGGGTACCTGGACGAGGCGGCCTCCTGGCGCGACTGGCTGCTCAGAGCCGTCGCGGGCGACCCCGCGGACCTCCAGATCATGTACGGCCTGGCGGGCGAGCGGCGGCTCCCGGAGGCGGAGGTGCCGTGGCTGCGCGGCTACGGGGGTGCCAGCCCGGTGCGGATCGGCAACGCCGCCGTGCAGCAGCTCCAGCTCGACGTGTACGGCGAGGTGATGGACTCCCTGGCGCTGGCGCGCGAGGTCGGCATGCCGCCGCAGCGGCAGGCGTGGGCGGTGCAGCTGAGCCTGCTGGGGTTCCTGGAGTCCACGTGGCGCCAGCCGGACGAGGGCCTGTGGGAGGTGCGCGGGCCGCGCCGGCACTTCGTCCACTCCAAGGTGATGGCGTGGGTGGCCGCCGACCGGGCGGTGCGCACCCTGGAACGGGACCCGTCGCTGCCGGGGGACGCGGCCCGGTGGAAGGCGATGCGCGACGAGGTGCACCGGGAGGTGTGCGAGCGGGGCTACGACCCGGTCCGCAACACGTTCACCCAGTCGTACGGCTCGGCGGAGCTGGACGCGGCGGTGCTGATGATCCCCCGGGTGGGCTTCCTCCCGCCGGACGACCCGCGCGTGGTCGGCACGGTGGAGGCGGTGCGGGCGGAGCTGGGCCACCGGGGCTTCATCCGCCGGTACAGCACGGACGGGATCGCGGTCGACGGGCTGCCGGGCGGCGAGGGGACGTTCCTCGCCTGCTCCTTCTGGCTGGCGGACGCGCTGCGCATGATGGGCCGCGAGCACGAGGCGCGGGAGCTGTTCGAGCGGCTGCTGGAGGTGCGCAACGACGTGGGGCTGCTGGCGGAGGAGTACGACCCGGTGTCACGGCGCCAGCTCGGCAACTTCCCGCAGGCCTTCAGCCACGTCGGGCTGGTGGCGACCGCCCTCGCGCTGGCGGCCGACGACCCGGCAGGATAGGCGCATGGATCTCGGACTGAAGGACCGCGTGTACGTGGTGACGGGCGCGTCCCGCGGGCTCGGGCACGCGGCGGCGAAGGCCCTGGTGGCGGAGGGCGCGAAGGTCGTCCTGTCGGCGCGCGACCCGGAGGCGGTGGAGGACGCGGCCACGGAGCTGGGCCCGGCCGCCGTCGGGGTGGCCGCGGACAACGCCGACCCGCAGGCCGCGGAGACGCTGATCGCGGCCGCCCGGTCGAACTTCGGTGGCTTCGACGGCGTGCTGGTCAGCGTCGGCGGACCGGCGCCGGGCTGGGCCGCCGACAACACCGACGAGCAGTGGCGGGCGGCGTTCGACTCGGTGTTCATGGGCGCCGTGCGCATGGCGCGCGCCGCGGCGGCCTCGCTCACCGAGGGCGGGGTCATCGGCTTCGTGCTGTCCGCCTCGGTGCACGAGCCGATCGCGGGGCTGACCATCTCCAACGGCCTGCGCCCCGGCCTGGCCGGGTTCGCCAAGTCGCTGGCCGACGAGGTCGGGCCGCGCGGCATCCGCGTCGTGGGGCTGCTGCCCTCGCGCATCGACACCGACCGGGTGCGGGAGCTGGACGCCCTGTCGGGCGACGCGTCGGCGGCGCGGGCCGCCAACGAGTCCCGCATCCCGCTGCGCCGCTACGGCACGCCCGAGGAGTTCGGCACGACGGCGGCGTTCCTGCTCTCCCCTGCCGCGTCGTACCTGACGGGTGTGATGCTGCCGGTGGACGGCGGGGCCCGCCGGGGCTTCTGACCCGCGGCGGACCACCGCCCCGGTACGGGACCGGCGGGCCGCCGCCCCCGCACGGGGGTGGGCGGTCCGCCGGGCGCCCCGGTCAGTCGGAGAGGCCGGCCAGGTCCCGCAGGCGACGGGTCTGCGCGGCCCGCTCGGCGGCGCGCTGCTCCTCGTACGTACGCCCGGCGGCGCCCCGCAGCAGGGTCTTGGTCTCCACGACCGCGTCGCGCGGCGCGGCCAGCAGCGCGGCGGCCAGGTCCCGCACGGCCGCGTCCAGCTCGCCGCCGGGCACCACGAGGTTGGCCAGGCCGACGCGCTCGGCCTCCTCGGCGTGGACGAAGCGCCCGGTGGCGCAGATCTCCAGGGCGCGGGCGTAGCCGACGGCGGCGACCAGGGGGTGCGTGCCGGTCAGGTCGGGCACGAGGCCCAGGCTGGTCTCGCGCATCGCGAACTGCACGTCCTCGGCGACGACCCGCAGGTCGCAGGCGAGGGCGAGCTGGAAGCCGGCACCGATAGCGTGGCCCTGGACGGCCGCGATCGACACGATGTCGTTGCGGCGCCACCAGGTGAACGCCTCCTGGTACTCGGCGATGAGCGCGTCGAGGTCCTCGTCGGAGCCGCGCGCCATGTCGAGGAAGGACGGCTCGCCGTCGAACCCCTCCGGCGTGAACGCCTGCCGGTCGAGCCCGGCGGAGAACGACCTGCCCTCCCCGCGCAGCACGACGACCCGCACGGAGCCCGGCAGGGCGCGCCCCGCCTCGGTGAGGGCCCGCCACAGGGCGGGCGACTGGACGTTGCGCTTCGCCGGGTTGGTGAGGGTCACCGTGGCGACGGCGTCCTCGACGGTGAGACGTACACCGTCCTTGTCGAGCACGACGAGGGCAGGGTCGAGCGAGGTCATGGGACGCCTCCGGATCCGGTGCAGCGGTCGGTCGGCGCGGCCGTGCGGCCGCGCCGACCCACAAATTACTGCACAGTAACCATCCGGTCGACCGCCTGACCGTGGTGGACCACGGCCGGGACCGGCCGGACGGCACCGCCGGAACCGCCGGGACGCCTCGCGACCCGCGCGCGGCGATCAGGCCGAGGGGGCCTTCTTGCCGCGGGTCGCTCCACCGCGTCCGCGCAACACGACTCCGGACTCGGTGAGCATCCGGTGGACGAATCCGTAGGACCGGCCGGTCTCCTCGGCCAGGGCGCGGATGCTCACGCCGTCGTCGTACTTCTTCTTCAGGTCTGCCGCGAGCTTCTCGCGCGCGGCGCCGGTCACCCGGCTGCCCTTCTTCAGAGTCTCGGCCACCCGTGCCTCCTCATGGGAAGTGCGCTCTGGACTTCTCATGATCACCCCTCCGGAGCCACATGGCCAGTGATTCGACGAGGGATCTGGACGCGGGTTTCCCCGCGCGGCGTCGGCGCGGACGCCGGACAAGGCGGGCGAGAAGCCCGTCCGGCGGTGAAGTACCAGGTCAGCGCGGTACGGAAGGGACGTGCGCGGCGGGGCGCCGGGGCCGGGGGAGCACCCGGTGCCACGCCGCGGTACGAGATCCGCTCACTCAGATGAAGGATCACGGCTAGGCCGAACGATCCAGGAGGACATGATCAGGAGCGGTCAGGCGAGCGAGACCAGGTCCGCGTAGTCCGCTCCCCACAGGTCCTCGACCCCGTCCGGAAGGAGGATGATCCGCTCCGGCTGGAGCGCGTCGACGGCGCCCTCGTCGTGCGTGACCAGCACCACCGCGCCCTTGTAGGTGCGCAGCGCGCCGAGGATCTCCTCGCGGCTCGCCGGGTCGAGGTTGTTCGTCGGCTCGTCGAGGAGGAGGACGTTCGCCGAGGAGACGACGAGGGTGGCCAGCGCGAGACGGGTCTTCTCGCCGCCGGAGAGGACCCCGGCCGGCTTGTCCACGTCGTCGCCGGAGAACAGGAACGAGCCGAGGACCTTGCGGACCTCCACCAGGTCCAGGTCGGGCGCGGCCGAGCGCATGTTCTCCAGCACCGTGCGGTCCGGGTCGAGCGTCTCGTGCTCCTGGGCGTAGTAGCCGAGCTTCAGGCCGTGGCCCGGGGTGACCTCGCCGGTGTCGGGCTTCTCCACGCCCGCCAGCAGCCGCAGCAGGGTCGTCTTGCCGGCGCCGTTGAGGCCGAGGATGACGACGCGGGAGCCCTTGTCGATGGCGAGGCTCACGTCCGTGAAGATCTCCAGCGAGCCGTAGGACTTGGACAGCCCCTCCGCGGTCAGCGGCGTCCTGCCGCAGGGCGCGGGCTCGGGGAAGCGGAGCTTGGCGACCTTGTCGGACTGGCGGGTCTCCTCCAGTCCGGAGAGCAGCTTCTCGGCGCGGCGGGCCATGTTCTGCGCGGCGACCGTCTTGGTGGCCTTGGCGCGCATCTTGTCTGCCTGGGCGTTGAGCGCGGCGGCCTTCTTCTCGGCGTTCTGCCGCTCGCGGCGGCGGCGCTTCTCGTCGTCCTCGCGCTGGCGCTGGTAGAGCTTCCAGCCCATGTTGTAGATGTCGATCACCGAGCGGTTGGCGTCCAGGTAGAAGACCTTGTTGACGACCGTCTCGACCAGGTCGACGTCGTGGGAGATGACGACGAAGCCGCCGCGGTAGGACTTGAGGTAGTCGCGCAGCCAGGTGATCGAGTCGGCGTCGAGGTGGTTGGTCGGCTCGTCCAGGAGCAGCGTGTCCGCGTCGGAGAACAGGATGCGGGCCAGCTCGATGCGGCGGCGCTGGCCGCCGGAGAGGGTGTGCAGGGGCTGGCCGAGGACGCGGTCGGGCAGGCCGAGGGCGGCGGCGATGGTGGCCGCCTCGGCCTCGGCCGCGTAACCGCCCTTGGTGAGGAACTCGGTCTCCTGGCGCTCGTACTGCTTGAGGGCCTTCTCGCGGGTGGCGCCCTTGCCGCCCGCGATGCGCTCCTCGTTGAGCCGCATCTTGCGGATCAGCACGTCGAGGCCGCGGGCGGAGAGGATCCGGTCGCGGGCGAGGACGTCGAGGTCGCCGGTGCGGGGGTCCTGCGGCAGGTAGCCGACCTGGCCGGAGCGGGTGATGGTGCCGGAGGCGGGGATGCCCTCGCCCGCGAGGCACTTGGTGAGGGTGGTCTTGCCGGCGCCGTTGCGGCCGACGAGGCCGATGCGGTCGCCCCTGGTGATGCGGAACGAGGCGGATTCGATGAGGACGCGGGCTCCGGCGCGCAGCTCAAGGCCGGTGGCGGTGATCACGGACAGACTCCAGGGCGGGGGGACGACGGGCGGACGGCGGCTGCGGTGGCGTCGGCACCGTCTAATGCGCAGGGAGAATGGCCATGGGGGCCAGTCTAACGGGCCCGTGCAACTGGTTTTCCGGCGCTCGGCGGGCCCGCGGCGGCCCCGGCGCAGGGCCGTCGCGAACCCGGTCCCGACGCGCTCGCTCCGGCCGTCCGCGCGGCCCGAGCGCGGCCCGAGCGCGGCCCGGTGCGACTCCTTCGGGCGCGGTCGGCGGGCGGTGTCGGTGGTCGGTGCCAGACTGGGAGGCGTGGGTGATCCACGTCACAGCACTCCGTACCAGAGCGAACCGAGGTGATCGGCATGGCCGCCGGACCCAGCATCTGCCCCACGCTCCTGTACCGGGACGCGCATGCCGCGATCCGGACGCTGACGGAGGCGTTCGGCTTCCGGAAGGACGCCGTCCACGAGAACGAGGACGGCCTCGTCGTCCACGCGGAGCTGTCCCACGGCGACGGGACGGTGATGCTGGGGACCAAGGGCGGCGACAGCTTGTACGCGAAGCTCATGGCGGACGCCGGGCCGGTCGGTGTGTACGTGGTCGTGGAGGACCCGGACGCGCACCACGCGCGGGCCGTGGAGCACGGCGTCGAGGTGCTGATGCCGCCGACCGACCAGGACTACGGCGCGCGGGACTACATGGCGCGCGACGCCGAGGGGAACGTCTGGAGCTTCGGGACGTACGTCCCCGGCACGCCGGCCGGGTGACCGGGCCGGCCGGGTGGGCGGCCGTACCGCTCCCCCGGCCGGGCGGGCGGCCGGGGGCGTCGGCGCGCGGGTCAGGAGCCGCCGGTGTGGACCTGGAAGGCCGCGCGGCGGACCGCCTTGGCGAGCGCCGGGTCCGGGTGGGCGGCGGCCAGGGCGACCAGCACCTGCACGGTGCGCGGGTGGCCGACCCGGCGGACCTCGTCCAGCAGTGCGGGAACGGTGCCCTGCACGGCCGACTCCAGGTGCCGTACGAGCAGGTCGCTCTCGCCGTGGTCCACGACGGCGGCGGCCGTGTCGACCCAGAGCCAGGTGGTCTCCTCGCGGGTGAGGACGTCGGGCGCCTCGTCCGGGTCGGCGCCCTCGTGCTCGGCGAGCCAGAGCAGGGCGTACGGGCGCAGTGACGGTTCCCCGGCGGCGGCGCGGACCTCGGCCTCGGCGGCGGCGCCCACCACGCGAAGGGCCTCGAAGGCCAGCCCCCGCAGGAGGGCGTCGTCGCCGCGGGCGACGGCGAGCAGCTCGGTCACGGCCTTGCCGGCGGGGCGGGCGGCGAGCCACGCGCGGTACTCGGCACGGGCCGGGCCGGGGGTCAGCCGCACGCAGCCGCGCAGCATGTCCTCGGCGGACTGCTCGATGTGCCCCGCGGGGCTCTGGGCGGCGACGCAGATCTGCTCCAGCTTAACCCACACCGCCCAGTTGCCGAGCGGGGTGAGCGTCGCCTGGCCGTCGCCGAGGGTGAGGGCGCCGACGGAGGCGAGGCCCTCCAGCGCCCAGTCGAGCAGGCCGGGCAGGGCGTCCGGGGCGGGCGGCTTCGCCGTGCCGTCCGGGGCGGGGGCGGCCTGGCCGGCGCCCGGCCCGGCGTCGGGCCCCGCGTCCGGCCCGGCGTCGGGGTAGGGCACCTCGCAGCGCTGTTCGCGCAGTTCGGCGACGCGCTGCCGGAGGAGGTCGAGCAGGGCCGGCACGAGGACGGGGCCGGCGGAGAGCTGGAGGAGGGACAGGACCTGCGGGACGGCCTCCACCACCTCCGCGACCGCCGCGGGCTCGGCGCCGGGCGGGGCGGGGTGGGCGAGCGACCAGGCGTCGAGGAGGGCGACCCAGCCGCGCAGCGCGGCGGAGTCGTCGCGGTCCCAGGCGCGCAGCCGCCAGCCGGGGCGGACGGTGTCGCCGTGGATCTCGACCAGCCCCGCGAGGCGGGCCCGGTCCCAGGCGGTGTGGACCTGCGGCGGGGTCAGGCCGAGCGCGGCGGCGGCCCGCTCCCGGGCGGTGCCGGGGCCGGTGACGGTGGAGCGGTCCACTGCGGCCCAGCGGGCGACGCGCACGGCGTCGGCCAGCACCTGCCGGGCCTGACGTGCCAGCTCCGCTCGCGGCGGCGTGCCCTCCGGCGGGCGCGGGGCCGGCCGCGTGCGCCGGTCGGCCACCGCCCGCCGGGCGGTCGTCGCCAGCGACCGGGGCCGGACGAGTCGGAGTCTGGAGTTGCGCGCCAGTTGCTCATCAGGCTTTCGAGACGTCACGGGGGCAGTCTTCCCGTTGACGGCCCGAAAGCCCAAACGGAGTGCGGTCGTCGGCTCACAGGAGCGGGGTGAGGAAGCGGCGCATGGCCTCCTCGTACCGCTCGGGGTCGGCGTTCCACATGGCGGCGTGCGGGGCCTCGCGGACGGTGTGGAGGGTGACGAGGCCGGGGCGCCGCTCGGCGAGGGCGCGGGTCGCCGCCCAGGGCGCGACGGAGTCGCCGGGGCCGTGGAAGACGAGGGCGGGGACCGTCAGGGCGTCGGGGTCGGCGGTCTGGCCGGGGCCCTGGCCCTGCAGCCCGGTTCGGCCCTGGGCGGCGCGGACGGCGAGCGGCAGCAGGGCGGCGGGGACGCGGCGGGCGGCGGCCAGCGCCCGGAGGGTGGCCTCCCAGTCGAGGACGGGCGAGTCGAGGACGACGCCCGCGATCCGGTCGCGCAGCGGGCTGTGCGCGGCGGTGTGGAGGGCCATCGCGGCGCCGGTCGACCAGCCGTGGAGGATCACGCTGCGGGCGCCGTGGCGGACGGCGTGGTGGAGGGCCGCGTCGAGGTCGCGCCACTCGGACTCGCCGAGGTGGCCGAGGCCGTCGGCGGGGCGGGGGGCGCCCGGGTCACCCCGGTAGGCGAGGTCGAGCACGGGGAAGCGCAGCCGCCGGCTGAGGAAGCCGAGCACGTTCAGCGGGTGCTCGCGGGTGGTGCCCAGGCCGTGCGCGGTGATCACCCAGGTGGCGCGGGCGGCCGGGACGTACCAGGCGGGCAGCGGGCCCAGCTCGCCCGCGATCTCGACGTCCTCGTACGGGATGCCCAGCGCGGACTCGGGGGTGCCGGAGTACAGGCGCGGAGTGAGGCGGACGCGGGTGCCGGCCGCCAGGGTGCCGTGGTCGACGCGTTCCAGGCGGCGCACGACCGTGTCGGGGGCGTGCGGGACGTCGGCGAGGACGGGGCCGACGACGGCGTGGACGCCGGGGCCCTCCAGCCCGTACACGCCGGGGCGCAGGGAGGGCAGGGCGCGGGTGAGGGTGATCCGGCCGGGGCCGGTGGCGTGCACGGTGAGGCGCGGCTCGCCGGGCAGGGGCCGTCCGGGGCGCGGGCGGAGCGCCACGCCGCTGGCGTGCCGGCCGGCCGCCACGGCGGCTGTCCCGGCACCGATCACTGTGGCGGCGGCCACCGCCGCGGCTGTAGCGGAACGCACCCGTCCAGTGTCGGCGCGTGGGCCCGCTCGTGCCAGCCGGCGCTCGCGGGAGGGTGACGGGCGGCGGGGCGGCGGGGCGGCGGGGCGGCGGGGCGGGGCTTGCACCGGTCGGCGGACCGGGGGCGGGGCCGGGGTCGTGGGCGGACGCGGGACCCGGCGACGCGGGAGCGGCCGGTGCGGACACCGGGGCGGGGGCGGTGCGGGGCGGTCGGGGACGGCCCGGGACAGAACAGCTAGGGCCGGGGGCCGTAGGTGCGCAGTTTGCGGGACGCCTCGGCGAGATCGGCCGAAGTGAGGAGGGACGGGGTGCGGGTGGGGTGGGAGGAGGCGGTCAGCCAGACCCGGCACATCCACTCCAGCTGGGCCGTCCGGTCGTACGCCTGGTCGAGCGTGGCGCCGTGGGCGACCGTGCCGTGGTTGCGCAGCAGGCAGGCGGAGCGGTCGGTGAGGGCCTCCAGCATGTGGTCGGCCAGCTCCCGTGTGCCGTAGAGGGCGTACGGGGCGACGCGGACCGGGCCGCCCAGCTCGGCGGCCATGTAGTGGACCGGCGGCAGCTCGTCGACGAGGGTCGAGACGGCGGTGGCGTGCACGGCGTGGGTGTGGACGACCGCGCCCGCGGCGGTGGAGCGGTACACGGCCAGGTGCATCGGCAGTTCGCTGGTCGGGGGGAGCGAGCCGCGCACCCGGCGGCCCTGGAGGTCCACGGCGACGACGTCGTCGCCGGTCAGCCGGGTGTAGGGGACGCCGCTGGGGGTGACGAGGACCAGGTCGCCGACCCGTACGGACACGTTTCCCGAAGTGCCGACGACCAGTCCGTCCGCCACCGTCCGGCGGGCCGTGGCCACCAGGGCGTCCCACGCCTCCGCCACGGGGTCGGGGTCCTGCGCCTCCGCCGCGGGGCCGTGGGCCGCGGCCCTCCCAGGGTCCTTCGCCATGGCGTCGATCATGCCAGGGGGCGAAGCGGGCGGAAAGTGACGAGTGTCTCCGGAGCGGGCCCCAGGGGCTCCGAGGGGCCCGTTTTCCTGGGGCGGGGCGTAACCGGAATGCCCACCCACAGGTTGGGACACCGGGCGGCCTGGCCCAGTTCACCTTCCGTTCACCCAGGTTGCCTACGTTCAGCGAGCCACTGACGTCGAACGATTGCCTGGGTAAATGGAACACATCACGCTGCTGCTCGCCATTGTGGTCGTGACAGCTCTCGTGTTCGATTTCACAAACGGTTTCCACGACACCGCCAACGCGATGGCCACGACCATCTCGACCGGCGCGATGCGGCCCAAGGCGGCGGTGGCCATGTCGGCCGTGCTGAACCTCGTGGGCGCGTTCCTCTCCGTCGAGGTCGCCAAGACGATCTCCAAGGGCCTCGTCGACGAGACGGGCATCCAACCGGAGGTCATCCTCGCCGCCCTCGTCGGCGCGATCCTGTGGAACCTCCTGACCTGGCTGGTCGGCCTGCCCTCCAGCTCCTCGCACGCCCTCATGGGCGGTCTGATCGGCGCGACCGTCGCCTCCATCGGCGTCAGCGGCGTCAACGGCGGCGTCGTCCTGACCAAGGTCCTGATCCCCGCCATCGCCGCCCCGGTGGTGGCCGGCGTCGCCGCGATGGTCGCCACCCGGTTCACGTACAAGGTCGACGGGAACATCGACGAGAAGACCGGCCGCAAGGGCTACAAGGCCGGCCAGATCGCCTCCGCGGGCCTGGTCTCCCTCGCCCACGGCACCAACGACGCGCAGAAGACCATGGGCATCATCACCCTCGCCCTGGTCGCCGGCGGCGCCCTCGCCCCCGGCTCCAACCCGCCGGTCTGGGTCATCGTCTCCGCCGGTCTGGCCATCGCGCTCGGCACCTACCTCGGCGGCTGGCGCATCATCCGCACCATGGGCAAGGGCCTCACGGACCTCCAGCCGCAGCAGGGCTTCGCCGCCCAGACCGGCGCCGCGACCGTGATCCTCGCCTCCTCCCACCTGGGCTTCTCGCTCTCCACCACGCACGTCTGCTCCGGCGCGGTGATGGGCGCGGGCCTCGGCCGCAAGGGCGGTGTGGTCCGCTGGTCCACCGCGACGCGGATGTTCGTCGCCTGGGGCCTGACCCTGCCGGCCGCCGGCCTGGTCGCCGCGCTCGCCGAGCTCGTCGCCCGCCAGGGCGACTGGGGCGTCGCCGTCGTCACCGCCTTCCTGGTGGCCTCCTCCGCCGCCATCTGGCTCATCTCGCGCCGCCAGGTCGTCGACCACACCAACGTCAACGAGGTCGAGGAGGGCGCCGCCGCCGGCACCGGGCCCGCCGCGTCCGCCGAGCCCGCCGCCGAGCCCGCCGGGGTCGTCACCACCGCCATCGCGGCCGTCACCCCGCCGCCCGCCGGCACCCTCGCCGCCGACCCGGTCGCCCCGGTCGGCGCCGACCCCCTCAAGACCACCATCCCGGCCCCGGCCGCGGCCCCCGACGCCGCCCCCACGGCCACGGTGTAAGGAAAGGACGGCATCGCCATGGACATCGACTGGGCAGCCCTCGGCTCCGTCTTCGGCGTGGGCCTCGTCGCCACCGTCGCACTCGTCGGCCTCTTCACCCTCGGTCTCATCGGCCTCTCCAAGCAGGAGCAGGCCGCCGCCCAGGGCGGCTCCGCCGCGCTGGCCCGCAGCGGCGCCTACGCGTGCTTCGCGCTGTGCACCGCGGCCGTCGCCTACGGGGTCTACCTGATCGTGGCCTGACCAGGGCAGAACCTTCCGGCCGGGCCGGCCGTACCCCCGCGGTACGGCCGGCCCGGTCGTTCGCGCTGCGCCCCGCCGCCGACCGGGCCGCACCGCTCCGCCGCAGGTCAAGGGTGAGTTGACGGGCCTTCGCGGGCCGTGGTGGACTGCCCAGGCCATATCCGGCGGCAGGAGAGGAAGCCCGGTGCGAATCCGGCGCGGTCCCGCCACTGTCACCGGGCACCGCGCGGCACGGCCGCGACGGGAGCCCGGGAGCCAGGAACTCTCACCGCCGGTCACGTCGAGCCAGGGCGCGGACCCTGAGTGAGGACCTTGCGCATGCCCGGCTGCGTTCCCCGCCGTACGTCCAGAACCACCCCGAGCCCCGGCTCGCGGGCCCGTGGCCGATCCGGCGCACCGGTCTGCTGAGCCGATGATGCGGGACGAACGAGTCTTCGCGTACGGCGCCACCGCCGGGCTCATCGGCGACCTGATCCTCGCGGACCCCCGCCGCGGCCACCCCGTCGCCGCCTTCGGGCGGGCCGCGGGCGCCGTGGAGCGCGCGCTCTGGCGCGACCACCGGGGATGGGGCGCGCTGTACACGGCCGTGTGCGCCGGAGGCGCCACCGCCGCCGCCGCGCTCGCCGCGCGCGCCGTGCGGAACCGGGACGCGGCCTCCGTCGCGCTGACCGCCGCCACCGTGTGGGCCGTCGTCGGCGGCACCTCCCTGGGACGGGAGGCGCGGGCCGTGGGCGCCGCGCTGGACGCCGGGGACCTTCAGGCCGCGCGCGAGCGGCTGCCGCACCTGTGCGGGCGCGACCCGCAGGCCCTGGACGGGCCGGGCGTCGCGCGGGCCGTGGTGGAGTCCGTCGCCGAGAACACCTCCGACGCCGTGGTCGGCGCGCTCGTGTGGGGCGCCCTCGGCGGTGTGCCGGGCCTGGTCGCCTTCCGGGCGGTCAACACGCTGGACGCCATGGTCGGCCACCGCTCGCCGCGCCACCGCCGCTTCGGCTGGGCGTCGGCGCGCCTCGACGACGTGGCCGGGGCGCCCGGGGCGCGGCTGACGGCCGCGCTCGCCGTCGTCGCGGGCGGCGACCCGCGCGGGGCGGTGCGGGCGTGGCGGGCGGACGCGCACCGGCACCCGTCGCCCAACGCGGGCCCCGTCGAGGCCGCCTTCGCGGGCGCCCTGGGCGTACGGCTCGGGGGCACCCTCTCGTACGGGGGGCGGGTCGAGCACCGGCCGGTGCTGAACGGGCCGGGGCGGGCCGTCGAGGTGGCGGACATCGAACGGGCCGTGCGGCTCTCGCGGCGCGTCGGCGGGCTGGCGCTCGCCGTGTGCGCGGGCGGGCGGCTGCTGTACGGGGCGTGGAAGCGGAGGGGCGCGTGAGCGGGGGGCTGCTGGTCGCGGGGACGACGTCCGACGCGGGCAAGAGCGTGGTGACGGCCGGGATCTGCCGCTGGCTGGTCCGGCAGGGCGTGAAGGTGGCGCCGTTCAAGGGGCAGAACATGTCCCTCAACTCGTTCGTGACGCGCGAGGGCGCCGAGATCGGGCGGGCGCAGGCCATGCAGGCGCAGGCCGCCCGCGTCGAGCCGACGGCGCTGATGAACCCGGTGCTGCTCAAGCCCGGCGGCGACCGGTCCAGCCAGGTCGTGCTGATGGGCAGGCCGGTCGGCGAGATGAGCGCGCGCGGCTACCACGGCGGGCGGCAGCAGGCGCTGTTCGGCACGGTCCTGGAGTGCCTTCAGGAGCTGCGCGCCACGTACGACGCGGTGATCTGCGAGGGCGCAGGCAGCCCCGCCGAGATCAACCTGCGCCGCACCGACATCGTGAACATGGGCATCGCGCGGGCGGCGGGCTTCCCCGTCGTCGTGGTCGGCGACATCGACCGGGGCGGGGTGTTCGCCCAGTTCTTCGGGACGACGGCGCTGCTGGCGCCCGAGGACCAGGCGCTCGTCTCCGGGTACCTGGTGAACAAGTTCCGCGGCGACGTGAGCCTGCTGGAGCCGGGGCTCGACATGCTGTACGGCCTGACGGGGCGGCGGACGCTCGGGGTGCTGCCGTACGCCCACGGGCTCGGCATCGACGAGGAGGACGGGCTGCGGGTCTCCCTGCGGGGCGCCGTGCGGGAGTCGGTGGTGGCGCCGCCGGTCGGCGAGGACGTGCTGCGGGTGGCCGTGTGCGCCGTACCGCTGATGTCGAACTTCACAGACGTGGACGCGCTGGCCGCCGAGCCGGGGGTCGTCGTGCGGTTCGTGGACCGGCCCGAGGAGCTGGCCGACGCCGACCTGGTGGTCGTGCCGGGCACGCGCGGCACGGTGCGGGCGCTGGCGTGGCTGCGGGAGCGCGGTCTGGCCGGCGCGCTGGCCCGGCGGGCCGCCGAGGGGCGGCCGGTGCTGGGGATCTGCGGCGGCTTCCAGGTGCTGGGCGAGCACATCGAGGACGACGTGGAGTCGCGGGCCGGGGCCGTGGAGGCGCTGGGCCTGCTGCCGGTGCGGGTGCGGTTCGCGCCGGAGAAGACCCTGGCGCGGCCGGTCGGCGAGGCGCTGGGCGAGGCGGTGGAGGGGTACGAGATCCACCACGGCGTCGCGGACGTGCGGGGCGGGGAGCCCTTCCTGGACGGCTGCCGCGTCGGTGCCGTGTGGGGGACGCACTGGCACGGCTCGCTGGAGAGCGACGCCTTCCGGCGGGCGTTCCTGCGGGAGGTCGCCGCGGCGGCCGGGCGGCGCTTCGTCCCGGCGCCCGACACGTCGTTCGGCGCGCTGCGCGAGGAGCAGCTGGACCGGCTCGGGGACCTGATCGAGGAGCACGCGGACACGGACGCGCTGTGGAAGCTCATCGAGTCGGGCCCGCCGGGCGGGCTGCCGTTCGTCCCGCCGGGGGCGCCGTGAGCGGCCTGTGCCGGGCCGGGGCCCGGTCCCCTGAGTCGCCCCGGCAGTCGCCCCCGGAGTCCGCGTCCCCCGACCGGACGGACGTGCCCACCCGCAGCAGTTCCCTTGAAAGGGGTGCCCGTTAATGGCCTCGGTTCCCTACCCGTTCACGGCCGTCGTCGGCATGGACGACATGCGGCTGAGCCTGCTGCTCAACGCCGTCAGTCCGGGGATCGGCGGTGTGCTCGTGCGGGGTGAGAAGGGCACCGCCAAGTCCACGCTGGTGCGTTCCCTCGCCGCGCTGCTGCCCGCCATGGACGTCGTCCCCGGCTGCCGCTTCTCGTGCGCGCCCGAGGCGCCCGACCCGGGGTGCCCGGACGGGCCGCACGAGGCGGCGCCGGGCGTCCGGCGTCCGACGCGGCTGGTCGAGCTGCCCGTCGGCGCCTCGGAGGACCGGCTCGTCGGTGCCCTGGACATCGAACGGGCCCTGTCCGAGGGCGTGAAGGCGTTCGAGCCGGGGCTGCTCGCGCGGGCCCACCGCGGGATCCTGTACGTCGACGAGGTCAACCTGCTCCACGACCACCTCGTCGACCTGCTGCTCGACGCCGCCGCCATGGGCGCCTCCCACGTGGAGCGGGAGGGCGTCTCCGTACGGCATGCCGCGCGCTTCCTGCTCGTCGGGACGATGAACCCCGAGGAGGGCGAGCTGCGGCCGCAGTTGCTGGACCGGTTCGGGCTCACCGTGGAGGTGGCCGCGTCGCGGGACCCGGAGCAGCGGGTCGAGGTGGTGCGGCGGCGCCTGGCGTACGACGACGACCCGGCGGGCTTCGCGGCGCGCTGGGCCGGCGACGAGGCCGCGCTGCGCGAGCGGATCGCGGCGGCGCGGGACCTGCTGCCGCACGTGCGGCTCGGGGACGGCGCGCTGCGGCGGATCGCGGCGACGTGCGCGGCGTTCGAGGTGGACGGCATGCGCGCCGACATCGTGATGGCCCGCACGGCGACGGCGCTGGCCGCGTGGGCGGGGCGCACGGACGTGGCGGTCGAGGACGTGCGGCGGGCGGCGCTGCTGGCGCTGCCGCACCGGCGGCGGCGCTCCCCCTTCGACGCGCCGGGCCTGGACGAGGACAGGCTGGACGAGGTGCTGGAGCAGGCCGGCGGGGACGACGAGCCCGAGCCGGACCCGCAGGGCCCCGGTGACGGCGGCCCGGACGGCGGCGGTCCGGACGGGGGCGGCCCCGGCGACGGCGGCCCGGACGGCGACGGCGGCCCCGGCGGGGGCGTCCCGCCGCAGCCCGCCGGCCGCGAGGCCGAGACCGCGCCCGAGCCGGACGCCGCGCCGGAGACGGACGCCCTGCCCGAGCCGCAGGGCGACCGGCCGGAGACGGAGCCCTCCCCCGCCGCGGGGGCCGCGCCGCGGCCGGGCGCGGGACCGGCCGGCGAGCAGTCGCCGGTCGGGGCCGCCGAGCCGTTCCGCGCCAGGGTCCTGACCGTGCCGGGGGTGGGCGACGGCGCCGCCGGGCGCCGCTCCCGCGCGCGCACCGAGCACGGGCGCACCACCGGGGCGCGGCGGCCCCGGGGCGCCCTGACCCGGCTCCACCTGGCGGCGACCGTGCAGGCGGCGGCCCCGCACCAGCGGGCGCGCGGCCGGTCGGGCGCCGGGCTGGTCGTACGCCGCGACGACCTGCGCCAGGCGGTGCGGGAGGGGCGCGAGGGCAATCTGGTGCTGTTCGCGGTGGACGCGTCGGGGTCGATGGCGGCGCGGCAGCGGATGGGCGCGGTGAAGGGCGCCGTGCTGTCGCTGCTGCTCGACGCCTACCAGCGGCGGGACAAGGTGGGCCTGGTGACGTTCCGGGGGCGGGACGCCGAGCTGGTGCTGCCGCCCACGTCGTCGGTGGACGCGGCGGCCGCCCGGCTGGAGCGGCTGCCGACGGGGGGCCGTACCCCGCTGGCGGCGGGCCTGCTGAAGGCGCGCGAGGTGCTGCGGGTGGAGCGGCTGCGCGACCCGGCGCGGCGTCCGCTGCTCGTCGTGGTGACGGACGGGCGGGCGACCGGCGGCCCGGAGCCGCTGCGGCTGGCCGCGCGCGCGGCCGGGCTGCACGCGGCGGACGGGACGGCGTCGGTGGTGGTGGACTGCGAGGCCGGCCACGTACGGCTGGGGCTCGCGGCGGGGCTCGCGCGGGATCTGGGCGGTACGGCCGTGACGCTGGACGAGCTGCGCGCGGACGCGATCGCCGGGCTGGTCAAGGATGTTCGTTCTACGAGGAGGGCCGCATAGTGCCGCAGGGACAGCCGACCGTCGTTCCGGACGACGGTCTCACGACCCGCCAGCGCCGCAACCGCCCGCTGGTGATGGTCCACACGGGTGTGGGCAAGGGCAAGTCGACCGCCGCGTTCGGGATGGCGCTGCGCGCCTGGAACCAGGGCTGGCCGGTCGGGGTCTTCCAGTTCGTCAAGTCGGCGAAGTGGAAGGTCGGCGAGGAGAACGCGCTCAAGGCGCTCGGCGAGACCGGCAAGGGCGGCCCGGTCACCTGGCACAAGATGGGCGAGGGCTGGTCGTGGATCCAGCGCGAGCCCGCCGAGGGCGAGCTGTCGCACGAGGAGAAGGCCCGGCAGGGCTGGGAGCAGGTCAAGCGGGACCTGGCCGCGGAGACGTACCGGTTCTACGTGCTCGACGAGTTCGCCTACCTGCTCCACTGGGGGTGGATCGACACGGCCGAGGTGGTCGAGGTGCTGCGCGCCCGGCCCGGACAGCAGCACGTGGTGATCACGGGCCGCAACGCCCCGCAGGAGCTGGTGGACTTCGCGGACCTGGTCACCGACATGTCCAAGGTCAAGCACCCGATGGACGCCGGTCAGAAGGGCCAGCGGGGCATCGAGTGGTAGCACGTCTCGTCATCGCCGCGCCGTCGTCCGGCGCGGGCAAGACCACGGTCGCGACCGGCCTCATGGCCGCGTTCGCCGGCCGTGGTCTCGCGGTGTCGCCGCACAAGGTGGGCCCCGACTACATCGATCCGGGGTACCACGCGCTGGCGACGGGCCGTCCCGGCCGCAACCTCGACGCCTTCATGTGCGGTACGGAGCTGGTGGCGCCGCTCTTCGCGCACGGGGCGCGCGGCTGCGACCTGGCCGTCGTCGAGGGCGTGATGGGGCTGTACGACGGCGCCGCCGACCGGGGCGAGTTGGCGTCGACGGCGCAGGTGGCCAAGCTGCTGCGGGCGCCGGTGGTGCTGGTGGTGGACGCGTCCTCGCAGTCCCGGTCGGTGGCCGCGCTGGTGCACGGCTTCGCCTCGTGGGACCCGGAGGTGCGGATCGGCGGGGTGATCCTCAACAAGGTCGCCACCGACCGGCACGAGCACCTGCTGCGGGAGGCGCTGGGCGAGTCGGGCGTGCCCGTGATGGGGGTGCTGCGGCGGGCCCCGGCGGTGTCCACGCCCTCGCGGCACCTGGGCCTGGTGCCGGTCGCGGAGCGGCACGCGGACGCGGTGGACGCCGTACGGGCGCAGGCGGAGCAGGTGCGGGAGGGCTGCGACCTGGAGGCGCTGCTGGCGCTGGCCCGTTCCGCGCCGCCGCTGCGCGCCGAGGCCTGGTCGGCCGGGGCGGCGCTGCGGGCGGCGGGGGCGCCGGGGGGCGCGGTGGCCACGGGGGCGGGTGCCGGTGGGGTGGTGTCCGGTACCGGCGCGGGGGCGGGTACCGGTGGGGTGGTGTCCGGTACCGGCGCGGGTGCCGGTGCGGGTGCGGTGTCCGGGGCGGGGGCGGTGTCCGGTGCGGGTGGCGGTGGCGCTGTCGGCGCGGGGGCGGGTGCGGGTACCGGTGCGGGTGCGGGTGGCGGTGCCGGGAGGGGCGCGGCCGGGCGCGGGGAGCGGCCGGTGGTGGCGGTGGCCGCCGGGGCCGCGTTCACCTTCTCGTACGCCGAGCACGCCGAGTTGCTGACGGCGGCCGGCGCCGAGGTGGTGGCCTTCGACCCGCTGCGGGACGAGAAACTGCCGGAGGGCACCCGCGGGCTGGTGATCGGCGGCGGGTTCCCCGAGGTGTACGCGCCGGAGCTGTCGGCGAACGAGTCGCTGCGGGACGCGGTGTCCGCGCTGGCGCGGTCGGGTGCCCCGGTCGCGGCGGAGTGCGCCGGCCTGCTGTACCTGGCGCGTTCGCTGGACGGGCGGCCCATGTGCGGGGTGCTCGACGCGGACGCGCGGATGTCGCAGCGGCTCACGCTCGGCTACCGGGACGCGGTCGCGGTGAGCGACAGCCCGCTGGCGGCGGCCGGTACGCGGCTGCGGGGCCACGAGTTCCACCGCACGGTGATCGAGCCCGGCGCCGGGGCGAGCCCCGCGTGGGGGCTGCGGCAGCCGGAGCGGCGGGTGGAGGGTTTCGTCCGGGACGGCGTGCACGCCAGCTACCTGCACACCCACTGGGCGGCGCTGCCCGGGGTGCCGCTGCGCTTCGTGGAGCACTGCCGGCGGTGAGCCTGGTGGTGGGCGTGGGCGCCCGGCGCGGGGTGACCGCGCGGGAGGTGTGCGACCTGGTCGCGGCGGTCCTGCGGGAGGCCGGGCGGGGGCCGGGGGACGTGGTGGCGCTGGCGACCGTGGCCGCGAAGGCCGGTGAGCCGGGCCTCGTGGAGGCCGCGGCCCGCCTCGGGGTGCCCCTGCGCGCCCACCCGGCGGACGTGCTGGCCCGCGTCCGCGTGCCCCACCCGTCGGACGCCGCGCTGGCCGCGACGGGCACGCCGTCGGTCGCGGAGGCCGCCGCGCTGGCGGAGGCCGTGGCGGTGGCGAGGACCACGGGACCGGACGGTCCGGGTGGGACGGGCAGGACGAGCGGGACGGACGGGGCGGACCGGGCGGACGGGGCGGACGGGGCGGATCGGCTGACGGGGGGTGAACTGCTCGTCCCCAAGCGGAGGTCCGCTTCGCCGGGGGCGCGTGTGACCTGCGCGGTGGCGGTGGCGTACCGGGGCGAGCGGTTGCCCCCGGAGGGCTCGGGGTACCACCGTGGGGACGCGGTGTTCGACTTACCGGGCGCCGTGTCGAACCGCTGACCCCCGCGCCGGATCCCCCATCCGGCGACCGGAGCCCCCCGGTGGGCCGCCGACGCCGTCGGCCCGCCCCGAACCATCCCCCCACTGTCCCCCACCCCGGCTGGCGGCCATGTATACCCACACAGACAGCGACAGACCGTTCCCCGGCCCCCGCGACTCGGACGCGTACGACCTGCGGCACCACGGCGACGTGGAGGTCCGGGACGGGAAGCTGACCGACCTCGCGGTCAACGTCCGGACGAACACCCCACCCGCGTGGCTGCGGGAGCGGCTCGTCGAGTCGCTCTCGGGGCTCGCCGCCTACCCGGACGGGCGGGCGGCGCGGGCGGCGGTCGCCGAGCGGCACGGGCTGCCGGCCCGGCGGGTGCTGCTGACGGCGGGCGCGGCCGAGGCGTTCGTGCTGCTCGCACGGGCGCTGCCGGTGCGGCGGCCGGTGGTGGTGCACCCCCAGTTCACCGAACCGGAGGCGGCGCTGCGGGACGCGGGCCACCAGGTGCGCCGGGTGCTGCTGCGCGAGGAGGACGGCTTCCGGCTGGACCCGGCGCGGGTGCCGGCGGACGCCGACCTGGTCGTGGTCGGCAACCCGACGAACCCCACGTCCGTCCTGCACCCGGCACAGACGCTGGCGGCGCTGGCGCGGCCGGGGCGGGTCCTCGTGGTGGACGAGGCGTTCATGGACGCGGTGCCCGGCGAGCGGGAGGCGCTGGCCGGGCGGACCGACGTACCGGGCCTGGTGGTGCTGCGGAGCCTCACCAAGACCTGGGGCCTCGCGGGACTGCGGGTCGGCTACGTGCTCGCCGCGCCGGACACGGTGGCGATGCTGGAGCGGGCGCAGCCGCTGTGGCCGGTGTCCACGCCCGCGCTGGTGGCGGCCGAGGCGTGCATGTCCGGGGAGGCGCTGGCGGAGGCCGAGGAGGCCGCGCGCCGCACGGCGGTCGAGCGGGCCCATCTGCTGGCCGGGCTGGCGGAGTTCGAGGAGGTGCGGGCCGTGGAGGCCGCCGAGGGGCCGTTCGTCCTGATCCGGGTGGAGGGCGCCGACGTCGTACGGGAGCGGCTGCGGGGCCTGGGGTTCGCGGCGCGGCGCGGTGACACGTTCCCGGGGCTCGGGCCGCAGTGGCTGCGGCTCGCGGTGCGGGACCGGGCCACGACGAATCGGTTCCTCCAGGCGCTGGACCAGGCCCTGGTGATGGCGGGCTGCTCCCGCCCCGGCTGACCGCGGCGCGGTGCCGCCGGGCGCCGGGCCCTGCCCGGCCGGTTGCGGTCCGGCCGGTTGCGGTCCGGCCGGTTACGGTCCGGCCGGTTACGGTCCGGCCGGTTGCGGTCCGGCCGGTTGCGGTCCGGCCGCCCGGTCGGGCGGTCCGCCCGGTTCCGCCTCGGGCTCTCCCGCTCCCGCTCGCCCCGCCCGGAGGCGGACGACCGGGCGGTCCGGTGGGGTCACCCGGCACCGCGGAGGGGCGTGCGTGCCGCCTTGGCGGCGGGACCGGCCGGTCGTCCGGTGCCGGAGCGCGTACGGGAGGCGGGCGCCGCCGGTCCGGGCGTGCTTCCGCGGGGCCCGGCCGGGCGGCCGGAGCGCGCCGGGGCCGTCCCGCCCGGGCGCGCGCGGGCCCGTCCGCGCGCCCGTGGCCCCGCCGGGGGTGTCCGGCGGGGCCGGCGGCGCCGGCGGGGCCGCCCACGGAAGACGGCGGGCCGTCAGGCGCCGGTGCGCGAGGCGCGGGCGCGGCGGGCGAGGACGAGTGCCCCCGCCCCGGTGGCGAGCAGGGCCGCCGCCCCCGCGGCGAGGTACGGCAGGCGGGAGTCGCCGCCGGTCTCGGCCAGGTTCGCGTCGGGCGTGCGCGGCGCCGTCCCCCCGGCCGGGGACGGGTCCGGGGCGCCGGTGGCCTCGGACGGGCCGGGGTCCGGGGCGGTGGTGGCCGGCGGCGTGGCGGGCGCGGAGGACGCCGGCGGGGCGGCGGGCACCGGGGAGGCGGAGGAGTCCTGGGGCGCCGAGCAGCCCGCCTCGGCGAGGGTGACCGTGCCGGTGACCTTGGCGACGTTGAGGTCGAGCGGGTTGACGGCGACCCGCAGCCTCAGGGCCGTGGCGGCGGCCGTGGTGGACGTGGTGGTGCGGTGCGACAGGTCGAGGACGACCTCGCCGACGCCGGGGACACTGACCGTGCTGCTCTCGCCCGGGGTGAGCGTGACGCGCTTGCCGAGGACGGTGACGCCGCCGAGCAGGTTCGCCTCGGCGGTCGGCGGGGCGCCGGCGGAGCAGACCGCGCGGGCGCTGACCTGGTCCGCCTGGACGACGGACAGCAGGGGCAGGCCGGGCAGGTGCACCCGGGCCTTGACCAGCTTCACGGAGCCCTCCGCGCGCGCCGCGTCGGCGGTGGCCTTCGCCGACGCCACGTCGGCCCGCAGCAGGTGGACGGGCCTGCCCCGGTCGACGCCGTCCAGCGTGACGGTGAGCGCGGTGCGGTCGGCCGTCGCCGGGGCCCGCACCTCGTTCAGCACGGCGTTGACGGGGACGCGGACGCCGCCGTCGAGGAGGGAGACGTCCAGACCGGTCCGCAGGACCGCGGCGTGCGCGGCCGGCGCCTCGGGGGCGGCCGGGGCCGCGGCGGGCGCGGCGGGCGCGGCGTACGACGCCGGTGCCGTGCCGGCGGCGAGGGCCGCCGCGGCGGTGGCGGTCGCGGCCAGGGCGGCGGCGCGGGTGCGCAGGGTGGTGCTGTTCACGGTGGTGGGACCCCTACGGGAAGACGGAAGACGAAAGGCCGCCGAACATCCGCGCACAGGGACATGTGTGCGGTGGCGACCGGGGACACCCGGAATCCTGGCGCACGGAGCGTGAACACGCCTGCACCTGAAGTGAGTTCACCCCAAAGGGGAGTTACCGGCCATCCGTTCGATTCTCGGGCGCCGTGGATTGCTTTCACGCCACCCCTGACTTAGGTTAGGCCAGCCTTACCTAAAGAGATCGGGACGACAGTGAGCATCGAGGTCTTCCGGGACGCCTGGGGCATCCCGCATCTGCGCGCCGGCGACCCGCTGGAGCTCGCCCGCGCCCAGGGCCGCGTCACGGCCCTCGACCGGGCGTGGCAGCTGGAGGTCGAGCGGCACCGCGCCCAGGGCACCACGGCCGCGTTCCTCGGCCCGGACGCCGTCGAGTGGGACGTCTTCGCCCGCCGCGTACGGCTCGCCGACACCGCCCGGCGCTGCCTCGCCCGACTGGACGACGCCACCCGCGCCTGGGTCGCGGCGTACACCGACGGGGTCAACGAGGGGCTCGCCGAAGGCGCCCGCCGCAGCGGCGAGTTCGCCGCCACCGACCTGGAACCGGGCGTCTGGGAGCCCTGGGTGCCGCTGGGCGTCTGGCTGTCGACCCACATCCTCTTCGCCGGCTTCCCGACGAAGCTGTGGCGCGAACACGTCGCCCGCACCCTCGGCGACGAGGCGACCGAGCTGTTCGCGACGGACGGCCCCGGCACCTCCGGCAGCAACGGCTGGCTGGTCACGGCCGACCGGACCGCCACCGGCGCCGCGCTGCTCGCCGGGGACCCGCACCGCTTCATCGAGGCGCCCGGCGTCTACCAGCAGATCCGCCTCGCCTGCCCCGGCTACGACGTCGTCGGCCTCGCCGTGCCCGGCGTCCCCGGACTGGCGCACTTCGGCCACACCGGCAGTGTCGCCTGGGCCATCACCAACGCCATGGCCGACTACCAGGACGTCTACCGCGAACGGCTGCGCCGCCGCCCCGACGGCACCCCGGAGGCCCTCGGCCCCGACGGGTGGCGGCCCGCCCGCGCCCACACCGAGACCGTCGAGGTCCGGGGCGCCGACCCGGTCCCCGTGGAGGTGGTGGAGACCGAGCGCGGGCCGGTCATCGTCCCCGACGACGGCGAGGGCGGGGCGCTGAGCCTGCGCCACCCGCCGCGCGTCACCGGCGACCTGGGCTTCGCCGCGCTGCCCGCGCTGCTCGCCGCGCGGACCGTCGGCGACGTCGACCGGGCCTTCGACCGCTGGGTGGAGCCCGTGAACGTCGTGCAGGCCGCCGACACCGCGGGCGGCACGCTCCATCGGGTCGCCGGGCACGTCCCCGTACGGCCGCGCGCCAACCGGCTGCGGGTCGTACCGGCGTGGGAGGCCGCGCACGCGTGGCGGGGCCGGTACGAGCCGCTCCCGCGCGCCGACGTGGACGGCTTCGCCGTGATGGCCAACGAGCGGGGGCTCGCCGGGCCGCTGGGCGTCGAGTTCGCGCCGCCGCACCGGGCGGAGCGGATCACCCGCCTGCTGGAGGCGTCGCGGGAGTGGACGGCGCCGGACATGGCGGCCGTGCACACCGACACCCGACTCGCCTCGGCCCGCCCGCTGCTGGACCTCGCCTCCGGGCTCGACGGCCTGACCGCCGAGGCCGCCGCCGTGCGCGACCGGCTGCTGCGCTGGGACCTGCGCATGGCCGCCGACAGCGAGGACGCCGCGCTGTACGCCGCCGTGCGGGCCGGGGTCGTACGCCGGATCGCCGCGCACCCGGTGTTCGCCGGGCTCGCGGACCTCCCTGCGTACCCGGCGCTGTTCGCGCCGTGGCTGGCGCCGCTCCCGCGCGTCGCCTACGCCCTGGAGACGCTGCTGACGGCCGGGCCCGTGCCGCCCGCCGACCGGGCCGGGGCCGTGCGGGGCGCGCTGGAGGAGGCCGCCGCCGCCCCGCCGGCCGGGCCCTGGGGCGCCACGCACCGGCTCGCCCCGTGGGCGGCGCTGCCCGACGGGGACGACGACGCCCGGTGGCCCGGCCTGGACGGGGACCACGACTGCGTGCTCTCCACCTCCAGCGTGCCCGGCGTCACCGACCGGAGCGCCCGCGGCCCGGCCGCCCGCTACGTCTGGGACCTGGCACGCCGTGAGGACAGCCTGTGGGTGGTGCCGTTCGGCGCCTCGGGCGTCCCCGGCGACCCGCACCGGCGCGACCAGCTGCCGCTGTGGCTGCGCGGCGGACTCGTCCCCGTGATCACCGACTGGAACCGGCTCAGCAAGGAGCACCCCGCATGACCCCCGACAACCACGGCCCCGCGGCTTCCGCCGAGGCCGCCGGCTCCGTCGCCTCCGCCGGGGCGCCCGGCGCCAGGGCGGGCGCCGCCGCGTACGCAACCGCCGCGTACGCAACCGCCGTGTACGGAACCGCCGTGTACGAGCGCACCGTGGACGGCTTCGGCACGGTCCGCGTCGTCCCCCTCGACCCGGACCGGGACGCCCCGCTGGTGCACTCCTGGGTGAGCGAGGAGCGGGCCCGGTTCTGGGGCATGCGGGGCGCGAGCGTGGAGGACGTCCGGGGCGTCTACGCCCACCTGGACACGCTGACCACGCACCACGCGTTCCTGGCGCTCCGCGACGGCGTCCCGGTGGCGCTGTTCCAGACGTACGACCCGGAGGCGGACCGGGTCTCCGAGTGCTACGAGGCGCGCCCCGGCGACATCGGCGTCCACCTGCTGCTGGCGCCCGCCGCCGCCCCGGAGCCCGGTTTCACCGGGCACGTGCTGGGGGTGCTCACCGCGTACTGCCTCTCCACCCACGAGCGGATCGTGGTCGAGCCGGACGCGGCGAACGACAAGGCCGTGGCGCTGTTGGCCCGCAGCGGCTTCGAGGTGGGCCCGGAGGTGGTCCTCCCGGAGGTCGTGCTCCCGGAGGTCCACCTCCCGGCGAAGCGGGCGCGACTGGCGTTCCTCACCCGCTGATCCCGCCGGCCTGGCGGCCCGGTGGCCTGGCGGCTGGGTGGCCTGGTGGCCCCGCGGCCCGGTGGCGTGCCCGGCCGGCGGGTCAGAGGACGACGCGGCCGTTGAGGACGACCCGGCGGGGCGCCGCCAGGACCCGCACGTCGGCGCGCGGGTCCTCGTCGTAGACGACCAGGTCGGCGGGGGCGCCCTCCTCCAGCGCGGGGCGCCCCAGCCAGGCGCGGGCCGCCCAGGTGGTCGCGGAGAGCGCGTCGAGCGGCGGGATGCCGGCCTTGGCCAGTTCGGCCACCTCGGCGGCCACCAGCCCGTGCGGGAGGGAACCGCCCGCGTCGGTGCCGACGAACACGGGGATGCCCGCGTCGTACGCGGCGCGGACCGTGTCGTAGCGCCGCTCGTGCAGCCGCCGCATGTGGCCGGCCCAGCGCGGGAACTTCTCCTCCCCTCCGGCGGCGAGACGCGGGAACGTGGCGATGTTCACCAGGGTCGGCACGATCGCGACCCCGCGCTCCGCGAACAGCGGGATCGTCTCCTCGGTCAGGCCCGTGGCGTGCTCCACGCAGTCAATGCCCGCCTCCACCAGGTCCCGCAGCGACTCCTCGGCGAAGCAGTGGGCGGTGACGCGGGCGCCGAGCCGGTGCGCCTCCGCGATGGCCGCCTCCACCTCGGCGCGCGGCCAGCAGGCGGCCAGGTCGCCCGCGTCCCGGTCGATCCAGTCGCCGACCAGCTTCACCCAGCCGTCGCCGCGCCGCGCCTCGCGGGCCACGTACGCGACGAGGTCGGCGGGCTCGATCTCGTGCGCGTAGTTGCGGATGTACCGGCGGGTGCGGGCGATGTGCCGCCCCGCGCGGATGATCTTCGGCAGGTCGTCGCGGTCGTCGATCCACCGGGTGTCCGCGGCGGACCCGGCGTCGCGCAGCAGCAGGGCGCCCGCGTCGCGGTCGGTCAGGGCCTGCTTCTCGCTGGTCGCCTCGTCCACGGCGCCGTGCGCGTCGATGCCGACGTGGCAGTGCGCGTCCACCAGGCCGGGCAGCGCCCAGCCGGTCACCGTGCGGACGTCGGCCGCGAGGGGCCCGGCGGGCCGGGTGTAGGTGACCCGGCCGTCCACGACCCACAGTTCGTCGCGGACGTCCTGCGGACCGACGAGCACCCGCCCCTTCACATGCAGTACCACCATGCGATCGCTCATGTCCGGCACTGTACGAGGCGCTGGGTACGCTCGGCTGGGCGCCCCCGCGGCCCGTACCGGGCGGGCGGGCGCCCGAGGACCCCCGAGAACGTGAGAGAGCGACCGCCGTGACCCAGCCCCACCCCTTCCTGGACCTGCCCCCGCTGACCGCGGACCGCTTCGCCGCGATCGAGCGGCGCGTGGCCGACCTGCTCGCCACCGGGCAGGACGTGGTGATCACGCAGGGCGAGGCGCTGCTGCCGCTGGAGGGGTGCGTGCGCGGCGGCGCCCGGCCCGGCTCGACCGCGCTGAACGTCGTCACCGGCCCGTACGGGCAGACCTTCGGCGGCTGGCTGCGCGACTGCGGGGCGACCGTGGTGGACCTGGAGGTGCCGTTCCACCGGGCGGTCACCGCCGAGGAGGTCGAGCGGGCGCTGGCTGCGCACCCGGAGACCGACTTCGTGTCGCTCGTGCACGCCGAGGCGGCGACCGGCAACACCAACCCGGTCGCCGCGATCGGCGAGGTCGTACGGGCGCACGGGGCGCTGTTCATGCTGGACGCGGTGGCGTCGGTGGGCGCGGAGCCGCTGCTGCCCGACGCGTGGGGCGTCGACCTGTGCGTGATCGGCGCGCAGAAGGCGCTGGGCGGCCCGGCGGGCGTGTCGGCCGTGTCGGTGAGCGGCCGGGCGTGGGAGCGGTTCGCCGCCAATCCGCGGGCGCCGCGCCGCTCGTACCTGTCGCTGCTCGACTGGAAGGAGCGCTGGATCGACGGCGGCCGGCGCGCGCTGCTGCACGCCCCGGCGCAGCTGGAGATGCTGGCGCTGGAGGCGTGCCTGGAGCGGGTCGACGCGGAGGGCGGCCTGCCCGCGCTGACGGCCCGCCACGCGTCGGCCGCGGCGGCGGTGCGGGCCGGTGCGGTGGCGCTGGGCGGCGGCCTGGAGCCGTACGTGCACGACGCGGCCGACGCGGCCCCCGTCGCGACGACCCTGCGCACCCCGGAGGGGGTGGACGCGGCGGCGCTGGTGGCGAAGGCGCTGGCCGCGGACCCGTCGGCGCCGCTCGCGGCGGGCGGTGGGGCGCTGGCCCGCGAGATGGTGCGGGTCAACCACTACGGCCCGGCCGCGACCCCGGAGGCCGTACGGGCGTCCCTCGCGGCCCTCGGCGCCGCGCTGGCGTCCCTGGGCCGCCCGGTGGCCCCGCAGGCGGCGCTGGAGGCGTCCGCGGGCGCCTGGGGGTGACCTCGCGGGTCCCCCCTTCCCCCTCGCGCCCGTCCGGGCGTGCCGGGAGGGTGCCCGCCGGGGGCGGGCGGGTACCGGACGGGCGGATGCGGGGGCGGGCGGGTACCGGACGGGTGTGTATCGGGGCGGGCGCGCCCCGGACGGACGCGTTCCGCTCTGGGCAGGTGGGCGCCGAGGCGGGCGCGCCCCGGGCGGGCGGGCGCCGGACGTCGGGCGGGCGCCGGACGTCGGGTGGGCGCCGGACGTCGGGGGGGCGCCGGACGTCAGGTGGGTGTCGCCCTCGCCGTGCACGGTGGCGGGGCCTGGGCCGGCGCCGGGCGGGGCCGCGGGGTCCGGTGCGGCGGCATGGGGTCCGCCGTGGCGGTGAGCGCCTCCAGCAGGGCCGCGACCGCCGGGGCGAGCCGGCCCGGCCGTACCGCCAGGGAGACCGGCACGCGGGGCGCCCGCAGCGGCCGGAACGCCAGGCGGCGGTCGCGCGGCAGCGGGACCACAGGGTGGAACACCGTCCAGGACGGTTCGGCCGCGGACGCCAGGTCGTCGAGCGTGGCCGCCAGGGTGGTGAACGGCGGGCCCGGCGTCCAGCCCGGGACGGCGGCCGTGACCAGGTCGTGCAGGGCCGGATTGGCCTCGCGCGGCGCCAGCCGCAGCGGCAGCCGGGCGAGCCGGGCCGGGTGCGGCTCGTCCAGCGCGGCGAGCGGGTGCCCGGCCGGCAGGGCGGCCAGCAGCGGCTCCGTCCACACCGGGTACAGGGCGATCCCGTCCGCCCGGCACACCGTCCGGACGAGCGCCGCGTCGAAGGTGCCCGAGCGGACCGCCGCGAGCCGCCCCTCCTGCGGGGCGCGCTCCAGCCGCACCCGGAGCCGGGGCCGCCGCTCGGCGAGCGCGCCCAGCGCCCGGTACACGCGGTCGGCGAAGGCCCTGCTGGTGCCGAGCCGCACGATGCCCTCCGTACCGGCCGCGATGCCCTCCGCGGTCTCCCGGACCCGCTCGGCCGCCGCGACCGCCGCCCGCGCCTCGGGCAGCAGTCGCTCCCCCGCGGCGGTGAGCCGTACGTGCCGGGGAGGCGCCCCGCGCTCGAACAGCCGCAGGCCCAGCTCCTTCTCCAGGGCGTCGATCCGGCGCCCCACCTCTGCCTCGGGGGCCTCCAGCCGCTCGGCCGCCCGCCCGAAGCCGAGTTCCTCGGCCACGGCGACGAAGTGCTCCAGCTGACGCAGTTCCACTGCCGCCCCCACCCGCCCTCACTGTTCGCTGCCCGACCCGTGCGCCCGTCCGCCCGGCTCCCCGGTTCCGGTCGCTCAACGACCGGGCGGGGGCGGACTCTTCCCCATGTGTACGGGCAGACGGCGAAGAGCGCGAGCACTCCACGCGGCGGGGACGGGGAACCGGCCGCCGGGCCCGGCGAAGGTGCGGCGGCGGACGGCGGACAGCAGAAGGCGGCGAGCGGAGGGCAGAGGACAGAGGGCGTGGGGCGGACGATCGCGATCGGGCCGCGCCCGCGAGCGGCGAGCGGCCACGGGCAGGGACGGGGGGCGGGGACGACTTGCTTTTCCCCCGCCGTAGGCGGGATATTCCCCGGATGAATTCCCTGCGTTTCCCGTGGTTCACCATGGGCAGCTTCCCGCATTCTCCTGCCCGGTTTCCGTGATCCTAAACGCAGGGTTTCCAGAACGATTCCGCACCGATCTGACGTCGTGTCAAGCGCCTTTCCCGGGTGTGACGCACTCCACACAGCGCCCGGATTGTCCGGACATGTACGGGCGTAACGCCCGCAACTGCGGCACCTTTCACCGCGTCCCGCGCACGCGTGATAACACAGCATTCCTTTGCACCCAAGACCTCGCACCGATGCAATCCAAGGAATTGCTGGGTAAGTTTCATCCGCATGACCGCCGCACAAGCAGAAGTTGCACGTGCCCGTTACGAATTCATCGAAAGTCCGCGCGTGGAGGACGGAGCCGCGATCTGGCGCATCGCCCGGGACTCGCGGGTGCTGGATCTCAACTCCTCGTACAGCTACCTCCTGTGGTGCCGCGACTTCGCCGCCACCTCCCTGGTCGCGCGCGGTGACGACGGCGAGCCGATCGCCTTCGTCACCGGCTACCTGCGCCCCGACCGGCCCGGGACCCTCGTCGTCTGGCAGGTCGCCGTCGACCACGCGCACCGGGGCCGGGGGCTGGCCGCCACGCTGCTCGACGAGCTGACCGCGCGGCTCGCGGACCGGGGGGTCCACACCGTCGAGACGACCGTCACCCCGGACAACACGGCCTCCGACCGGCTGTTCACCTCCTTCGCCGAGCGGCGGGGCGCGTCCCTGGAGCGCGAGGTGCTGTTCGACGGCGCGCTGTTCCCCGAGGCGACGCACGAGCCCGAGGTGCTGTACCGCATCCAGCCGGTGACCGGCGCCGTACGCCCGGACTGACCCCGGTCCGCCCGGCCGGGCGAGCCGCGGGCGCACGCCGGGCGACACACGCCGGCACCGCGCCCTTCGCACCGGCTCCACGCCGGCCCGCGACCGCGCCGCGCACCGGCCGGCCGCGCACCGGCCGGCGACCGCGCACCCACCCCCGCGCCGGCCCGGCACCGGGCCGGGCGGGCCCGTCGCACCGCGGCCGGTCAGAGCCGCCGCCCGTACCGCGGCGGCCGGCGCGGGAGCCGCCCCGGACCGGCTCGGGGGCCGCCCCCGACCGGCTCGGGAGCCGGCCCGTGAGGCGCCGGCCGGGACCGTGCGCCACCGGTGCGCCCGCCCCCACACGTCTTCCACTTCACGCAGGAGTGATCAACCATGACCATCACCCCGTCCGCAGGCCCCTCCCCCGCCCCCGCCGCGCCGTTCCCCGGCGGCGGCGCGGGCTACGGCGACGCCCCCGCCGCCCCGCTCGGCGTCTTCGAGGCCCTGGAGTCGGAGGTGCGCAGCTACTGCCGCGGCTGGCCCGTCGTGTTCGACCGCGCGCAGGGCGCCCGTCTCACCGACGAGGACGGCCACACGTACCTGGACTTCTTCGCCGGGGCCGGCTCCCTCAACTACGGCCACAACAACCCCGTCCTGAAACGCGCCCTGCTCGACTACCTGGAGCGGGACGGCATCACGCACGGCCTCGACATGGCGACGACGGCCAAGCGGGCGTTCCTGGAGACGTTCCACGAGCTCGTGCTGCGCCCCCGCGACCTGCCGTACAAGGTGATGTTCCCCGGCCCGACCGGCACCAACGCCGTGGAGGCGGCGCTGAAGCTGGCCCGCAAGGTGAAGGGCCGCGAGGCGATCGTGTCGTTCACCAACGCCTTCCACGGGATGTCGCTGGGCTCGCTCGCCGTGACCGGCAACGCCTTCAAGCGGGCCGGCGCGGGCGTCCCGCTGGTGCACGGCACGCCGATGCCGTTCGACAACTACCTGGACGGGCAGGTCCCCGACTTCCTGTGGTTCGAGCGGCTGCTGGAGGACAGCGGCTCCGGGCTCAACCACCCGGCCGCCGTCATCGTGGAGACCGTGCAGGGCGAGGGCGGCATCAACGTGGCCCGCCCCGAGTGGCTGCGGGCCCTCGCCGACCTGTGCCGCCGCCGCGACATGCTGCTGATCGTCGACGACATCCAGATGGGCTGCGGCCGCACCGGCGCGTTCTTCTCCTTCGAGGAGGCCGGGATCACCCCGGACATCGTCACGGTCTCCAAGTCCATCAGCGGCTACGGGCTGCCGATGTCGCTGTGCCTCTTCCGGCCGGAGCTGGACGTGTGGGGCCCGGGGGAGCACAACGGCACGTTCCGGGGCAACAACCCGGCGTTCGTCACCGCGACGGCGGCGCTCGGCACGTACTGGGCGGACGGGGGCATGGAGCGGCAGACCCGGGCGCGCGGGGAGCAGGTCGAGCAGGCGCTGCTGACCATCTGCGACGAGAACTCCGCGGACGGCGCCCGGTACCGGGGCCGGGGCCTGGTGTGGGGCCTGGAGTTCACCGAGAAGGAGCGGGCCTCGCGGATCTGCGCGCGCGCCTTCGAGCTGGGCCTGCTGGTGGAGACGTCCGGCCCGGAGAGCGAGGTCGTGAAGCTGCTGCCGCCGCTGACGATCACGCCGGAGGAGCTGGACGAGGGCCTGCGGGCGCTGGCCCGCGCGGTGCGCGAGACGGCCGCGCGCCCGGCCTGAGGCGCGCCGGCCCCCGGCCCCGGCTCCGTACGAGCGCTACGGGCCGGGGGCCGGGCCCGGCCGTAGCGTGCCCCTTCCCGGGCCGCCGGGCCCGAGTGCCGGCCGCGTAACCACTGGTGCCGGCCGCGTACCGACCGGTACTCGGCCACGCACCGACTGGTACCGGCCGCGTACCGAACGACCGAGAACGAACAGACGAACGAGCACGAAACGAGAGGTGCGGTCACCGTGATCGTCCGATCCCTGCAGGAGATCGAGAACACCGAGCGCCATGTGAAGGCCGCGTCGGGCACGTGGGAGAGCAAGCGGCTCGTCCTCGCCCGCGAGAAGGTCGGCTTCTCCCTGCACGAGACGGTGCTGTACGCGGGCACGGAGACGTCGATGTGGTACGCGAACCACATCGAGGCCGTGCTGTGCGTGGAGGGCGAGGCCGAGCTGACCGACCACGAGACGGGCGAGGTCCACTGGATCCGGCCCGGCACGATGTACCTCCTCGACGGCCACGAGCGCCACACGCTGCGCCCCAAGACCGACTTCCGGTGCGTGTGCGTGTTCAACCCGCCCGTGACCGGCCGGGAGGACCACGACGAGAACGGCGTCTACCCGCTGCTGACGGAGGAGGACTGAAGTGACGGAGGACCTGTATCCCACGCGCGGCACGACCGAGGTCGTCACCCCCCGCCGCGACCCGGTCGTCTGGGGGCCGCTCGACCCGGAGCTGGAGGCGTTCGAGCGGGACGGCTTCCTCCCGGTGGAGGAGCTGCTGACCGACGAGGAGGTGGCCGTCTACCGCGCCGAGCTGGACCGCCTGGTCGCGGACCCGGCCGTACGGGCGGACGAGCGGTCCATCGTGGAGCCCCGGTCGCAGGCCGTGCGGTCGGTGTTCGAGGTGCACCGGATCAGCGACGTGTTCGCGAAGCTGGTGCGGGACGAGCGGGTCGTCGGCATGGCGCGGCGCATCCTCGGCTCCGACGTGTACGTCCACCAGTCGCGGATCAACGTGAAGCCCGGGTTCGGGGCGTCCGGGTTCTACTGGCACTCGGACTTCGAGACCTGGCACGCGGAGGACGGGCTGCCCCGGATGCGGACCGTGTCGGTGTCCATCGCGCTCACCCGCAACCACGACACCAACGGCGCCCTGATGATCATGCCGGGGTCGCACCGGACGTTCCTGGGGTGCGCCGGGGAGACCCCGAAGGACAACTACAAGAAGTCGCTGCAGATGCAGGACGCGGGCACCCCGTCGGACGAGGCGCTGACCCGCCTGGCGGACGCGCACGGCATCCGGCTGTTCACCGGGCGGGCCGGCTCGGCCACCTGGTTCGACTGCAACGCCATGCACGGCTCGGGCGACAACATCACGCCGTACGCGAGGAGCAACGTCTTCATCGTGTTCAACAGCGTGGAGAACGCGGCGGTGGAGCCCTTCGCGGCCCCGGTCCGCCGCCCGGAGTTCATCGGCGCGAGGGACTTCACGCCGGTGCGGTGACCCGCCGTCCGACGCTCACGGGCCCGCCTCCGCACGACGCGGGGCGGGCCCGTCGGCGTGCCGCGCGCCCGGGCGGGCCCGGCGCACCGCGTCCGCGCCCGCGGCCGTTCCGTTCCCCCCGGACGGTCAGACCGCGCAGGCGCCGTCCGCCTCGCAGCCGGGTGCCGGGCCGGCCGCCGCGGGCTCCACGGCGCGGCCCTGCCACGCCTGCTCCAGGGCGCGGGTGAACACCTCGGCGGGCTGCCCGCCGGACACGCCGTAGCGGCGGTCGAAGACGAAGAAGGGCACCCCCGTCGCGCCGAGTTCGGCGGCCTCCCGCTCGTCGGCCCGCACCCGGTCCGCGTACGCGGCGCCGTCCGCGAGCACGGCGCGCGCCTCGGCCTCGTCGAGCCCCGCCTCGACGGCGAGCCGGACGAGGTCGCCGTGGTCGTACACGGAGCGCTCCTCCGCGAAGTTGGCCCGGTAGGCCAGGTCGAGCAGGGCCTCCTGGCGGCCCCGGTCCGCGGCGAGGTGGAGGAGCCGGTGGACGTCGAAGGTGCTGCCGTGCAGGCGCCCCTCCACCCGGTACGGCAGGCCCTGCCCGTGCGCGACGGAGGCGACGTGCTCCTCCATGGCGGCGGCCTCCTCGCGGGTGCGCCCGTACTTGGCGGCCAGCATGTCCACGACGGGCGCGACCTCGCCGCGGGGGCGCTCCGGGTCGAGCTCGAAGGACCGGTACACCACCTCGACCCGGTCCCGGTGCGGGAACGCGGCCAGCCCCTCCTCGAAGCGGGCCTTCCCGATGTAGCACCAGGGGCAGGCGATGTCGCTCCAGATCTCGACGCGCATGACGGGGTCTCTCCAGGTCGTGGGGGTACGGAAGGCGAACGGGTGCGGAGGGCCCCTCCGCACCACCGGCTCCCAACACCGCCGACCCCCGCCGCATTCCCGTCCCCCGCAACCGCCCGGCGCCCCGGGCCGGGGCCCGACCGGCGCCCGGGCGGAGACGCAGGGCCCCCGCGGCGGCGGTGGTCAGGGGTGATCGAGCCGGATCCGGGCCGCGGCGGTCGCCGCACGGGGCCGGACCGGTGCTCAGCCGCGCCCGGCCAGTGCGGTGAGGACGTCCAGCGCGCGGTCCACGTCGGCGGCCGAGTTGTAGAGGTGGAACGACGCCCGCAGGTTCCCGGCGCGCCCCGCCGTGACGACGCCGGCCTCGGCGAGCCGCGGCACCAGGTGGCCCAGCCCCCGGACGCTGACGATCGGCGACTCGCCGCCCACGGCCTCGTACCCGGACGCGACCACTCCGTCGAGGAAGCGCCTCGCCAGCGTCGTGACGTGCGCGTGCACGGTGTCGACGCCGATCTCCCGGAGCAGGGCCAGCGACTGCTCGGCGCCGTGGTAGGCGAGGAAGGCCGGGGGTTCGTCGTAGCGCCGCACGTCGCCGGCGAGGTGCTCGACGGGGCCGTAGGTGCTGGCGTACGGGTCCTCGCCCGCGCACCAGCCCGCGTGGAGGGGGATCAGGGAATCCTGCGCCTCCTCGGTGACGGTCAGGAAGGACGCGCCGCGCGGGCACAGCAGGTACTTGAAGCCACCGGTGACGGTGTAGTCGTGGGCTCCGGCGTCCAGCGGCAGCCAGCCCGCCGACTGGGTCGCGTCGGCCAGCGTGCGCGCCCCGTGCGCGGCGGCGGCCTCGCGGATCGCGGCCAGGTCGGCGACCCGCCCGTCGGCCGACTGGACGGACGAGAACGCGACGAGGGCGGTGCCGGGCCGCACGGCGTCGGCCAGCCGCTCCAGGGGCGCGGACCGCGTCCTCAGGTCGCCGCGCACCGCGAACGGAGTCATGACCGAGCTGAACTCGCCCTCGGGGTAGAGGACTTCCGCCTCGGCCGGAAGCGATGCCGCGATCAGGCCGACGTGCACGGAGACGGAGCCGCCGACGGCGACCCGGTCCGCTCCGACCCCGGCGAGCCGGGCGAAGCCGGCGCGCGCGGCGGCCACCGCCTCGAAACTGCCGGAGCCGTCGGGTCGCCCGCTCGCGTTCTGCTCGGCGAGGAGCTTCACCGCCTCGACGGTCCTGCGGGGCAGCAGCCCACAGGTGGACGTGTTCAGATACGTCTGCGCGGGCGCGAACTCGGCGCCTCCCAGGGTGTCCATGCACTCACCCTGGGACACCCCCCGCCATAAGTCAATCAAGGGTTGATTCATTAATGACCCAAGCATCACTTATGAGTCACAGGGGTTCGTCGGGCTGGATGAGGTCCCAGCGGTTGCCGTACAGGTCGCGGAAGACGGCGACCGTGCCGTACGGCTCGCGGCGCGGGGCCTCCTCGAAGACGACCCCGGCGGCGCGCATCCGCTCGTGGTCGCGGTCGAAGTCGCCGGTGTGGAGGAAGAAGCCGACGCGCCCCCCGGTCTGGTCCCCCACCCGGTCCTCCTGGGCCGGGCCTGCGGCCCTCGCCAGGAGCAGGCCGGTCTCGCGGGAGCCGGGCGGCGCGACCACCACCCAGCGCTTCCCGCCGCCGAGGGGGGTGTCCTCCCTCAGCTCGAACCCGAGGTCCCGCGTGTAGTGGGCGATCGCCTCGTCGTAGTCGCGTACGACCACGGTGACCAGTCCGAGGTGGGGCATGGACCGATCATGCCGCGCCTCGGACGGGGGCGTGCCGGGGCCCGGGTGGCCGGGGGCCCGGGTGGCCAAAGGCCCGGGTGGCCGGGCGGGTCAGCGCTCCAGGACGCCGTCCACGCGGCGGGGGAGCTTCAGGGGGTTGTCGTCGCGCAGTTCCGCGGGGAGGAGGGCGTGGGGGGTCGACTGGTAGGCGACCGGGCGGAGCCAGCGGTCGATCGCCGTGCCGCCCACCGACGTGGACGGGGACGTCGCCGCCGGGTACGGGCCGCCGTGCTGCTGGGCGTACGCCACCGCGACGCCCGTGGGCCAGCCGTTGACGACGAGGCGGCCCGCGAGGGGGGTGAGCGCCGCGAGGAGCGCCGCGCCGGGGCCCTCGCCCGCCGCCTCCCCGGACGAGACGTGCAGCGTCGCCGTGAGGTTGCCGGGCAGGCGGGACAGCACGCGCGCGACCTCGTCCTCCGACGCGTACCGGGCGAGGACCGTGACCGGGCCGAAGCACTCCTCCAGCAGCAGGTCGTGCGGCCCCTCCTCGGTGAGGCGGGCGGCCGGGACGGTGAGGAAGCCCGCCGCCACGGTGCGCTCGCCGGCCGCACCGGGGGCGACGGGCGCCCCGACGTCCGGGAGCGCGGCCCGCTCGGCGACCCCGGCGACGAAGCCGTCCCGCATCCGCCCGTCGAGGAGGACGCCCTCGGGCACGGCCGCCACCGCCTCGGCGAGGGCGCCGGCCAGCCGGTCGCCCGCCGGGCCCGCCGGGGCGAGCACCAGGCCCGGCTTGACGCAGAACTGGCCGGTGCCCAGCGTCATCGAGCCGGCCAGACCGGTGCCGATCTCCTCGGCCCGCTCGGCGGCGGCGGCGCCGGTCACCACGACCGGGTTGAGGGAGCCCAGTTCGCCGTGGAACGGGATGGGCACCGGCCGGGCCGCCGCCGCGTCGAAGAGCGCCCGGCCGCCCCGTACGGAGCCGGTGAACCCGGCCGCGGCGACCAGCGGGTGGCGGACCAGCCCGACCCCGGCGTCGAAGCCGTGGACCAGGCCGACGACCGCCTCGGGCAGGCCGTGCGCGGCGGCGGCGTCGCGCAGCGCCGCGGCGGCCAGCTCGGAGGTGGCCGGGTGGTCGGGGTGCGCCTTGACCACGACGGGGCAGCCGGCCGCCAGGGCGCTGGCCGTGTCCCCGCCGGGCACGGAGAAGGCGAAGGGGAAGTTCGACGCGGCGTACACGGCGACGACACCGAGCGGCACCTTGTAGCGGCGCAGGTCGGGGACGGGCGGGGTCGCCGACGCGTCCGGGTGGTCGATGATCACGTCCAGGAACGCGCCCTCGTCGACGATGGCCGCGAAGGCGCGCAACTGGTAGCAGGTGCGGGCGAGTTCGCCGGTGAGGCGGGGCGCGCCGAGGGCGGTCTCGGCGTCCGCGGTCTCGACCAGCCGGTCCCGCGCCGCTTCGAGCCGGTCGGCCGCCGTGTGCAGGAAGGCCGCGCGGACGGCGCGGTCGGCCAGCGCGGCGCGCGCGTCGTGGGCGGCGCGGACGGCGCGGTCGACGTCGCGGGCGGACGCCTCCGCCGCGACGCGCTCCCGGCGCTCACCGGTGCGGGGGTCGAGACTCCAGACTTCTGCTGCGGACACTGCGGACGTCCTCTCCGGCTGTGCGCTTCCCGCCTGTTCGGTACTCTGAACGGCGTTCCTGATCGTGAATGCCCGGGAACTCTATTGACGCGCGTCCGAAGGGGTCAAGAGCCGATGTCCGCTGCCGAAACCGGCGGGGCGCAGGTCAAGTCGGCCGTGCGCACCGTGGAGTTGCTGGAGTTCTTCGCCGGGAGTCCGGGCATGCACACCCTGGCCGC
Source organism: Streptomyces fradiae ATCC 10745 = DSM 40063 (assembly GCF_008704425.1). Lineage (NCBI taxonomy): Bacteria > Bacillati > Actinomycetota > Actinomycetes > Kitasatosporales > Streptomycetaceae > Streptomyces > Streptomyces fradiae. Next base: position 1,310,785 of record NZ_CP023696.1, read on the forward strand.
CGTGCAGGAGGCGGTCGGCTACCCCAAGTCGAGCCTGTACATGCTGCTGCGGACGCTGGTGGAGCTCGGCTGGGTGGAGACGGACGCGACCGGCACGCGGTACGGCATCGGGGTGCGCGCGCTGCTCGTCGGCACCTCGTACGTCGACGGGGACGAGGTCGTCGCCGCCGCCCGCCCCGCCCTCGACCGGCTCTCCGGGGACACCGCCGAGACCGTCCACCTCGCCCGCCTCGACGGCACCGACGTCGTCCACCTGGCGACCCGCCGCTCCCCGCACCACCTGCGCCCCGCCACCCGCGTCGGGCGCCGGGTGCCCGCGCACGCCACCGCGCTCGGCAAGGCGCTGCTCGCCACGTACGACGACGAGCGGGTGCGGCGGATGCTGCCGAGGACCCTGCCCGCGCTCACCGAACGGACCATCACCGACCGCGAGGAGCTCATCGCGGAGCTCGGCGCGGTCCGCGCGCGCGGCTGGGCCGCCGACCGGGAGGAGAGCACGGTCGGCCTGCGCTGCTTCGCCGTGGCCCTCCCGTACCGCGTGCCCGCCCGCGACGCGGTGAGCTGCTCGGTGCCGGCCGCCCGGCTGACCCCCGCCCACGAACAGGCCGTCAGGGACGCGCTGCTCGACGCCCGCGAGCGACTCGCCCTCGCCACCAGGAGGCTCTGATGACCCCTGCCGCCGTGTCGCTGCGGCCCCTGCGCGCCGCCGACCTCGACTACCTGTTCGCCCTGATGCGGGAGCCGGAGGGGCGCCGCATGGCGGCCTTCGTCCCGGCGGACCCGGACGACAGGGCCGCGTTCGACGCGCACTGGTCGCGGCTGCTCGACTCGCCGGACGTCAACCGGATCGTGCTGGTGGACGGCGTACCGGCCGGGCACGCCGCCGTGTACGGGCCGCCCGGCGAGCGGGAGGTGACCTACTGGATCGACCGCGCGCACCGGGGCCGCGGGGTCGCCCGCGCCGCGCTGGCGGCCCTGCTGGACCTGGTGCCGGAACGCCCGCTGCACGCCCGCGCGGCGGCGGACAACACCGCGTCGTGCCGCGTGCTCACCGCCTGCGGCTTCACGGCGACCGGCACCGACCGCGGCTGGGCCCACGGGCGGGGGGCCGAGGTCGAGGAAGTGGTGTTCACGCTGCGGTGAGCTTGTCGGGCCGGTGCCGGGACCGCGCCGTGGCCGGTCTGCGGAGCCGGGCGTGCCGCGTGCGCGGGGGTGGGCGGAGCCGGGGCCGCGTCCACCGGGCGGAGCGGGGTCTCCCCCGTGCGGGGGAGGGGGATCGTCGGGGGGCAGGAGGTGCGGGGGCCGGACGGGCGGGAGGGTGGACGGCATGACCACGTCCACGACCACGCTCCCCGTGTCCGGGCCGCCCGGCGCCGCCGTACGCGTCCTGCGCGCCGCCGCGATCCTCGCCTGCCTGCCGTATCTGGGCCTCAAGTCCGCCTGGCTGGCCGGGAGCCGGGTCGGGATACCCGACGGGAGCGTGCTGCTGGAGCAGCCCCGGCTGATGGCCGTCGCCAACGCCGTGACGCTGCTGATGGACCTGTTCGTGATCGTGCTGGCGCTCCTTCTGACCCAGCGGTGGGGGCTCCGGGTGCGCGCCTGGCTCCTGGCCCTCCCCCTGTGGGTGGCGACCGGGCTGCTGGTCCCGGTCATGCTCGGCTTCCCGGTCGGCGCGGTGGCCGGGCTCCTGGGGGACGACGGGCACACGACCGCCGCCGGCTCCGTGCCGTTCCTGGACCCGTGGGTGTTCACGCTCGTGTACGGCGGGTTCATCGTGCAGGGTCTGTGTCTGGGCGCGCTGTTCGTCCGGTACGCCACCGGGCGGTGGGGCCGCCTGTGGCGGGGCACCGTGGGGGACCTGCCCGCGGGCGGGTCCGGGCCCGGGGTGCGGGCCGTCGCCGTGGCCGCCTCGCTGGCGCTGCTGCCGGCCGCCGCGCCGCACCTCGGCTGGGCGCTGGGGATGGCGGAGTGGCTGTCCCCGTCGCGGCCGGGCGCCCCGACGGTGGCCTTCCGGGCCCAGGAGGCGCTGCGGGTCCTGTACGCGGCGGCCGCCGTGACCGGGGTGGGGCTGCTGGTGTTCCGGCGCGGGCGGGCGCTGCCCGTACGGGTCCCGCTCGCGCTCGCCTGGACCGGGTCGGGCGCCGTGGGCTGCTGGGGCGGCTGGCAGTTCCTCACCGCCCTGGCGCCCGCCGCCGATCCGTCCATGGAGCCGACCGGCCTTCTCACGCCGGCCTACGCCGGCGAGATGCTCACGGGGATGGCGCTGGCCGGGTGCCTGGCCGTGTTCCTGCGCGGGCGTGCCGGATGAGCGCGCGGGGCGAGCGGGGCGGCGGGCGGCCGGGATGGGACCGGGCCGGGGGCCGGGCAGGGGGCCGGGCAGGGGGCCGGACTGGTGGGCGGCCCAGGTGGGCGCGGCCCGGTGAACGGACCGGCGCGGCCCGGCCCGGTGGGTGGCCGCGGGCGGCCCGGGCCGGTGGGTGGCCGCGGCGGGCCGCCGCCGCGCTGCTGGGGCGCCGGGCGCGGCTGCGCTGGACCCACCTCGTCCTGGGCGGCGCCCTGCTCATGCCGTACTGGCTGCTCTCGACGGTCGTCCTGTCGCCGTTCGCCGACGGCGCGGGCCCCTTCGCCGGAGGTTCCCCGTGGCCGCAGTTGGGGGCGTACCTGCTGGCGCTGCCCCTGGCGGCGGTCACCGGCCTCGTCCCGCTGGCCCGGCCGATGTCGGTGGCGGCGGCGCGGGCGCTGTGCGGCGTCGGGGCGGAGCGGTTCGCCGACGCCCCGTCGGCGTCCCGCGCCGCCCGGGCCCGCACGGCCGCCTGGTACACCCTGCACGTGGGGCTCGGCGGCCTGGTCGCCGGGGCCTCCCTGGCGCTGCCGCCGTTCGCGCTGACGACGATGGCGCTGCCCTTCTCGCGGGCCCTGCGCGAGGCGGAGCCGGTCCGCGCCTGGGGGCTGGACCACCGGTGGTGGCAGCTCCTCGGCGTACCCGCCGGGGCGCTCATGCTGCTCGCCCTCGCCGCGGCGGCCGCCGGAGCGGGGGCCCTGCTGGCGCGGTGGGCGCCGGTACTGCTCGGCCCCACCCCGGCGGACCGGCTGGCCGCCGCCGAGCGGCGGGCCGCCGAACTCGCCGTGCGCAACCGCCTCGCCCGCGAACTGCACGACTCCGTCGGCCACGCGCTGAGCGCCGTCACCCTCCAGGCGGGCGCCGCGCGCCGCGTCGCGTCCGCACCCGAGCCCGACCTGGCCTTCGTCCGGGAGGCGCTGACGGCCATCGAGGAGACGGCGCGGCGCACGGTCGGTGAACTCGACTCGGTCCTGGGCCTGCTGCGGCGGGGCGAGGACGACGGGGAACCGCCCGGACCCGGTCTGGAGGCGCTGGACACCCTGCTGGCGCACTGCGGGCTCACGGTCGCCTGCACGCTGGAGGGCCGACCGGTCGCGGACGTGCCGCCGCGGGTCTCGCGCGAGGCGTACCGGATCGTGCAGGAGGGGCTCAGCAACGCGCTGCGCCACGGAGGGGCCGCGCCGGTCGTCCTGCGCCTGCGCGCGGCCGAGGGAGAACTGGAGGTCACCATGGACAGTCCGCTCACCGGCCGCGCGCCGGTGGTGCGGCCGGGCGGCGGCCGGGGGCTGCGCGGCATCGCCGAGCGGGCCGCGCTGCTGGGCGGCCACGCGACGGCGGGCCCGGCCGAGGGGGGCGCGGCCGGCGGGGCCTGTACGGACGGGGCCTGCGTGGACGGGGCCTGCATGGGCGGGGCCTGCGCGGACGGGGCTGCGGTGTGGCGGCTGTCCGTGCGGCTCCCGACGGCGGGGGGCCGGCGGTGATCCGCGTCGTGCTCGCCGACGACGAGCGGATGGTCCGCACCGCCCTGCGGGCCATCCTCTCCGCCGAGCCCGACCTGGAGGTCGTCGGGGAGGCCGCGGACGGCGCCGAGGCCGTGTCCGTGGTGCGGGAGGCGCGGCCCGACGTGGTGCTGATGGACGTGCGGATGCCCGGCGTCGACGGCATCCGCGCGACCGAGCGGCTGCTGGCGGGCATGCCGGACCCGCCGCGGATCGTGGTCGTCACCACCTTCGAGAACGACCAGTACGTGTACGAGGCGCTGCGGGTCGGCGCGGCCGGGTTCCTGCTGAAGCGGGCCGGTGCGGAGGACCTCGTCGCGGCGGTGCGGCTGGTGGCGCGCAGCGACTCGCTGCTGTACCCGGCGGCGCTGCGCGGCCTGGCCGCCGCGTTCGGGCGGCGGGGACCCGCGGCGCCGCCCGCGCCGTGGGTGGCGCGGCTGACCGAGCGGGAGGCGGACGTGCTGCGGCTGATGGCGACGGGCCTGGCCAACGCCGAGATCGCCGCCCGGCTGGGGGTGGGCCCGGCGACGGTCAAGACCCATGTGGCGTCCGTGCTCGCCAAGGCGGGCGCGCGGGACCGGACGCAGGCGGTGATCGCCGCGTACGAGTCGGGGTTCGTCACGCCGGGGTGAGCGGGGTCGGTCGGGCGGCCGGGGCGGGTGCGCGGGCGCGGAGCGGCTGAGGCGGGAGGGCAGGCGCGGGGCGGCCGGGAGGCGGGCGGGCAGACGCGGGGCGGCCGGGAGGCGGGCGGGCCGGGCGGCGGGTGGGCAGACGCGGGGCGCGGGGCGGCCGGGGCGGGTGCGCGGGCGGCGGGGCGGCCGGGGCGGGTGCGCGGGCGGCGGGGCGGCCGGGGCGGGTGCGCGGGCGGCGGGTGGGGAGCGGGGGGAAGGCGGGGGCGGCCGGGAGCGGGCGGGTGGGGACTGCGAGCATCGACTCCCCTGCCGTTCGCGCTACTTGGAGGCTTCGTGCGCCGCCTGTCGTCCCGACCCCGTTCCCTGTCCGGCTGGACCATGGCCGTCTTCGGGCTGCTGGCCGCGGCGCTCGGCGCGGTGGGCCTGGCGGCCCCGGACGCCCTGCTGGCGGTGATGGGCTTCGCGCCGGTGCCGGACGGGGCGCGCGCGGAGGGTGACCACACCCTGCTGTTCCTGACCGCGTCGTCCATGGCGGCGGTCAACATGGGCGCGTACTACGTGCTCGCCGCCCTCTCCGACTGGCGGGCCTTCTACGGCTGGACGGTGCCGTTCCGGCTGCTGACGTGCACCGTGTTCACGGCGGCCGTCCTGGCTGGCCGCGCCCCGGCCGGGTTCCTGGGCGTGGGCCTCTGGGAGGGCGCGGGCGCGGCGGCGACCTGGGCGGCGCTGCGGTACGAGCGCCGGACCGGCCGCTCGGCCTGAGGGCCGGTTGGGGGGCGGGAGCGTGGCGCCCCGGTCGGGGGCGTCGTGCGGACGCTCCCGCCCCCGGCTCGTGGGGGCCGGTGAGCCGTGATGTCGGCGGCCCGGCGGGCGGGTCAGCGCAGGCGGCCCGCGCCCGCGTGGTGGGCGAGGAGGGCGGGCAGCACGCCCGGGTGGTCGACCCGGGTGCGCAGCGTCGGCCGCCAGCCCGCGTCGGCGCGCAGCGCCTCGTCGGGGAACCGCGCGTTGTGCGCCGCCAGCAGGTCCACCGGACGGCCGTTGACGTGGTTGCCCGCGACGGTGACCGGCGCGTCCTTCCACTTCTTGAGGATCCGCCCGGCCGGTACGCCCTCCGGCAGCCGGAACGAGTTCTTCTCCGCCACCAGCTGCGACTCGGCACCGATGCCGAAGCTGTAGGCGTACCCGTCGCGGGACACCACGTAGTGGTTGTTGTACACGTCGACCCTGCCGAACCGGACGCGGGGCGCCCGCTCGACCACGTGGGTGAAGAGGTTGTGGTGGAGGGTGACCCGCAGCCGGCCGCGGTCGGTGGGGCCCGCGCTGTCGCTGTTGCCGATCATCAGGGTCTTGTCGTGGTCGGCGAAGACGTTCCAGGAGGCCGTCACCAGGTCCGCGCCGCGCACGATGTCGAGTTCGCCGTCGTGCCGCTGGTACAGCTCGCCGTAGTGGCGGGGCAGGGTGCTGTCCGGGTGGCGCCCGTCGGTGAACGTGTTGTGGTCGATCCACACGTGCGTGGAGTTGTACACGACCATCGAGTCGTACTCGGAGTTCCACGCGCCGGTCGCCCCGTCCGTGGGGTCCCACTGCGGGAAGCAGTCGAGGGGGCTCTCCAGGGTGAGGTTGCGGACGATGACGTTGTCGGCGTCCTTGATCTGGAGGCTGCCGCCGGTGATCCCGGCGCCGCGGCCGACGCCGACGATGGTCGTGTCGGAGGGGACGTACGCCTTGACGGCCCGCTCCTGGTTCTTCGCGGAGGCGGCGCGCAGGTCCTCCTGGGGCCCGCTGACCTCCTTCTCGTACCCCCAGACGGCCGGGTCGTAGTCGGCCAGGTACCGGTCGAAGTCGTAGCCGGGGGCCTCGAAGACCTCGCAGCCGCCCTCGGTGGCGTCGAGCGTGCCGACCACGCGGATGACGCGCGGGCCGTCGCCGGCGGCGAGGGCGGCGCGGAACTGCGCCCACGTGGTGACGGTGTGGACGTGCGCCGCGTCCGCGGCGGCGCCGCCCGTGGTGCCGCCGTCGGCGGAGGCCCAGCCGTCGCCGGCGGGCAGGGTCTGCCGGTGGAGGTCGCGGCCGTGCGCCCACCCGGCGGCGAAGGCGGGTGCGCCCGCGGTGGCCGCCGGGGCGGCGCCGTCGGGGGCCGTCGGAGGCCCGGCGGGGGGTGCGGCGGGGGCGGCGGGGGCGGCGAGTCCGGTGAGGGTGAGCACCAGCGCGGTGCCGCCGGCCAGCGACACGGCTCTTCTGGTGACCTGCGCATGACACTTACGGGGCATTGCGGCTCCTGGGGAAGGGGACGGTGGTGGACGGAGGCGGTGGTGGGAAGGGGCGGTCGGGGGCGCGGTCAGGGGGCGGGCGGCCAGGTGATCCGGTCCGCCGGGACCTCGTCGTCGAGGCGGCGTACGTCACCGGGGGCCAGCACCCGCCCGGCGAGCAGGCCGCGGGCCACCATGCGGGCCACCTCCACGGCGCCCGCGGGACGGAAGTGGGTGTCGTCCCGGCGGCCGTCCGGGTGGGCGGGCGACTCGCCGGGCGCCAGCCAGGCGAAGTACGCCTTGGAGCCCTCCGGGCCCAGCCGCTGCCACTCGGCGAGCGACGCGGCCTGGACGTCCACGAGCGGCACGCCGTGCTCGGCGGCGAGGGCGCGTACGGCGGCCGGGTACTCCCCGTGGGTGGGCACCGCCCGGCCCGACGCGTCGAACCGGCGCCGCTCCACGGAGGTGAGCAGCACGGGCCGGGCACCGCGGGCGCGCGCCCCGGAGACGTACCGCAGGAGGTGCTCCCGGTAGGTGGTCCAGGGCTCGGTGTGGCGGGCCGGGTCCGCGGCCTTCTGGTCGTTGTGCCCGAACTGGACGAGCAGGACGTCGCCCGGCCGGACGGCCTCCAGGACGGGGCCGAGCCGCCCCTCGTCCAGGAAGCTCTTGGAACTGCGGCCGTTCACCGCGTGGTTGGCGACCCGCAGCCGGGGGGTGAGGAAGAGCGGCAGGGCCATGCCCCAGCCGGTCTCCGGCGCGGCGGGGGCGTACTTCTGGGCGGCCGTCGAGTCGCCCGCTATGTACAGGGTGATCCGGGGCGGCGGCGGGGCGGCCTCCGCCGCCCGGGCGGTGGCGGCCGTGCCCGCCACGGGGAGGGCGGCGAGCGCCGCCACGGTCCGTCTGCGGCTCAGGGTCACGTCGTCGTGCCTCGCTCTCGTGCGGGGTCTCGTGCGGGCGGGATCTCGTGCGGGGTCTCGTGCGGGCGGGATCTCGTGCGGGGTCTCGTGCGGGCGGGATCTCGTGCGGGGTCACGTGCGGGGCCGCACGCACCGGGGACGCACCAGGGCCGTACCGGGGGTGCGGTGCGGGGGTCACGGTGCGGGGGGTCACGGTGCGGGGGTGAGTGGCCGGCGGCGGGGCGCGACCCGGACCGCCGCCGGCCGGTCCGGGGGTCAGTCCTTGCCGAACTGCTCGTTCCACTCGGCCTGGGCCTCGTCGAGCTGCTGGGCGAGGGTGTCGAGGAACTTCTGCGCCGTCGTCGCGCCGAGCAGCAGCTTCTGGAAGTTCGGCTCGTTCTCCGACTTGCTGATCTTGTTCCAGTCGGGCAGGTAGTACGGGAGCTGGACGATCCTGGTGGAGCCGTCGGTGAGGGCCTGCGCGCCGAGCTTGGTCGCCTGCGCCTTCTCCAGCCACGGGTCGCGCGCCGCGTCCGTGTTGGCCGGTATGGCGCCGGCGGACTCGTTCCACCTGCTGTTCGCCTGGTGGGAGGCGGCGAACTCGATGAACTTCCACGCGGCGGCCTTGTTCTTGCCGGTGCGGAACAGGCTCAGCCCGTCGACCGGGTTCGACACCTGGACGCGGACCCCGCCCGGCCCGGTCGGGTTCGGGATGCCGGCGAAGCGGTCGGTGCCCAGGGCGTTCACGTGGTCCGTGTACGAGCCGAGGTTGTGGTTCATCATCGCGATGGAGCCCGCGTCGAACTGGGCGTTCATCTTCTTGAAGTCGTTGTTGACGTCCGCCTCGGGCGTCGCCTTGCGGTACAGGCCGACGTACTTCTCCAGGGCGGCGACGTTCTTCGGGTCGTTGACGGTGGTCTTGCCGTCCTTCCAGAACTCGGTGATCCCGGACTGCCCGTACATCGCGTCGAGGGCCTGCGCGATGGAGCCGGCGCCGCCGCGGATGGTGTAGCCGAACCGGTTCTTCCGGGCGTCGGTCAGCTTCTCCGCGGCCGTGTAGAAGGCGTCCCAGGTGGTGGGGGCGGGGAGGCCGGCGGCCTTGAACAGGTCGGTCCGGTAGTACAGGACGCCGTTGCTGGCGGAGGTGGGCACCGAGTACATCTCGTCGCCGCGCCCGCCCGCCGACTTCACGGACTCGACCATGCCGGGGACGAGCTTGCCCTTGAGGGACGACTCCTCGATGCGCTTCCCGACCGGGTCGAGGGCGTTCTGGGCGACCATGTTGGCGAGGTAGGCAGCGCCGACGCCGCCCACATCGGGCAGGCCGCCGCCCGCGATGGCCGTGTCGTACTTGGACTGGACGTCCTCGCTGGGGATGGGCACGTACCGGACCTCGATGCCCGGGTTCGCGGCCTCGAAGTCCTTGATGATCTCCTGCCACACGGCGGTCCGCACACCGCCGTTGTTGTCCCAGAAGGTGATGGTGCCCTTGCCCGAGCCCTCGGCCCCGGCCGCGCCGCTGCCGTCGTCGCCGCAGGCGGTGGCCGTGAGCGCGAGCACGGCGGTCAGGGCGACGGCCGTGGCGGCGCGTCCTCTCGGGCTTCCGGAGTTGGTCATGTCGGCTCTCTCTTTCGGGTGCGTGGTCGTGCGGGGTGTCGGGGTGTCCTCGGGGGAGGGCGGTGCGGGCGGCGCGGTGGGGGTGGTGCGGGCGCTGCGGCGCGGTGGCGGTGCGGTGGGGGTGGCGGCGCGGGCGGTGGAGTGGGAGGGGGCGTGCGGTGGTGGACCGGCTCGTACTCGGAGCGCGGGGCGCGGGACGCGGGTGAGGGCCGCCCCACCTGGGCGGGGCGCGGGTCCGGCCACGCCCCGGCGCCCGCCGTCAGGTGACGCGGAAGCCGGTGAACGCGGCCGTGCCCCCGCTCCCCCGCCCCGGTGGCGCGGCGGCGAACAGGCCCAGCAGCGCGCCGACCCAGCGCCAGGGCGTGGCGGCGAACACCGGGCCCGACGCCCGCCACCCGTCCCCGGTGTCCGCCTGGAACCGGCAGCGCGCCCCGGCCGACACCTCCACCCGCAGCCGTGCGCGCCCCTCGGGCGCCGTACGGGCGGGGGCCGCGTCCCGCTCGGCCCGCGCCACCGGCTCGGCGAAGCGGTGCACGAGCCGGACGGCCCCGTCGCCGCCCCGCTCCAGGCCGATCCAGGAGAAGGCGTCGCCCAGGACCGCCAGCCCGGCCCGCGCGCCCGGCTCGGTGCCCTCCAGTGCCAGGCCGACCTCGGCGGTGAACGCCTCGGCGGGCAGCCGCTGCGTCAGCACGTGCGGCAGCAGCCGCAGGTCGTGGGCGTCGGGGGTGCGGACGCAGGCCATGCGCAGCCCGTCGCCGGGGTGCTGGGCGGTCCAGCCGGGCCGGGGGTTGGCCGCCCACTGCCACTGGGGCCCGAACCGGCCGCCGGGGAAGGCGTCGTCGGTCGCGGGCGCCGCCACCGGCGGGGGCGGCCCGGCGGGCACGGCCGGTTCGCGGTGGCGCGCGACCGGCTCGCCCCGGTCGCCGATGACGGGCCAGCCGTCGCCGTCCCACGTCATCGGCTGGAGGTGGACGACGCGGCCGTAGGGGCCGCGCGACTGGAAGTGCAGGAACCAGTCCTCGCCCGCGCGGGTGCGCACCCAGCCGCCCTGGTGGGGGCCGTTGACGCCGGTGCGGCCCTGGGCGAGGACGATCCGCTCCTCGTACGGGCCGGTGAAGTCCCGCGACCGGAAGGCGCCCTGCCAGCCGGTCTCCACTCCCCCGGCGGGCGCGAGGATCCAGAACCAGCCGTCGTGCCGGTACAGCTTGGGCCCTTCGAGGGTGAACCAGCCGGGGATGCGGTCGCCGTCCACGATCGTGACGCCCTCGTCGAGGAGGGTGCGGCCGTCGCGGCTCATCCGGTGGCCGGTGAGCCGGTTCTTCACCCCGGACCGGGACCTGGCCCAGCCGTGCACCAGGTACGCCTCGCCGGTCTCGTCGTCCCACAGGGGGCAGGGGTCGATCAGGCCCTTGCCCGCCTTCACCAGGTGCGGGGCGGTCCAGGGGCCGGTGATGCGCTCGGCGCTGACCTGCTGGATGCCGTGGTCAGGGTCGCCCCAGAAGATCCAGAAGCGGCCGTCCGCACGGCGCAGGGCAGGCGCCCAGACGCCTCCGTCGTGGCGGGGCGCGGCGAACGCGTCGGCCGGTTCGAGGCGTTCGAGCGCGTGCCCGACGAGGGTCCAGTTGACCAGGTCGCGGGAGTGCAGCAGGGGCAGGCCGGGGGCGCGGCCGAAGCTGGACGCGGTCAGGTAGAAGTCGTCGCCGACCGCGATGACGTCGGGGTCTGACCAGTCGGCGGCGAGGACCGGGTTGCGGTAGGTCCCGTCGCCCTGGTCGGCCCGGTGCACGGGGGCGGCGGCACCTTCCGTACCGGCGTGGTGGACCGGGGTCGCCGCCTCTTCCGTACGGGCCCGGTGGGCTTGCGTGCAGGCCCGGTGGGCGGGGGCGGCGTCCGGCGTTCCGGTGCGGTGCGTTCCGGTCACGGCAGCGCCTTCCGTACCAGCGCGGCGGCCTCCGCCCGGTCGAGGGCGCCGTCCGCCACGACGGTGACGACACGGCGTACGGCGCTCTCCCCGGCGGGCAGGGGCAGCCGCGCGCTCCACGCGAGGGAGGAGCCGACGCCCGGGTACTCGCCGGTGCGGACGAACCACGGGTCGCGGCGGGTGTCGCCGGTCGCCCCGGCGAAGACGAGCGTCCAGCCGGCGCCGCGCAGCGCCAGCCAGCCGGCGGGGCGCCCGTGGACCGCCCCCTCCCCCTCGGCGTCGGCGGTGAACACGGCGGGCGGCCCGGCGGGGTGCTGGGGCGCGCGCCAGAAGAAGCCGCCGTAGCCGGCGCCGGGGCGGCCGTTGGTGGCCGGGGAGCCGATGGACAGGTCCTCATCGCCGGTGTTGGTGAGGGCGAAGACGGTGTCGAGCGCCCAGGCGGAGGCGGTGAGCGGGACGGCGGCGACGGTGCGGCGCTCCCGCAGCACCTCGGCGCCGCCGGCGGTCCAGACGAGGTCCTCCACGAAGCCGTCGGCGTCGCGCAGCTTCCAGCCGGTGTGCCGCTGCTCGCCGTGGTTGTCCAGCTCGACGGGGCCCCGGTCGCGGACGTAGGTGCGCCCGCCCCAGAAGTTGTGTCCGGCGACGTCGGGGACGGCGACGCTGACGCCCAGGTGGTGGAGGTGGTCGGCGGGCCGCGCCTCGGTGACGGGGGTGCCGCCGAGGGTGGTGACGGGGTGGAGGTAGGGCCGGGGGGAGAGCCGGGCGGGCAGGTCGTCCGGGTGGACGTACCGGGCGACGGGGCGGCCGTCGCAGCGCAGGACCAGCGGCTGGGGCACGGGCTGGGGCATCGGCTGGGTCATCGGGCGGTCGCCTCCAGCTCGGAGAAGAGGGAGAGAGTCTCGGCGCTCGCCCGGACGAGGTCGTCGACGCCCTTCACCACGCGGCGCCGGGCCCCGCCGGGGGTCGGTTCGGCGTACCAGGCGGAAGGGGGCAGCGGGCGGGGTTCGGGCGCGGTGCGGACCGCTTCGACGACGCGCGTGAAGGCGCCGGTCCGCTCGGGCGGTACGAGGAGTTCGTCGCCGTCCACGAGGTGGCGGACCAGGTTCTCCAGCAGGTCGGTCCGGCCGTGCTCGGTCTCGACGGGGCCGTGCCCGGCCCGCTGGAGCAGGACGCGGTCCTGCTTGTACCAGAAGGTGACGCGGCCGTGGCGGCCGTGGACGAGGACGTACGGCTCGCCGGGCCGCTCGGCGCAGAGGGTGACGGCGGCGGTGACACGGGTGCCGCGGGCGGTGGTGACGCGCAGGCAGGAGGTGTCGTCGGCCTCGATGTCGTTGGCGCGGGCCAGTTCCAGCTCGACGCCGGCGACGTCCTCGGCGAGCGTGCTGCCGTCGACGGCGAGGGCGGTGGCGACGGCGTGGGCGAGCGGGTTGGTGAGGACCCCGTCGACCACGTCGGCGCCGTCGAGGCGGCGCTTGCCGGCCCACGGGGAGCGGCGGAAGTACGCCTCGTCGCGGGCCCAGGCCCCGGCGGCGCCGATGCCGGTGACCTCCCCGATCGCGCCGTCCGCGACGAGTGCGGCGATGGCGGCCAGGGCGTGCGAGCCCAGCGACTGGAAGCCGATCTGGCAGGCGGTGCCGGCGCGGCGGACCCCTTCCGTCAGGCGCCGGAACTCGGCGAGGGAGGGCGTGGGCGGCTTCTCCAGGAGGAGGTGGACGCCGCGCCCGGCGGCGGTGAGCGCCAGGTCGGTGTGGGTGTCGATGGGGGTGCAGACGACGGCGATCCGGGCGCCGGTGGTGTCGAGGAGCGCGCCGAGGTCCGCGGACTGCGGGACGTCCGCCCCGCCCAGCTCGGCGGGGTCGAGGGGGCGCGGCTCGCAGACCCCGGCGAGGCGGACGAGTCCGGCGGCGGAGAGGCGGCGGATGTTGTCCAGGTGCCAGCGGCCGTGGCCGCGGGCACCGGCGAGGACGACGGGGAGGGGCGGCCGCGCGGCGCGGGCGGGAGCGGAGGCCGCGGCGGAAGCGGAGACGGGAGCGGAAGCGGAAGCGGGGACGGGAGCGGAAGCGGAGACGGGAGCGGAGGCGGCGGGCCGCGCGGCTTCGGGGGTGCGGTCCACGCGGGTCATCCCTTCACCGCCCCGGCGCTGAAGCCCGTGATCAGCCACTTCTGGATGAACGCGAAGACGATCACGACGGGGACGGCGGCGATGACCCCGCCCGCGGCGAGGGCGCCCAGGTCGGCGCTGTCGGCGCCGATGAGGGTGTTGAGGCCGACGGGGATCGTCTGCTTGTCCTGCTCGCTCAGGAACATCAGGGCGAAGAGGAAGTGGTTCCAGCTGTGGACGAAGGCGAAGGAGCCGACGGCGATGAGTCCGGGGCGCAGCAGCGGCAGGACGACGGCGCGGAAGGCGCGGAAGCGGGAGCAGCCGTCGACCCAGGCGGCCTCCTCCAGGGAGACGGGGACGTTCTTGATGAAGCCGCTGATCAGGATGATCGACAGGGGGAGCTGGAAGACGGTCTCGGCGAGGACGACGCTGCCCAGCGAGTTGATCATCTGGAGGTTGCGGAAGATCTCGAAGAGCGGGACCAGCATGAGCGCGCCCGGGATGAACTGCGAGCACAGCAGCGCCAGCATGAACGCGTTCTTGATCCGGAAGTCGAAGCGGGCGAGGGCGTAGCCGCCGGCGAGGGCGACGACGGTGGTGGCGACCAGCGTGGCGACGCCGACGAGCATGCTGTTCTGGAAGAAGACCCCGAAGCTGCGCTCGTTCCAGACCTTGTCGAAGTGCTCGAAGGTGACGGGCCAGGGGACGAGCGAGGTGGAGCCGGCGGGCCGCAGCGCGAACAGCAGCATCCAGTAGAACGGGACGAGCGTGAAGAGCAGGTAGAGCGCGAGCGGCAGGTAGATCTGCCAGCGCGGTACGTCGTCGAAGGCGCGTTCGCGCCCGCGGCGCCGGGGGGCGGCGGGAGGCGCCGGGGGGGCGGCGGGCACGGGCGCCGCGGCGCCCTTCTCCGCGAGTGCGGCGGTCATCGGCGGTCGCCTCCGAACTTGCTCAGGCGCAGGTAGAGGATGGAGCAGAAGAGGAGGATCACGAACGCGACGGTGGTCAGCGCGGAGGCGTAACCGAAGTCGTGGCCCTCGATGCCGGTGTTCGCGATCATGAGGGGGAGGGTGGTGGTGACACCGGCGGGGCCGCCGCCGGTGAGGGTGTAGAGCAGGTCGACGTTGTTGAACTCCCACACGGCGCGCAGCAGCGTGGAGAGGATGATGGCGTCCTTGAGGTGCGGCAGCGTGATGTGGAGGAACTGCCGGAGCCGGCTCGCGCCGTCGACGGAGGCCGCCTCGTAGAGGTCCTTCGGGATGGACTGGAGGTCGGCGAGGATGAGGATGGCGAAGAACGGGACGCCGCGCCAGAGTTCGGCGAGGACGGCCGCCCAGAAGACGGTGCCGGTGTCGGAGAGGACGGACGTGCCGTAGGTGCCGACGCCGACGTCCGCGAGGTAGCGGCTGATGCCGGTCGACGGGTTGTAGAGCAGCATCCAGATGGTCGTGGTGAGCACCCCGGAGACCGCCCAGGGCGAGAAGACCAGGGCGCGGGCGATGCCGCGGCCGACGAACGTCTGGTTCACCAGCAGGGCGAGCACGAGTCCCAGGGCGAGCTGGAGGCCGACCTGGACGACGACCCACTTGGCGCTGAAGACGAGCGTGGACCAGAAGAGGGGGTCCTCGGTGAAGGCGCGGGTGAAGTTGTCGAGGCCCGCGTAGCCGTTCTTCCAGGGCTTGGTGACGTTGTAGTGCTGGAGGCTGTAGTAGAAGACGCTGAGCACGGGGTAGGCGATGAAGCCGAGCATCAGCAGACCGGCGGGCGCGATCAGCAGGTACGGCAGGCGACGTGGATCGGCTCCCGTGCGGCGCCGACCGGCCCGGGGTTGCCTCGCCACGGCTGCGGCTTGGGCCATGACATGTCTCCGTTCATCGTGCGGTGCGGGTGGTACGGGGCGATGCGGGAGGTGCGGGGGTGCGGGGGTGCGGGTTCGTGGATGCGGGTTCGTGGATGCGGTACGCGGGGTGTGGTGCGGGGGCGGGGCGGGGTGCGGGGCGTGGATGCGGTACGCGGGGTGGTGCGGGGGCGGGGCGCCGGGGGCGGGGCGGCGGGGCCCCGTCGGCCGGGCGGAGGGTGCGGTGCGGTGCGGTGTGTGAAGCGCTTTCTTCCGCGTGTGCGGCGGCCTCGGGCGCGCGGCGGGCGCCCGCTGCGGTGGTGCGCCGGGCGGGCGGTCAGCCCGCGTACGGCTCCGGTACGGAACCGGGCCTGGACAGGAACGCGAAGTCGCAGCCCGTGTCCGCCTGGGTGACCTGCTCCTGGTAGAGGGCTCCGTAGCCCCGTTCGTAGGGGTGGACCGGGGCCGTCCACGCGGCCCGGCGCTCCGCCAGCTCCGCCTCGTCCACGTGGAGGTGGAGCGAGCGGGCGTCCACGTCGAGCGTGATGAGGTCGCCGGTCCGTACGAGGGCGAGGGGCCCGCCGACGTACGACTCGGGCGCGACGTGCAGCACGCACATGCCGTAGCTGGTGCCGCTCATCCGGGCGTCGGAGATCCGCACCATGTCCCGCACGCCCTGTTTCAGCAGGTGGTCGGGGATGGGCAGCATCCCGTACTCCGGCATGCCGGGGCCGCCCTTGGGGCCGGCGTTGCGCAGGACCAGGACGTGGTCGGCGGTGATGCCGAGGGCCGGGTCGTCGATGGTCCGCTGCATGGTGCGGTAGTCGTCGAAGACGACGGCGGGGCCGGTGTGGCGGCGCAGGTGCTGCTCGGCGGCGATGTGCTTGACGACGGCGCCGTCCGGGCAGAGGTTGCCGCGCAGGACGGCGAGCCCGCCCTCCTCGGCGAGCGGCTTGTCGCGGGGCCGGATCACCTCGGGGTCGTGGACGAGCGCCCCGGCGAGCTGCTCGCGCAGCGTGCGGTGGGCGACGGTCGGCCGGTCCAGGTGCAGCAGGTCCGTCAGCCGGGAGAGGAAGCCGGGCAGGCCGCCCGCGAAGTGGAAGTCCTCCATCAGGTACCGCCCGCCGGGGCGGAGGTTCGCGAGGACCGGCACGGTGCGGGCGATCCGGTCGAAGTCGTCCAGCGTGAGCCGTACGCCGGAGCGGCCGGCCATGGCGATGAGGTGGATGACCGCGTTGGTGGAGCCGCCGAGGCCGAGGACGGTCGTCACGGCGTCCTCGTACGCCTCGCGGGTGAGGATGCGCGACAGCCGCAGGTCCTCCCGTACGAGCTCGACGATCCGCAGTCCGGCGGCGGCGGCCATCCGGTCGTGGCCGGAGTCGACGGCCGGGATCGAGGAGGCGCCGGGCATGGTCACGCCGAGCGCCTCGGCGGCGGCCGTCAGCGTGGACGCGGTGCCCATCGTCATGCAGTGGCCGGGCGAGCGGGCGAGCCCGCTCTCCAGTTCGGCCAGCTCGCAGTCGCCGATGCGCCCGGCCCGCTTCTCGTCCCAGTACTTCCACATGTCCGTGCCCGAGCCGAGGACCTCGCCCCGCCAGTGGCCCGGCAGCATCGGCCCGGCCGGGACGAAGACGGTCGGCAGGTCGACCGAGGCGGCGCCCATGAGGAGGGCGGGCGTGGACTTGTCGCAGCCGCCGAGGAGGACCGCCCCGTCCACCGGGTAGGAGCGCAGCAGCTCCTCCGCCTCCATGGCGAGGAGGTTGCGGTAGAGCATCGGGGTGGGCTTCTGGAAGGTCTCGGACAGGGTGGAGACCGGGAACTCCAGCGGGAACCCGCCGGCCTGCCACACCCCGCGCTTCACGGCCTGCGCGCGGTCGCGGAGGTGGACGTGGCAGGGGTTGATGTCGGACCAGGTGTTGAGGATCGCGACGACCGGTTTGCCCAGGTGCTCCTCGGGGAGGTAGCCGAGCTGCCGGGTGCGGGCGCGGTGGCTGAACGAGCGCAGCCCGTCCGTGCCGTACCACTGGTGGCTGCGCAGGGCGCGGGGGCGCCCGGCGCGGTCGGGGGCGGGCGCGTCAGGGGCGGCGGGGCCGGTGCCGGTGCCGGGGGCGGTGGGGCCGGTGCCGGTGCCGGGGGCGGTGGGGCCGGTGCCGGTGCCGGGGGCGGTGGGGCCGGTGCCGGTGCCGGGGGCGGTGGGGCCGGGCGTGCCGGTACCGGGTGCTTCGGCGCTGCTCATGCGTCCCACTCCTTGACCATCTCGGCGATCTCGGCACGGCGCGGCTCGGGCAGCGGCCGGCTCGGCGGGCGGACGTCGCGGCGGCACAGGCCGAGCGCGGCCAGGGCCTCCTTGACGACGGTGACGTTGTTCGCGGACTGGTCGGCGGCGCGCAGGTCCTCGAAGCGGCGGATGCGCTCCCACACCTCCAGGGCGGCCGGGTAGTCGCCGCCGCGCAGCGAGCGGAGCATGGTGAGGGAGACCGCGGGCGAGACGTTGACCAGCCCGGAGGTGAA
The DNA here is from genome assembly GCF_008704425.1 of Streptomyces fradiae ATCC 10745 = DSM 40063. Taxonomy (NCBI): domain Bacteria; kingdom Bacillati; phylum Actinomycetota; class Actinomycetes; order Kitasatosporales; family Streptomycetaceae; genus Streptomyces; species Streptomyces fradiae. Next base: position 1,328,386 of record NZ_CP023696.1, read on the forward strand.
GCCGGTGGCGCCCATCGCCCAGTACGAGGGGGCGTACAGCTCGGCGAGCCCGGCGATCCACACGAACCGGCCGAGCCCGGCGTCGCGGGCGACGGCGGCGAAGCGGGCGGCGTCGGGGACGGCGTACTTGACGCCGATGACGTTGGGGCACAGCTCGCCGAGGCGGGCGACGGCCGCGCCGTCGAGGAGCGGGTTGCGGATGTAGGGGACGACGCCCAGTTCGGGCACGGCGTCCGCGATCTCGCGGTGGTAGTCGATCCAGCCGTCACGGGAGACGTAGGGGTGGACGGGCTGGTGGACCATGACCATCGCGGCGCCGGCGTCGCGGGCGTGCCGGGCGGCGGCCGTGGCGGTCGGCACGTCGTGGCCGACGCCGACGAGGACGGCGGCCCGCTCGCCCGCCTCCGCCACGGCCAGCTCGGTGACGAGGCGGCGCTCGTCGGGCGTGAGCGTGTAGAACTCGCCGGTGTTGCCGTTGGGGGTCACGGCCCGTACGCCGCCGTCGAGCAGCCTGCGCAGCAGGGCGCGGTACGTGTCCCGGTCGACACCGCCGTCGGCGCCGAACGGGGTCACGGGGATCGCGACGACGTCCGCGAGTGCCGCCCTCAGCGAGGAGTGGTCCATGCGTACCGGCCTTTCTGGTGACTGTCACGGGTGCGGGGGTGCCGGGGGCTCCGGGGCGCGGGGCCCGTTCCGGGGTGCGGCGGGCGGGCGGCCGGGGTTCCCGGGGGTGGGCCGGCCGGCGCTCCGGGCCGGGGCTTGAGCCCGGGGCGGCCCCGGGTGGTACGGAGGGTGCGCGCGGTGCGGGTGGTGCCGCGCGGGGGCCTTCGCGGGTGGTGCCGCGCGAGGGTCTTGCGGGTGGTGCCGCGCGGGGGCTTGCGGGTGGGGGTGCTCGGGGGTCTTGCGGGTGGGGCTGCTGCGGTGGGGCTTCGGGTGGTGCCGCCGTCGGCGCCGCTGGGTGCGTCGCCGCGGGACGGGCCGCGGGTCTACGGGTGGTGCGGTGCCTCGGCGGCCCGCTCCGGCACGGGCTCCGCCCCCGGCTCCCCGGGGAAGGCCCGCAGGACGAACCGGGCGATGTGCTCGTGCAGGGCCCGCGCCGCCGCCTCGCCGTCACCGGCCAGGGCGAGGCGCAGGATCTCGCGGTGCTCGTCGGCCTCGCGCCGCCAGGACGGGTCGGCGCTCCAGGCGACGGTGGAAACGAGCGCGGCCTGATCCCGTACCTCGTCGAGCATCCGGGCCAGCAGCGGGTTGCCGCACGGCAGGTAGAGCGCCCGGTGGAACGCGCGGTTGGCCAGGGAGCGTTCGGCCTGGTCGGCCGCCTCGTCCGCGCGTACCAGCGCCTCTCCCGCCGCCTCCAGCGAGGCGCGGCGGGCGATGGTGCGGCGCAGCGCCTCCGGCTCCAGCAGCAGCCGGACGTCGTACACCTCGCGGGCCATGGCGGCGTCGACGGTACGGACCGTGACGCCCTTGTACTGGCTCATGACGACGAGCCCGGTGCCGGCGAGCGTCTTCAGCGCCTCCCGGACGGGCGTCTTCGACACCCCGAACCGCGCCGCCAGCTCCGCCTCCACCAGCGGCCGGCCGGGCGGGAGCTGGCCGGTGAGGATGGCGTGCTTGATCGCCTCCAGCACGTACTGCGTGCGGGAGGGGACGGGACTGGGGGCGGCGAAGGTCATACGGGTCTCATATCTCGCGTATCGCGTCTCATATATGACGTACGAAGGACGACGGCGACGAACGTAAGACGGGCGCCGGGAATTCGTCAACGCTTCTGACAAAACTGGCCCGCCCCGGTCTCCCGAGGGGCGACCGGGGCGGCGGGGAGTCGGCCTGAGGGCCCGTCGGCCGCGCGCGCCGACGCGCGCAGGAGGCGACGGACCGTCAGGCGGGGGTGCGGAGCGCGGCGGCGACCGCCTCCAGGTCGGCCGCGGAGGCGAGGCCCGCGTGGTACAGGCGCAGTTCGGTGGCGCCGAGCTCGACGGCCCGCGCGGCGTCCTCGGCGAGCCTCGCGGGCGCGCCGCCCATGCCGGCGACGACGGTGAGGTTGGCCGCCAGGGTCGTGTCCGGGCGCGCGTGCGGGGCGAACGGCGGCAGCACGGCCTCGGCGCCGCCGCCCGTGCAGGGCAGGACCACCCCGTCCGCGACGCCCAGGACGTGCGCGGGGTCCACTCCGGGGTTGGCGCCCGTGCGGTACGGGGCGGGGTCGGCGTGCAGCAGGACGCGGAAGCCCGGCGGGGCGGCCGCCCGGACCGCCGCCACGGCCTCCTCCTGGAGGGCGCGGGCGGCCCGCAGGCGGTGGCCGAGGGTGGCCGCGGCGAGCGGGGCGCCCAGCAGTTCCGCGACGCCTGGCCAGCCTTCCGCGTACGCGGGCGCGTCGGGGGCCCGCCCGGACCAGAGGGGCTCCAGGGCGCGGCGCACGGCGGCGGCGACCTCGCCGGGGTCGGCGCCCTCCTCGGCGTACCCCTCCCGGCACACCCCGCAGAAGCAGAGCGACATCAGGTACTGGGCGGCGTCCCCGAGGGCGACCCCGCCGGTCTTGTCGTGGGCGTGCAGGTGCGCCGCGCCGTACCAGCCGCAGGACTCCAGTTCGGTGCCGCGCGCGCCGGGGCGGACGGCGGCCTCGGCGGCCAGCTCCACGAGGTACGCGCGCACCTCGGGCCGGCCGACGCAGGGCGCCCACGGGTAGCGGTCGCCGTAGGCGTTGACGACGCAGGTGCCGGGGTGCTCGGAGCCGAGCCGGGAGTTGTGGGCGAGGACGACCCAGCTGTGCACCTCCAGCCCGGCGCCCTCCAGCGCCTGCGCCGCCGCGCCGAACGCGTCGCCGGGGGCCCACTCCCCCGCCGGGTACGGGCGCAGGGGGCGCCCCGCCCAGCGCGCGGGGTCCGGCGGGTAGAGCACGGCGGCGTACTCGGCGGTGACGACCCGGTGGCGCGGGTGGCGGGGCGTCAGGGCGCGGGTGGAGTGGTACGCGGCGGCCAGCGTGACCTGCCGGACGCCGAGGCGGGCGACCCGTCCGGGCGCGCCGGGGTCGCCGACGACGTCCCAGGGGTAGAGGAAGGCGGACGCCCTCGGCGGTGCGGCGCAGGCGCGCGGGCCCTCGGAGGGGCGGCCCGCCGGGGGCGGCGGGGGCGAGGACGCGGTCGGGGGTGGGGGTGGGTTCACGGAAGCTCCCTGGGCGTGGCCGGCCGGGTGACGGCTGGCGGGCGGGCTGGGGGGGACGGCGGGCGGGACGGCCGGGCGGACCGGGCGGACGGCCGGCGGGGCGGCCGCCGAGGGGGCGACCGGCGGGACGGCCGTCGGCGGCCGACCGGCGAGGGCCTGTCAGCGGCAGAGCCGTCAGCGGGACCTGGGCCGAAGCACCCGCATGCCCCGCCGTCCATCCCTCCGAGTCCCGGCACGCTAGGCCCGCCCGAACGGACCGGTCAAGGCGAAGGCCACCGGCCGGCCGGGCACTTGACGCCCTCGCACCCCCTCCTTAGCGTGTCCACGCATGTGAACACCGTCCACACAGCCGACCATGAAGGGCCGGCCACCGCACGGGCCGCCCACTCCACGGCCGCCCACGCAAGCCCCCCCGCCCCGCACGGCCACCCACCCCCGGCCCCCGCCCGACCACCGCCCACCCGACCCGCCTCCGCACCAAGCCACCGCCCACCCGGCCCGCCCCGCACCAAGCCACTGCCCACCCGGCCACGGCCCGCCCGGCCCGCCCGGCCCGCCCGGCCCGCCATCCGACCTGGAGTCGCTGATGCCCGCTGCCCGCACCGTCCTGCTGACCGGCGCCGCCGGCGGCCTCGGCACCCTCATGCGCGAGCTGCTGCCCGCGTACGGGTACGAGCTGCGCCTGCTGGACATGCGCCCCGTCGAGGGCGCCCCCGACGCGCTCACCGCCGATCTCGGCGACCCGGCCCACCAGGGCGTGCTGCGCGAGGCGGTGCGCGGCGCCGACGCGGTCCTCCACCTCGCGGGCATCTCCCTGGAAGCCCCCTTCCCCCGCGTCCTGCGCGCCAACGTGGAGGGCGCGTACCACCTGTACGAGGCCGCCCGCGCGGAGGGCGTCCACCGGATCGTGGCCGCCTCCAGCAACCACGCCGTCGGCTTCACCCCGCGCCCCCGCGCCGGCGACCCGCTCGTCCCGGTCGGCACACCGCACCGCCCCGACACGTTCTACGGCCTGTCGAAGTGCTTCGGCGAGGACCTGGCGCAGCTCTACTGGGACCTGCACGGCGTGGAGACCGTCTCGGTGCGGATCGGCTCCTGCGTCCCCGAGCCCACGGACGTGCGGATGCTGTCCACGTGGCTCAGCCCCGGCGACGCGGCCCGCCTCTTCCACGCGGCGCTCACCGCCGAGGAGGTGGGGCACACCGTCGTGTACGGCTCCTCGGCCAACACGCGGCTGTGGTGGGACCTGGAACCGGCGCGCGCGCTCGGGTACGCCCCGCGGGACGACGCGGAGCGGTACGCGGAGAAGCTCGTCGGGGAGCTGGGGGAACTGGACGACGCGAATCCGGACCACGCCCACCTGGGCGGCCGCTTCTGCACCGAGCCCGCGCTCTGGCCGTACTGACGCGCGCGGGGCCCGTACGGCGCGTCCGTACCGACGGCCCCTCACCGGCCGCCGTGCGACCGGTCCGGGCAGGCACAGGCCCGGCCCGGTCTCACGGGGGGCGACCCGGGCCGGGCCTGTGCGGGGACGGGCCTACCCACGGGGGTCGGGTACGCCAGCGTCACAAAGTCACACTAAAGCCCACGCAAACCGGCACATGTCCGCGGAGCGCGGCCCCCTGTCCGCCGAACGCGGCGCACCGCGGCGCGCGGAAGCACGCCGGGGCGCACACGCGGGGCGGACCGGCGGCGCGTACGGCGGGGGCGCACCCGCCGACCCGCCGTCCGTTCAGGACCGCACCGGCGGCGGGGCGTTCAGGGTCTGCGACGGCGCCTCGCCGAACCGCTCCCGGTACCGCGCGGCGAACCGCCCCAGATGGGTGAAGCCCCAGCGCCAGGCGACCTCACTGACCGTCAGCCCGCTGCCCGGCTCGGCGTCCCGCAGCTCGTCGCGGACCCGCCCGAGGCGCACGTCCCGCACGTACCCCATCGGGGTCGTGCCCACGTGGGCCCGGAACGACTCCTGCAGCCGCCGGGGGCTCACCCGCGCGAGACCGGCCAGCTCCGTCGCGGTGTACGGGTGCTCGGGGCGCTCCCGCACCGCGTCCATCACCCGCTTCACCGGCGCCGGGCGCAGGGCGCGGGCCGGGGCCGCCAGCTCGTCGCGGTACGGGTGCGAGGCGGCCAGCAGCAGGCCGGTGAGGAGCGCGTCCTGCAGCGGCCCGGCGACCAGCGGGTGCTGGACCAGGCCCGCCGGGTCGGCCGCCTCGCGCGCGAGGCGCCGGACGAGCGCCGCCCAGTCCCGGCCCGCCCCGCGCGCCAGGTCCAGCGCCGGCTCCAGGAGGAGGGCGCGGGGCGGGGTGCGGCCCAGCAGCTCCTCCAGCCTGCGCCGCAGCGCGGCCGTCTCCACCTTGACGGCGACGACCCGGCAGTCGCCCGCCCACCGGTCCACGACGACCGGCCCGCCCGGGTTCAGCACCGTTCCGCGCTCCGGGGTGCCGGTCAGGGGGTCGCCCGCGCCCTGCCGCAGCTCCAGCCGCCCGGCCAGCGGCACGTTCACGTGGTAGGCCCCCAGGTCGCCGAAGCGCAGCCGCACGTCGGCGCCGCACCGCATGTCCCCCACCACGAGCGGCCCCAGGCGGACCGTCTCGAAACGGGCGTCGAACCGGCGTCCCCGCTCCTCGACGACGTCCATGAACGTGGAGTAGAAGCGCTCGCCGATCTCCCGGCGCGCTTCCTCCACGTCCCTTGTGCGGAAAACGGTCCCTGCGGTCACGGGGGGAGAGAATATGCCGGGCGCATGGGCGGGCCGCCGCCGCCGTCCTGTGACCGGTGTGGCGGAGGGTAAGGGAACGGTAAAGCCGACTCGCTCGTTACGGCAGTCATGACAGCTATGACCCCCGGCTCGAACATCCCCCTCTCCGCCGCCGGCGTGGCGGTGGACGTCGCCGCCCCCGTCCGGCTCGACGTCTCGGGCCTGCTGCTCACGGCCCACGGGAAGGTCCGTTCCGACGCCGACTTCGTCTTCTACAACCAGCCCGCGGGGCCCGGTGTCACCTACCGGTCCGGCGGCGGCGCGTCGCCCGACGCGATCACGGTCGACACGGCGGCGGTCCCGGCCGACATCGAGCGGATCGTCGTCACGGCCAGCCCCGACGAGGCGGGCCGGACCTTCCAGGGCGTCGAGCCGACCGCGACCGTCCGCGACGCCGCCACCGGCGCGGTCCTCGCCACCTTCACCCCGCCCCGGCTCGGTACGGAGACGGCGCTCGTCGTGGTCGAGGTGTACCGCAGGGGCGGCGCCTGGAAGGTGCGCGCGGTGGGCCAGGGGTACGCGAACGGGCTCGCGGGCATCGCCACCGACTTCGGTGTGACCGTGGAGGAGCCGCCCGCGCCCGCCGCGCCCCAGGCCGCCCCGCCGCAGCCGGCCCCGCCGCAGCCCGCCGCGCCGAGCGCCCCGCCCGCCCCGCCCGCCCCGCCGGAGCGCTCCCGTGCCGGGGCCGCCCCGGCGCCCGCGCCCGCCGCCGCTCCCCCGGCGCCCGCGCCGGCACCCGGCGCCGGGAAGATCAACCTGGACAAGGGCCGGGTGAGCCTCCAGAAGAACCAGACGGTGTCCCTGGTCAAGGGCGGCCGGCCGCTGCTGACGCAGGTCAAGATGGGCCTCGGCTGGGAGCCCGCGTACCGGGCGAAGGACATCGACCTGGACGCGTCCGTCATCGCGTACGGCCCGCAGCGCAACCACCTCGACAGCTGCTACTTCGGCAAGCTCACCGTCCTCGGCGGCGCGATCCGCCACTCCGGCGACAACCTGACCGGCGAGGGCGCGGGCGACGACGAGGTCATCACCGTCGACCTGGGGCGGCTGCCCGCCGAGGCGACGGGGCTGGTCTTCACGGTGAACTCGTTCTCGGGCCAGAAGTTCACGGAGGTCGCGAAGGCGTACTGCCGGCTGCTCGACGCGGCGACCGGCGAGGAGCTGGTCCGCTTCGACCTGACGAGCGCCGAGCCGCGGACGGGCGTCATGATGTGCAAGCTGATCCGCCAGTTCTCCGGCGAGTGGGAGATGACGGCGATGGGCTCCTTCGTCAAGGCCCGCACCGTCCGCGACATGGTCCGCCCGGCGGCGGCGGCCCTCTGAGAAGATGCAGGTCAGCCCGCTGGGTCGCCACTTCTCCCCCAGCGGGCTGACGGTGCAGCCGAGTAGCGACCGACGAACCACTCCTGCGGACCATCAGTCGCGCACTCGCTTCAGTTGGCTCTAGTTAGTCAGAGTTGAGCGCTAGTTACGCAGGAAGTTTCCCAGTTCTTTCCCACGGGAAGCCAGGGCGGGGACCACCTGGGGGGTGGATGCCCCCGCCCTGGCCCGCACCTCCGTCGCAACCCGACCGGAGGCCGAGGCTCAGCACCGCGGGGCGGGCGGCGCAGAGCCCCCACGGCGCAGCTAGGCCCCCTGAGCCCTCACTGCGCCGAGCTAGGTATACCTAGGCAAGGGCGTCACTCTTAAGTTCTGGATCAGCAGGTCACGAACGAGGCCAGGGGTCCGGATGCCAGCCGATGCGGCCTTCAGGCGCATCGCCGCCGACATCCGCCGCCGTATCGAAGCTGGCGAATGGCAAGTAGGTGACGCGCTACCATCCCGCACCCGCCTTGCAGCTGAGTACCGAGTCCACCCCGAGACGATGAGGCTCGCCTACGCCCTGCTACGCCGGTCCGGCACCCTTGAGGGGGAGAGGCGCCGGGCCGTCTACGTAGCCCATCCTCCTGCCATGCGCGTGCTCACCAACCCTGATGCAGCGTGGCCACACGGCCAGGAGATCACAGACAGCCGATCCTGTCGGGCGAGCCCCGGCCTGGCCGCCCGCCTTAGCATCGAGCCAGGGACGCGGCTCCGCTGCGAACGGGTCGAGTGCTTCGACCCGGGCGGGAGGTCGGCCATGGTCATCACTACGTGGTGGCGAGGTCGCCGTCGCCGGCACGTCCGCGCCGTCGCAGAGCTGGGAACCACCCAAGTGACGGACGAGGACGCGGCAGCACTGGGCCTCACGGTGGATACGCCTGCCTTCCTACTCATGCGGACACGCCTCGACGACCACGGCACACCCACTGAGACGGCTGACCTAGTGCTACCCATGGATCGGTGGCTAGTCAGAATCTCGCCAGGGGCATGACGCGTGTGGCGAGCATGCATCGATCAGATTCGAACATGCAACCCGCTTGCGTAACTATCTATCGCGCGTTTGACGCATGACATCGCGGGCAGCCGACCCTGTTGCGCACACCTGCGGCCCCTTGCCGTGACGTGCAGCATCGGAGCAGGTGGGCGGCTCGACGCCCTCGGCCGCCACCCCCTTGGGGCAGTCGACGGGCGCCCGCGACTACAATCGAACGCATGTCCGAGCTGCCACCCGACCTACCCCGTCTCGAGGTGCTGCGCACGTGGCTGCAGCTCACCCTCGCGCAGGTCGACGCGCGGATCACCCAGCTCCGTGCCGAGCAGGCCGCCCGGCAGCGCGCCGTCCCGGCGCCCGAGCCGGACTACCGGATCCAGCGCGGCCTCGACGCCGGCCGCACCCCCGTCAAAGTCCACCTCGGCGACTGCGGCCTCGCCCGCAAAGCGCCGGGCGTCTCGGAGGCGACAGCCCGGCAGGCGCTGGCGGAGGGTGTCGCGGCGTGCGAGGTGTGCAGGCCGGACACGGAGCTCGGCATCCTCGACGCGGGGTAGCGCTGGCGTGCTGCTGGCTAGGGCGAGGCGTGAGGGGCTTCGGAGGGTTGAGGGAACGTTCTTCGCCTCCCCCTCTTGAAACTATGCCGTACATACGGCATAGTTAGGGGTGTCGAGAGGGAGAGGAGCCCACGATGAACACCACCACCGCCGCCACCCAGGCCAAGGTCACCGTCGCCACCATCCGCACCTGGTGCCGCATCGGCGCCGTCGCCGCCGCCAAGGTCGCCGGCAAGTGGGTCATCGACACCGCCTCCCTCGCCCGCCGCATCGAGATCGGCGCCCGCCGCAAGGCCCGCAAGGCCCAGCAGGTCGCCCTCACCATCGAGACGATGACCGCGATCGGCGGCCGGCGCTGGCAGAAGAACGGCATGGACCGCGTCTACCTCAACGCATTCGAGACCGTCCCGGGACTGGAGCTGGACCACTACAAGTCCGGCAGCATCTCCGGCGCCTGGCTGGACGACGAGAAGGTCTCCAACGCCGAGGGCGGCCGGCTCGCCACGGCCGTTGACAAGGTCTACTTCGACGCCGCCGACGGCAAGGTCCACATCAAGTGGGGCTGGGGCACCCCCCGCTCCCTCGACCGCGACGAGATCGCCACGAGGATCTTCGCTGCCCTCCGTACCGCCGTCGCCGCCCTCTAACCCACCCGAAAGGACCCCACCATGACCACCACGACCACCTACGGCACCTGGTGCAACCGCGTCGCCCCCTACAGCACCAGCCCCGACGCCGACGTCATCGACTACATCAACGGCGGCGACGACGACTGGCGCCAGCTGATCCAGGACACCGGCGCGCTGGAGCAGATGCAGCGCGAGTACCGCGACGCGATCAACGAGGCCCTCCCGCCGAGCGTCTCCCTGTGCGGGGACGAGTTCATCGGCCCCGCCTACCCGGCCGACGACGAGTTCGACGGCTACCCCACCGACGAGGACGGCTACCTCGACTTCAAGGCGATGGTCGAGGACATCGACCTCGGACCGATCGTGGACCGCAACGACCCGCTCACCCTGGAATCCGTCGGCCGGTACGAGATGAAGTCCAGCGCGAAGGACCCGGCGAAGGCCGCCTCCAAGGCCATGTCCCGCCTCGGGGTCAAGCCCATGATCTACCTGAAGGACCCGGGCACCGGCCGGCCGCGGGCCTACTTCCGGGCCGGTGACGTCCGCGAGGCGCTCGCCGCCCGCCCCGGAAAGGGCGTCGGCGGCGGCCGACCGCCCAAGGACACCCCCACCGTCTGAAACACCCCACCCCCGCTCGCCCCCGACCCTCTACGGTCGGGGGCGACGCCGTACCGCAACCCGGAGGACCCCTGTGGGAAAGCCGCTCCTGACCGCCCGGCAGTTGCCGGAGATCCGCGCCGAACTCGCCCAGTGGCTCGACGACGACAGCCCCCACGGCGGGCCCGCGACCTGGGCACGCGGGTTCGACCCGGCCACCGCCGCCAGCGAACGGGCCGCCGCCCACCACTGGGCGACCGCGCTGCGCGCCGCCGAGCTGTTCTGCGTCTCCACCGACATGACCCGCCTGGCCGTCTCCGCCGGCCTGGCCCTGCCCGCCTACCGCCTCCACGCCGAGGATCTGCCCGCCCCGCACGGCCTGCTGCTGTGGGAGGAGCCGGTCACCGGCACCTACGAGAGCGACGAGACCACCGGCTGCCCGATCGTCGCCGTCACCTGGGCCGTCCACGGCGGCGCCGTCCACGTCCGGACCTGGGCGGGACGGGAGGACTGGCTGGCGTTCATGGCCCAGGGCAACCCCGACGGTGGAGTGAGGCAGCTGACCGGCGAGGAGGTACGCCTGCTGCGGATGCGTCACCCCCAGGCCCTGGTGTGCATGGCCTCGTCGCAGCTTCCGTTCGGCCATGTCCCGGGCTGGCTGGCCACCACCCCCGAGGACACCAGCACCATGACGATGGCCGAGCTGGAGGACCACACGCGTTCCTCCGACCGGCAGGAGCAGGCGGAACGGGCGCTGGTGGTCACGTGGCTGCTGATGGGCCAGACCCTGATCCGGGAGGAACGCCAGGAGGCGCCCCGCTCCGCGGTCCGGCACATCCGCCGCCTCGACCCCGGCCTGTTGACCGCGGTCCGGTACGTGCAGCTACGGCATCGGGGTGTGCCGCGGCAGGACGACGGGCCGGGCGAGGACGCCGGCCGCGGCTACCGGCACCGGTGGATCGTGCGCGGGCACTGGCGGCAGCACTGGTACCCCTCGCGCGGCGCGCACCGGCCGATCTGGATCGACAGCCACGTCAAGGGCCCGGACGGGGCGCCCCTCCTCGATCCGGGCAAGCTGGTGCACGTCCTGCGGCGGTGAACACCGGGCGCCGGGCCCGCCCGTTCGCCGTACACCGGGCGGGCCAGCAGGGGGCTTCGTTGTCTGTGCGGACGCGCGCCGTCCCTCCCGTGGGGAGGCCGGGAGGGATGGCGCGGCCCCGCCCGCGCGGCAGCACGAGGGCGGGGCCGAAGGGTCGCCCACCAAGGGGGTCGGTGGGGGCGGCGCCACACCCGAATCATGCACCCGATCCAGCCGCGAAGGTAGAGGCGTGGCCGGAATCGTTCCACCCTCCCGCCGCAGCGGCGCACAACGTTCCCTTATCGCCTACGCCACCGCGGCTGGCCGCCCTGTGGGGTGCTGATGTCGCGGTATCGGGGCCCCTTGTTCAGTTCACGTCGCTCGGCCACGAGCTCGGCATACAGCTCAAGGGCATGCCGTTGTGCCTGCTCGTGGCTCTCGGCGATATCCGTGAACCAGGTCTTTCCCGTCCCCATCTGGCTCCACAGCTCGGTGGACCAGTAGGGCTCGAGCACCGCGTCAGACGGGGTGTACCGCAGCTCGCCGATCTTCTCGTCTTCCTCGTACAGGTCGTAGCAGTGGGGCTCACCAGTGGGACGGAAGTCCATAGTCATTCCGTTTCCCCCTCAGGTCGGAGCCGTTCGGCGAGCCGGGCGGCGAGTGCGTAGGCGGGGTGGTTGTCGAGCTGGCGGCGGCGCCGGTTGTACCGCTGGGTGGTGCGCGGGTCGGAGTGGGAGACGGCGTCCTGGACGTCCTGGAGTGGGACGCCGTTGGCGAGGTTGTCGGTGATGAACTGGTGCCGCAGCGTGTGGGGCTTGATGGTGGCGGCCTGGGGGATGCCGGCGCGGCGGGCGAGGACGCGGAGATGCTTCCAGACTTCCGGCTGGGTCCAGCGCCGCCCGGCCTCGGTGGTGAAGAGGGGGCCGTCCTGGCGGTCGCCGAGGTAGGCGAGGAGCGCGTCGAGGGCGAGCGGCGGGACGGGCGCGGGTCGCTTCTTGCCGCCCTTCTGGGTGAGGGGCAGGGTGCGATGACCGCGGTCGTAGCCCAGCTGGTTGGCATTGAGGGAGAGGAGTTCATCGACGCGAGCACCGGTGAGGTAGAGGAGCGTGACGAGGGCGTTGGAGCGGGGCGCCCAGCCGCGCGCGGTCTCGATGAGCCGCATCGTCTCTTGCTCGGTCATGCCTTCGGTGGGCGAGTAGTCGGGGTCGACGTAGGGCCGGTTGACGCCGGCGAACGGGTCGGAGTCGACGGCGCCGAGCCGGGCGGCGTAGGTGTAGAAGCTCCCGGCCGCGGCGAGGGCTTGGGCCTGCGTGGTCTCGGCTGGCGGCCGTCCGTTGCGGGTGAGGGTCTTGGCGAGGTGCTTGGCGTAGGCGTCGGCGAGCGGCAGCTTGGCCTGGAGCGGGTGGATGCCGGTGGATCGGGCGTACTCCTCCCACGCCCTGAACGTCCGGACGTAGGCGCGCCGGGTGTGGCGGGACTTCTGGCGGGCGATCCATCCTCCGGCGATGGTGGGGAGCGGGTCGCGGTCGCCGTAGACGTCGGTGAGGTGGTCGGCGAGTTGGCGGGCTTCGTCCGGCCAGTCGTCGCGGGGGTCGTGCCGGTCGGTCGACAGCTCCGCCGACGGGCGTGGAACGAGGGCGGTCACCGCTGGGCGGCCTGAATTTCGTCAGCGGTAACGGTCTCGAAGTGCCACCACCGGCCGCCCTCCCACTGCATGATCTTCGCGGTGGTGGCGTCGCCACCACCGAGCTTCTCTCGCAGGAACGAGTACGCCTTGGTCTCGCTGGTGTGCGCGGTCTCGCTGGCCGATCGAATCAGGTCGGCAGGGCCACCGCTGAGGATCACGCGCCACGGCTTGCTGGGCTTGGCAGTCATGAAGACCATCCTCCTTGTATGGGATAACTGTCATTATCAACCATAGAGTTGCCCTACGTCCTGGGAATACGCAGACACGACGAAGCGCCCCACCGCATCTGCGGTGGGGCGCTGCTACTTCTCCCTCTTGCCGTGCTTGATCCAGGCGGCGATGGTGGCGACGGTGGTCTGGTCGAGCTGGGCGAGGCGCTGCACAGCATCCTGGTCGGCGGCCGTCGCGGGGATGCCCGCCTCCAGCAGGGCGCCGTCGAGCGCGAGCGTGTTCAAGGCCGCTTGCGCCGGGCTGGCCGACGCGGGCGCGGTGCCCGGCCTCGCAGCCGCGGATGGGGCCGGTGAACCGGGCGGCCGGCTGGGCGGCGGCTGCCACCCCAGCTCTACCTGTGTGCCGAGGTCCGCCAGACCAGGGTCGATGCGCTGCTCTGCGGGACGTTCCATCACACCCCCGTCCGGTTGTACTCGTCGACCAGCGGGTGCGGGTCCGGCGGTGCGCCGACTGGCTGGCGGGCCCACCGATACAGCTCGTCCACGGTCCAGGAGAACGCCCGCACCACGGACTCGAGCCGCAGCACCCTCCCCCGTAGTTGCCCGTTCTCCTCGTCCACGCGCCGCACCGTGGCCTCCAGCACGGCGAGGTTCGCCTGCTGCTGGGCCGGTGCGGCATTGGCGCGGGCGGCGGCCTCCGTCGCCGCAGCGGTGGCTTTGGCGGCGTCACGGGTGGACTTGGCGACGAACCAGCCGCCCCCTCCGAGCACGCTGCCGGCCGCGGTGATGATGGCCGCCCATTCGGCAATAGTCATGCGCCCTTGCCTCTCCGGGCAGGCCGCGCTGGAGGCACCGAGTACTCGGGCACCGTGGCCGCCCACATGATGACTCCCACGTGGGAGGTCAGGTACCAGATGGCGACCCACAGGCCACGCGAGTAGTCGCCGACGATGACGGCCGCCAGGTAGGCCACGGCCCACACGGTGGGTGGGATGAGGGCGGCGATGAATCCGATGCGGTCGCGGCCGATGCGGAGGAACGCGCTGGCGATGGTGACGAGTCCTGCCGTGATCCAGAGCCATGACCACTGCCGCAGTCCGCACATGCTGGTGAGGAGCTGTAGGCCGGTGGGCTCGGGCGGGTCGACGAGGAATGAGACGCCCCAGCACGTCTTGCCGATGCCGAGGATGAGGAGGAAGACGCCGCGGCGCCCCAGCAGCTTGAGTGCCCACCGGGACGCACGGCAGGTCATCACACCCCCGTGAGGGTGTGGGTGCGGCTGGCTGGGGCGACCTGGCCGCGGGTGATGAGGCCGAGCACCGCGAGCACGACCGCGTTGAGGGCGCCGACTGTCTCGGCGGTCACCTCGAGCCCGTAGGCGGCGAGGAGGGCGACGCCTGCGGCGACGAGTCCGGTGAACGCGCTGGGGGCGATGGGCCGGGTGACGGCGGCGGTGATCGCGGCGAACGCAGCCGAGATGGCGGCGACGATGGCGCCGGCCTGCTCGGCGGACATGCCGAACCCGAACGACACGAGGAGAGAGAGAGCGGCGCTGATGGTGGCGATGATGAGCGCCGGCTCGCGGCCGAAGATCTTCATGGATGATCACGCTTCCTGGGTGCCGGTGATGTCGACGTCGACGCGGATGACGGCGTCTCGGATGGCCTGCTGGACGGCGGCGACGACGGTGTCGGTGTCGACGTCGTCGCCGAGCTGTGCGGCGATGGCCTGGATGGCTGCGGTCTGCGCGGTGACCTGCTGGCGGAGGGCCTCGACGGTGCGGTTGGTGCTGCGCAGGATCTCGTAGGCGTCCCGCGTCTCGATCTTGGTGTTCTTGTAGGCCCAGACGTCGACTGCGGCCATGTCGTCCTCCTTGGGGGCTGTGCTGGTCTGGCCGGTGGCCCGGGCGACGATGCCGGGGAAGACGACCTCGCGGAACTGGCGGACGCGGGCATCGCCAGGGCATGCGGTGCCCGAGACAGCCCACTGGGAGTGGAGTCGGTGGTAGCCGTAGCCGGGGTCGTCGTGGGTGCGGCAGATCCGCAGCGGGAGCTTGTGCTGCTGGTGGAGCCACACGCCGAGCCGGATCAGCTGCTCGACCTGCTGTGCGGTCCACGGGTCGCTCGCGGCAGTGTTGGACGCGGTCTCGATGGACACGGCGCCGGTGCCGTCCGGCCGCCGGTTTGCTGCCGCGTTGGCGTCGGCGCGGGTCTCGGTGCCGATGTACTGGGCCAGGTCGCCGTCGTACCCGAGCCCGAAGTGCGACTCGAGGTTCGTCGAGTCGCGCCAGTACTCGTAGGTGCGGCGCGGCGACCAGGGGGCGACGATCGAGTGGACGATGAACTGCGTAGGCCGGATTGTTGGCTGTGCGTCCGACTCCGGTTGGAGCTCCATGCGCTGGGCTCCGGGGTACCAGGCCACGGCCGCCTCCGATCAGGGGTTCTTGACGATGACGTTGGCGGCGCCGGACTCGGCCCAGTCGAGGTCGGCCGGCACCGAGTGGCGGCCGATGGCGTAGGACTCGGGCGGGTGCCAGGCGCCGTAGCAGCGGCAGGCGGCCTTGGCCATCTGGCGGGCGGTCGCCGCGTAGGTGCCCGCGTCGTACTGGACGGCGCCAGCGACGGTGCCGATCTGGGAGCGGCGCACGACCCAGCGGGCGTCGGTGACCCGCCCGGCCAGCTTCAGGTTCCGCAGTGCGGTGCCGAGCGCGGCGTGGGTGGGGTCCGGGTCGGTCCAGTGCGTCGTGTAGTGGCCGGCTCCGGGGTGGAGCGCCTCGTGCTGGAGGATGAGCCGCTCGGCGTCGGCGACGGTGATGGTGGAGGACCGCTGCCCGACGCGTAGGTGGACCCGTTCGCGCGGCACGCCGAGCTGGACGGCGGCCTGGAGGAGTTCCCGGTCGCGGGCCTCGGCGAACGCGGTGTAGTCCAGCGGAGCCGGTATGCCCTCCCGCTGCGGGTAGTGGCTGCCGCCCCACCAGCCGTTCGACTCGATGCCGTTGAGGGCGTGCCGGATCGTGCTGGTGGACCCGTCCGAGCCGAGCACGATGTGGACCTCGCGGCCGACGAGGGCATGGTGGGCGAGGATCTGCCCGGCCCACAGGGACTCGTCGTCCTGGTGCGGGGTGTAGAAGAACAGCGCGCGGCCGGTGGCCAGGGGTACGGGGTCAGACAAGAGTGCTCCAGAGCATGAGAAAAGCCCCGGCCAGGCGGCTCGGGGCGTCGTAGACGGGGCAGGTCAGGTGCCGATGGCCCACCAGAAGAGTTGGATGTTGTCCCAGGTGGCGAGGGCGCCGTCCTGCCCGGACTGCAGGAACGGCCGGAACGTCGTCAGGGTGACGTCACCAGGCTTCGATGTCCATCGGGACGCTGCACCGGCGGTTGAGTGGATCTCCACTCCAACGATCGGGTTGGTGGAGTAAGGGATCGGGAAGGTCACCAAGTTCCCGAGGTGCTGGTCTTTGTTGGTGAAGCTCACGTTGACGCTGCCGTACTGCAGGAGCGGCGCGACGAGCCGCCAGGTGGAGCCTGTGTAGGTGTAGATGAGGTTGGTGTCGGCGAGGTAGGAGAGCATGCCCTCGACGGGGGCGCCCTCGCCGGCGAGGGCCGCTGTGCGGGCGGCGGCGGACGCGAAGCGCAGCACGGACCGGCTGGCGATGCCGTTGGCGATGTTCTTGGCCAGCGTCTCGGCGTCGGGCTTGTCGGTGAGGGACGAGATGCTGACGCCCTGGCCGTATGAGTCGGTGGTGGCCACGCGGCCTCCCCTCTGTCAGGTCAGCCGGTAGCGGCCGAACACGTCGAACTGGGCGTACTTGCTGCCGGTGCCGGGCAGGGCGGCATCGAAGTCCCCGAGGATGATCGTTCCGTCAGGCTGGATGGTCATGACGCCGTAGTAGCCGACCCCGGCAGCGGCAGCGACCTGCACCGTCGCCCTCACGCGGGATGCGGGCCGGGCCTCGGCGGGCAGGGTGGCGACGGTCGTGCCGGCGGCGAGGGAGCCGGACATGGACGCCATGCCGCTGAGGCTGGCGGTGCCGTCGCCGAGGAGCTGGTAGGCGGGCGTGTAGTAGCCGGCCGTCGCGGTCCAGCCGCTGGTGAGTGGAATGCCCGTCCAAGCGCCCGAGCCTGTGCCGAGGGGCCCGTCGCTGATCCAGTTGCCGGTGCTGGACTCGCCGACGCGGACGACCTGTCCCGCGGCGGCGCCGAGGTAGTCGGCGGTGCGGCGGGCGACAATTCCGTCGGTGGTGGTGATGGTGCCGTCCGTGCTGACGCTCGCCACCGTGGCGAGGCGCCAGTTCGCCCCGCGGATTGCCGGCTCCGCCGTCCCGGCATGGACGGCCTGCCCGCGGACCGCGTCGGCGAGTTGCCGGGCGAGCGACGTCATGTGCCCTCCTTCGCGGCGATCGTCTGGAGGGTGAACGCGCCGCCGAGGTCGAGGTCGATGGAGAACGACGCGACCTGGTGCAGCTCGGCGGTGCCGTCCGGGTAGACGACGCGCAGCACGTCACCGGTCTCCAGGGCCGGGTTGGCGAGCGCAGTGAGGTCTGCGGAGGCGTTGGGTGCGATGCCGGCCCGGAGCTTGAGCTGCCCGGCGAGCGTGGCCGCGGCGAGCGTGGTGATCGTCGGTGAGGAGTAGAAGCCCGGCCGGTGGCCGAATGGGCCAGACCAGTAGGTGGGTGATGTCGGGTCGGTGTCGACGACGAGGGCGCTGACCGGCGCAACGTTCGTCTCCGTGTTCTCCCCCCTGATCAGCCATCCGTTGCGGACGCCGTCGACGGACATGCCGCGGCTGGCCTGGATGTAGGCGCCGCCCTCCCCCGCTGAGATCGTCCACACCGGCAGTGCCGTCGCCAGGTCCGGCAGCGGGGCCATGGCGAACTGGCCGTCCGGGGTGGCGTACACCTCGGCGCCGACCGCGGACGCGACCTCCGCGACCGCTGTCCACGGGTCTCCCTCGACATCCCACGTGCGGGGCCCGATCGGAGCATCCGCCACAGCCGACGAGTCGAGGACGGCGTCGGGGATGGACCGTCGGAGCAGCGTCGTCACCGCGCTGACCGCGGTGCCGGTCGCCCGGTACGGGGCGGTGAACCGATCGTCGGCAACCGCGCACTCGAGCGACTTGCCGCTGATCGTCACAGGCCCTGCGTCGACATCACCGGACACCTCATCCACGCGGAACACACCGAGCGGGACCAGCTCGCGGTCGCCGTTGCCGTAGTCGACGCCGCGGCTGATGTGCAGCCTGGCTCCGTAGATCGCGAGCCTGTCGGTGGGGGTGCGCGGGATCAGGCTGGTGTCGGCGACCTGGACAGTGCAGGTGCGGTGCACGGTGCTGCCCCGGTCCACGCTGACGCTGCCGCCGATGTGCTCGAGCGTCTCCACTCCCCCGTCCGTCCGGAAGAGTTTGACCTCGGTGACAGGGGTGTGGCTCTGGAGGATGGCCTGCAGGAACCGCGGGGAGACCGGATACATCTACAGCCTCCGGTTGAACAGGACGTCCTCCCACGTGGCGTAGGAGGCGAGGACGTCAGCCCAGGTGGCATGCTCGGTGAGGATGTCCTGCCAGGTGCGGGACGCCGAGCCGGCCACCCCGATCGTGGTGGGCATGTCCACCTGCCGCAGCGGCAGCGTCCACGTCCGCCACGGGTCCGTCGCCACCCCGCCGCCGCGGGCCTCGGTGATCTGCCCGACCGCGACGTACATGTCGCTCACGCCATGACCCGGCGCCGCCTGCCACAGCAGGACGTTCCCGGAGTCGAGGAGCCAGTGCAGAGCCTCACGCTCATCGTCCGTGGCGGTGTAGATGACGAGGTCGCCCTCCAGCCCACCGCGCGTATCCGACAGGACGATGCTGTTGCGGCGCCCGCGGACGCGGTGCTCGACCTGCTGGATCGGCCGCTGCCAGTCCGGGCCCCGCGCCACCATGACCCGCGCGTTGCGCTGAGGGTTTCCGGGGTCCTTCAGCCACGCGTACTGCGGATCCCCCGGATCCAGAGTGACCGTGCCGGACTGGCGCGACGCTGACAACACGCCGGAGCCGTTGAGGGCCTCGGCGTAGTAGTAGACCGGCACGCCGAGCGGCGCCTCGTAGTCCTCGATGACCAGGACGTCCGACGTGAGGGTCGTGCCGTCGATGAGGCCGCCGGCGCCGCGGACGAGGGTGCGGGACCCGTCTGGGCCCACCCGCCACACGGTGATCGTGTGCCCGGCGGTCAGCTCCCGCAGCGTCACCGTGACGAAGGCACCGCCGTCGTCGGCGCTGATCTCCACGATGGGCAGCGACTCGAACAGAGCGACCCGGTCGACGCGCAGCACGGACGACGCCGAGGTCGCAGCCAGGGTCCACTCAATCGCCGCCTGCGTTGCCCCCGCGGGTGCCGAGCCGACGACGGTCAGGTACCACCAGTCAGGGGTCGGCACGGCCGAGGCGGGTGTCGAGATGGTGCCGATCTCCGTGTCAGCGGCGTCGTACCAGCGAATCGTCCGCGTCAGCGTCCACCCTCCCGCCGTGACCCTCATCCCGTACTCGCCGGTGAAGGTCTTGCCGGGTGCTCCGTCGCCGAGTGGGAATCTCTGGGAGCGGATGACGCTGGTCGTGGCGGTCGCCGAGGAGATCGCCAGCGCGTAGGAGCCCTCGAGCCCGTCCGTGCCCCACGGGGTGAGCCGGGCCAGGGTTGCCACGCCCGACACCACCGTCCATGCGCCGGTGTCCCGCTCGAACGACGCCTGCGAGTAGGGGACGACGGAGCCTTCGCGCAGCGGGGTGGCTGCGGCGATGACCGCCCCGTCCACCCGCACCACCTGGCCCGCGGACGCGCCGGTGATGCCCGCGGCGAGGACCGCATACGCCGTCCCAGCAGGCGCCACATCGGAGACCCTCTGCCGGTAGTAGCCGGTGCCCGGCGCCGCCAGGTTCGCCCGTGTCGCCTGCAGCTGCACATCCGACGCGTCGTAGAACCGGAGCTCCACCCACGTCGTCGACCCGCTCGTCGGGGGGTTGAGGTACGCGTAGGCCACGTACTCCACGCCCGGCGAGGCGCTCGGCTTCTCCGTCGTGCGGATCGACGCGTTGCCGGCGGCCGTGACCGTCAGGGCAGCCATGTGCCCGCCGCCCAGGTAGAAGTCGACCGACCACTGCAGCATCGGCACCTGCCGGGCCAGCGTCCCGTTCGACTCCACGGTCCAGCCGCTCAGGTCCCGCTCGAGCGACTCGGCGTCGAACGTCAGCAGGTTACCGACCGTCCTGATCGGCAGGCCGAGAAAGAAGTTCTCGAAGTTGCTGACCACCCCGGCCGAGGCCGGGGTCATCGCCGACACCACCACGTGCACGAACGCCGCCCCAGACGGGGCGACGTCCGCGACGCTGATGCGGTGCCACGACGAGGAAGCCGACGACGTGACCACCGACCACGACGTCGATATCGTCGCCCACGACGCATTCAGCCAGCGCAGCCCGATCCGCTCCGGCACCGTCGCACCGCTGGCGTCGCAGAACGCCTGATACTCCGTGCCAGACGTGATCTGGTACGGAGCAGCCGTGCGGGCCTGCATCTCCCCCGCCGCGCTGCTCGTGAGCCGCAGCGTCCCGTCGCCGTTCCGGCCGCCCGTGCCCTTGGAGAGCGTGCAGTTCGTCAGGGCCGTCCAGTTGCTGATCGCCGGATCGATCATCTCCGTCGCCAGCGACAGCATGTTGCCGGGGATCGCCACAGGTCACCTCCTTCGCGGAGTGCTGAGAGCGGAGCGGAGGGACTGCATGCCGGCAACCACGCGGCCGTCGGCCCGGTCGTCGACATAGGCGCGGAACTCCTGCCCGTCGACCACCAGCAGCAGCGAGTCCCCCGGCTGGAGGCTGCCCGCAGGGCGGGTGAGCGCGGCTTGCGCTACCTGCCACTGCCGTGCGGTGAGGACGGCTTCCGGCCGGCCTGTCGCGTTCACCGCTGCTGTCACGCCAGGCATGAGCCATCCGCCCTGGTCGTAGCCCTTCGGCGGCAAGTTGGCGTTCGCCTGCTGCACCCGCGTGATGTTCCCGTACCGGGCCACGATGTAGCGGATGGCAGCCGCCACGTTGCCAACCGGGTCGAGGATGCCGCGCGACCTGAGCGACGCCGGCACGTGCGCTGCCCACGTGGGCGGGATCGTCTGCGCCAAGCCCTGCGACGGGACGCCGTTCTTGGCGTTGATGTCCCACCGGTTGGTGGCCCGCGGGTTCCACCCCGACTCACGGGTGATCAGGGTGTTCATGCCGGCGAGCCACTGCGCCATGGTGCCCGGCGGCGGCACCCCCGCCGCGGCGAGAGCCTGCGAGATGATGGCGTGCCGTCGACCGGTCGGGATTACCCCGCCGATGTCGCCCAGCCCACTGCCGCCCTTCTCGTCGGCGCGCTTGCTGAAGCCGAAGATGCTGTCGAGGATCTTGCCTGGGATGCGGCGGATAACCCCGCCGAACCCGGTCGTCGGCAGCAGCCGCAGCAGCGGGTCCACCACCGCGTTCAGCCCCGCACGGGCAGACGCCTCGATGGTGTCCGCCAACCAGGAAGCGCCCGCCTTGACGCCGTCCCACGCCGCGCTGCCGGCTCCGGCGACCTTCTTGCCGATCCAGTCGAAGATGCCTCCGTCCGCGAAGGCCGGCAGATGCAGGGCGCGCTGCACGCCGCCCACGCCGCCGCGGCGTGCGGCTGCGTTCATCGCGTGGACGTAGCCGGGGCCGACCGCGCGCGTCCACTCCGGCCGCATCACGGCCTCACCACCAGAGAGGGCCGCCAGGTGCACGTCCCGTCCCGGCGTGTAGCCCGGCAGGACTCCGCCTGTGGCGAAGCCCTTGGGGATGCGCATCTCCCGCAGCTCGGGTGCGCCGAAAGCGCTCGCCACCTTGTTCCAGACGGGGACGATGCCCTTGTTGTAGACCGTCTCGATCAGGAACTTCACCGGCTTACGGGCGATCTCCTCCAGCTTGGACCAGGCCCGGCCGATGAAGTCCTTCGCGTCCTCGAAGGACTCGCCGACCTTCTTCACCCCGTCCATGGCGAAGTCGAAGGCCGGCTTGAGGGCCTTCTCCCACAGCCACTTCGCTTTGTCTCCGATCCAGACGAACACTGGGGATACCACGTTGGTCCACAGCCAGTTGAGCACCGTTGAGACGCCGCGGATGCCAGCGACGATACCGTCAAACGCGGGCTTGATGGCGTTGGACCACAGCCACTTTGCCTTGGCGGCGATGTTCTCGAATCCCGGCTTGACGGCGTTGTTCCAAAGCCATAGGACGACTGCGCCAGCGCCGCGGAAGATGGTCACGAGACCGTTGAAGGCCGGTGTGATGACGTTGGTCCACAGCCACATGGCGACAGCCCCGACCGCCCTGAAGATGGCCATGGCGGAATCGAATGCGGGCTTCAGAGCATTGGTCCACAGCCACATGGCAGCCGTGCCGATCGCGGAGAACACTGGCGAAAGGACGGACTGCCACAGCCATGTAGCGGTCGTCGCGATGAGCAGGAAAGCCAGATAGATCGGCCCGCCAACAACGATGGTGATAATGGTTGCCAGAATCCGGGCGGCAGTGGAGATGAATCCGAAGGCGGGCTGTATCGCATTCGTCCACAACCACATCGCCGCGTCCCCGATAGCACGCAACCCGGTCATGAAGCCGGCGAAGGCGGGCTTGAGGATGCTGTTCCAGGCGTATGAAGCAGCCACCTGGATGCCTTCCCAAGCGGCCATGACCACGTTCCGGAACGTCTCGCTGCGCTGCCAGGCGATGTACACGGCGGTACCGAGGGCGAGCAGCGCGGTGACGACGAGTCCGATGGGGTTCGCTGAGAGGACCGCGTTGAATGCGGCCTGCACGGCGATGGCGCCGCGCTGGACAGCGGCCCACGCCAGGATGGCCGCCCTGTACACACTGAACACAGCCGTGACCGCGCCGACCGCTATGGCCTGGGCCGTCATGGTCAGCGTGATGCCGGCGATGAGGATGCCCAGGGGAGCAAGCCAGATCCCCCACTCGCGGAACCAGCCAACGACTGCGCTGACAACGTCGTCGATACGCCTCACCCCGGCGATGAAGCTGTTCAGGGCGGGCAGGACCACGCTGGTGATGACCACGCCGAAGGCCCCGCTGATCTGCCGCTGCAGGACCGCCAGTTGGGTACTGGTGTTGCCTCGGATCGTGTCCCCGACCTGTTTCGCTGCGCCCGCCACCTTGCCGAGGTTGGCGGCGGCCGTGGAGGGATCCATGGCCAGCAACGCCGCGCCGAGGTCCTCTGCCTGGGTTCCGAACAGGGCCACGGCGGTCTGGCTCTGCTTGACGGGATCCTTGATGCCTCGCAGCTTCTGCAGCGTGAGGTCAAGGACACCGTTGGCCGCGGTGCCGCCCTGGGCGAACTTCTTGGCCATGTCGTCGGCGTTCAGGCCGAGTGCCTTGAATCCGTCCGAGGTCGACTCCGAACCGTCGATCGCTCGGAGGGAGAACTCCTTGATGGCGTCTGCGGCGACGTCAGCGTCACGGGCGCCGGCGCGGATCGCCTGGTTGAGCAACCCGATCGATGTGGCGCCGTCCAGGCCCGCCTTGCGGAACTGCGTGCCGTACTCGTTCATCGTGTCGACGAGGTCACCGGCCTTGTCAGCCGATGACTGAAAGCCCCGGGTCAGGAGGTCCAGCGCCTGCGCGCCGTCCTTGGCCAGGCCCGTGCGGATCATCTGCGACGCGGCGTTCGCGGTGCCCGTCAGGTCCTGATCGAAGGTGCCGGCGAGGTCGGCGACCTTCGCGGTGATCGACTCGATGGCCTTCGTCGTGGCCTTCTCCGGGATCAGGCCCGATCCCATGACCGCGCGAACCGCGGCGGCGCCATCCTCGAAGCTGTCCACCACTGCCTTCGAGTACAGGGTGCCAGCGACCTTGCCAGCATCCTTGGCGCCCTTGCCGGACAAGCCCAGCTGGGCAGACAGCCGATCGCTGATCTTCTCCTTCTCCACCGCCGAAACCGTGGCCGCGACGAGCACGGCGCCCGCCGCGGCACCGGCTGCCGCCAGGCCGGCCTTCCACCGGTCGCTGAAACGGCTCCCCGACTCCTGTCCGGCAGCCTCGGCAGCGTCAGCCGACGGCCCGACGAGCTGGCGCCGCAGCTCGTCGGAGATGCCCCGTACTGATGGGATGATCTGGATCGTTGCGTAGCCGACGTTCGGCACGGGCCACCTCCTGGTGCTAGGCGATGGCGCCGCGCCGGATGGCCTCGCGCCGCTCGTGCTGTCGTCGTCGTGCGTCCTCAATGCGGGCAACCCGCTCTGGGGACGGCGCCTTCTTACGGGCTTGCTGGTCTGCCTGCTCCCACCAGCGCGGATAGCGCTTCGGGGGTTTCGGCTTGGGCTTCTTCTCGTCGCTGTTGGCCGTCACGAAGTGCCAGTCGGCGGTGGCGACCGCGTCGAAGACATCAGCCAGGAGGATCTCCTCGCCGCTCGGCTCCGGTGTGCCGCCCCGTATCGCCGTGCGCACCGCGGCCTGCGGCGACAGGCCCGCGACCAGGCTGACTAGTTCCCGCCAGGTCAGCTCCCCGGTGAAGAGGTGCCGCAGCCTGACGCCGTACTCGCGCCTGAGGTCGGCCTCGAGCGCCCTGCCGTGCCTCCGGATCAGCTCCCGGAGGCGCCGGATTCCCCCGGCTCCAGCCCGCAGTGCTGCTGGTACGCCTCGAACAGGGCCTTCATCTTGTAGCGGGGCAGGCCGAGCTTGCGGAAGCCCTCCCACTGCTCGCCGAGGGCCTCCTCGAGGACCTTGATGATGAACTGGATGTCGCCTCGCTCGATCGACTCGGCGAGGTCCCAGACGTCGAGGGCCTCCATGTGGGTGAAGGTCCAGCGCTGACCGCCGAAGTGGACGCGGAAGGGGGAGAGGTCGACCTCGGCCTTGACAGCGTCGAGGTTGAAGTCGAAGGGCTCGTTGTCGGTCGGCTTGGTCGCGGTTCGGCTGGTCATGGCTACTCGCTCTCGGTTCGCGGTTCGGGCTTGAGTACCTGGATGCGGTCGGCCAGCAGTGTCATGCGGACGGTGCTGACGCCGTCGGGGTTGAGGTTGATCTCCATGGGCTGCTTGGCGATCAGCCAGGGGAACGGCTCACCATCCACGAGGACGGCCCCGCCCGGCTGGACGGTGATCTCTCGTGCCAGCTGCGGCCTGGCGTGCTCCTTGCCGGTGGTGCCGCTGTTCGTCTCCTGTACAAGGGCTGCTGCCGCGCGACTGCGGAGGTGTCGGGGCAGATCCTCTCCGTCCTTGATGAGGCCGAGATGGACGGCCTTGCGGCAGAGGTCGTCGTCGCTGAACTTCACGTGCACGTCGCGGCTCCTCGCGGTTCGGGATGGATGACACCGGGGCGCGGCCGAACCGCGACAGAACTCCCGCGCCCCGGCGGCTCAGGCGGTGACGGTCACGTCGCTGGTGTCGGACTGACCCAGGTAGGTGGCGGTCACGGTGGCCGAACCCGCGGCAACGCCGGTGACGAAGCCCGCCGAGACGGTCGCCGTGGCCGGGTCGGAGGACACCCAGGAAGCGGTCCCCGTGACGTCCGCGGTCGACGCGTCGTCGTAGGTGGCGGTCGCGGTCAGCGCGCCGATGGCTCCGTCGGCGACGGTCAGCGTCGCAGGGGCGACGGTGAGGGAGGCGAGGATCGGGGTGGCCTGCCGGTTGAAGAGGACGCCGGCGCCGGTCGGGAAGATGGTGGCGCTGAACGTCATGGACTCCAGGTCCGTCTCGTTCTCGCCGTGATCGCCGTCGAGGGTGACCTCCGCGTAGTTCGCGGTGATGAGGCGGCGCACCTTGTCGCCCTCGCGGGTCTCGAAGGCGACCATCACCTTCGCCGGCCGCGGGACGACGATCTGTGTGGCGGACGATCCGGGCCACAGCAGGCTGTAGGTGGTCTCGTTGTCCTCGAGCGCCGTGAACGACTTCGTGAGCTTGAAGTGGTTGCGTGAGGTGCGTACCAGCAGGCCGCCCCACGCGTACTTGTCATCGGTGTCCTCGTCGCGGGACTCGGGGAATCCCTCGTCGCCGTCGAGGAGGCCGACCAGGTCCCAGTCGACGCCGAACGGCGTGTTCGCGTCAGCGGGCAGGGTCGCGGAGAGGTTGGTGGAGATGTAGACGTCCGCGTCCGTCCACAGGTTTGCCTTCAGCGGGTCGCCGGCCACGGCGTCCTCCTCGTCTCGGGTGTAGGGGGGGCGTCGCGGTTCAGCGGGGGACGTCAGGCGGGCAGAGGCTGCGGCTTGACGTTGGCGAGCACCGTGAACGTCGACAAGTCGACGCCGGAGTCGCTGTCGATCGCAGGCAGCGGCCCGGCGCCGGGGCGCACTCCGCGGATGACGGGCCCGGAGTGGACCAGCAGCAGGCCCTGGCACAGCATCGCCAGGTCGTGCGCCTGGTCGGCGTCCTCGTGCCAGATGGTGACCCTCAGCGTGCACCGGGCGTTCGCCATCGACGGATGGGGCAGGTCACCGTCCTTGCGAACGAGGACGTAGGGCAGTGCTGGTGTCTCTGGGGACCGGTCACCTGGCACGCGCGTACCGACCACCGCCCCGAGCGCGTACTGCTCGGAGCGGCCCTGCAGAGCGGTGCGTAGCACGGCCGCCCCAGCCGCCTGCACATCACCGAACACGACGAGGGGCTTCACCGCTGCCACGCCCGCACTTCGAGGCCGGCGGAGGCTGCAGCCCGGGTGAGGATGCCGTCCCTCGCCTGCCAGGCCATGGCCTGCACGTCCGCCACCACCACCGTCGCGGCGCCGCGGTCCGTGGTGTAGCCGCGTACCTCGATGGTGGTACCAGCAGGGACTAGCGAGCGCACGTTCGCGGCGACGTCCTCGGCGAGCCCGTCGACCAGGGTCCGCACCTCGTCGCCGCGCAGGATCTCGCGCACACCCGCCGAGTCGAGCCGGAAGTCGGTCAGCATGCCGCCCCCTATCCCGTAGCTCGGTCCATCACGAACTCGATGTGGTGGACGGCATCGGTGAACAGCTCCGGCCAGACCGCGACCTCGCCGTCCACGTCGAACAGCTGGCCGCGCCACTCGATGCGGTCTGCCGCCCGAATGTCCGGCGCAGTGCCTTCAGCGGACTGCACCCGGTAGCCGGTGGTGGAGACGGTCCGCTCCTCCCCCACCGTCTCGGACTGACTGGCCGGCTGGATGTTCAGGCTCGATACGGTGAGCCGATCCGCACTCGACCAGTCCGGGATCGTGTTCCCGCCCCGGTCGACCTTCGTGCCGGCTCGCACCCGCACCGCGGTCTGGTTGAACATCATGGCCGGTCACCTCGGTTGAGCTGGTACCGCTCGACCGCAGCCGCCCACTGTGCGGTCACGCCGATCGCCGCCTGCACGCCGAACGTCACGGACTGGCCGCCGACCGTCCGGGTCTGCACTCCCGGATCGATCCGGTAGAGGGCCCTCGCCTGGTCGATGACGACCTCGGCGATGTCCTCTGGGATCGGGTCGTAGCCGTGCGTGTAGACGACGTCGATGCAGCGCAGCCGGTCCGGCCAGCAGCCGCCCAGGCGCCGCAGGTAACCGTCCGTCGACCAGTCGACATCGGATCCGACGGTCAGCACCGCGCCGTCGAGGGCGATCGAGCCGACCGCCGTGACCGGGGCTGCTGGCAGCAGCACCGACCGCTGGCCGTTGCCGTCCAGCGTGACCGTGTCGCCAGCCACCAGGGACACCGGGTGGCGGACCGCCCCGCGGAAGCGGCGGGACGCAGCGTTCAGCGCCCACAGCAGCTTCGGGTCCGTAGCGGGGACGCCCAGTGATGCGGCCAGCTCTTCCGGGTCGGCCAGAGGCTCAGGCATCGCCCTTGTCGGATGCGGTGCGGGCCTTGTTGCGGCTCGTCGTGCGGGACTTCGCCGAGGTGTCCTCGGCAGACGCCTCGCCGGCCGACTCCTGCCGGTCGCCGGAGGCCCCCTCGAGGACGCCGTACCGCTCCGCATCGGACGCGTTCAGCTTCATCGTGGTCTTCCTGCCGCCCGGCAGCGTGACCTCGTACTCCTGCAGCGGCTCGCCCACGGCGGCCACCTCCATTCGCTGGTCGAAGGGCACGGACCGCGAGGGCGGGCCGCATGCGACGTGCTCGCCGCCGCACACCGGGCACCGCCCCCGCACGCTCCGTGAGTTGATCAGGGTCACGCCGAGGTCAGATCGATCTCGACGAACGCAGACGGCTGGATGACGCCGAACGCCGCACGCATCTCGGCGAGGATCGCCACCAGGTTCCGAACGAAGAAGTCCGCGTGGGAGTCGGTGACGGTGATGGACGCCTGCTCGCGGTCCCACAGCATCGCCTTGCGGAAGTCGCCCACATAGCCCGTGCCGGCGGGGACGGCCTCGGTCTGGATGACCGGCAGACCCCACAGGGCCGTCGCCGTGCCGGCCGCGCCCGGCCCGCCGAAGTAGAAGTCGGCGTTGCCGTTCACGGACAGGTCGATCGACTCGACGTCGGACGGGTGCAGCAGGTAGGCGTTCGGCACGCTGCGACCCACCGTGTAGACCTTCGTTTTGGCCTTGCGCAGAGTGCGCAGGCGCTGCATGTCCTCACCCGTGCCGGTCGCGTCCCAGGCCTGCGTCTGGATGCCGGAGACGTTGGCCAGGCCCTCGAAGTTCTCCCCGGTGCCGTCACCGGAGATCATCTGGTCCTCGAGCTCCTCCTCCAGGCCGTAGCGCAGGAAGGAGTCGATGAGCGTGCGGATCTGCGCCGCGTCCGACAGCGCCCGCTTGGTGATCGGGATCCAGTGCGCGATCGTCCGCACCGGGGTCGTGACCTTCGCGACGGCCAGCCCGGACTCCGGCTTGTAGCCGCCGCCCGCCACCGTCTCCAGCGCGCCGGTCGTGGTGTTCGCCGTCGGCCCCGCCGACGAGGTGGCCTCCGCCACCGGGGCTGCGTTGTTCGTCGTCGAGGTGACGCGCACGTACTCGATGGTGTCCGAGCCGGTCGTGCCGTTCGCCACCACATCGCGCAGCCGCAGCGGGCGCTGGAACAGGTCCAGTCCGACCTGCAGGCCCCGCATGTCGTTGGTGACGAACGCCCCGCCGGACGTGTCGGAGGCGCCCGTCACCAGGGACTTGTAGCTGGCGGGCATCGACTGCACCCGCGACTTCGCGCCGAACCCGCCCCGCGGGGCGGTCGCCAGCAGCCCCCGGTACGCCTCCGACTTCACGAACGACTCGCCGAGGCTGCCCTTGGCGTCGGGGACGATCAGTCCGGACGGGGTGCGGCGCTCGCCGCCCTTCTCGTCCAGCTCCACGCCCTCGCCCAGGTCCGCGAGGGCCTGCCGCATCGTCGCGGACGCCTTGGCCTTCTCCAGGCCCTCCTTGGCCTCCTTGGCCTTGGCCATGTGCTCGGTGACCTGGCCGCGCTCGCTGTCGGTGAAGTCGCGGTCCTCGTCCTCGGCCTTCTTCGCAAGGGCCTGAGCCTGCAGCAGGTGGTGCTTGAGCTGTTCCTTCAGCTCCTCGATCTTGTCCATGACTCTCCTCAGTCCGTGAGCGTAGAGACCTCGACGCCCAGAGCGTTGAGGTCAGCGAGCAGACGGAGCGAGGCGGGGCTCGGGCCGGCCGGAGCTTCCTTGGCCGCAGGCTGCGGCGAGGGCGTCTCGGGCGGGTTCGGCGTGGCCTTCTCTTCGTCGTCCGTGCTGGAAGACAGGGAGTCCAGCAGCTCCTTCGCGAGGCGCGCGATCTCCTTCACACGCTCCTCGTTCTTCGCCGACAGGGTCCTGCCAGCCTTAGCCGCCATCGCCCCCGTCAGGGCCTGGCGGAGTTCGTCGGCCTGCGCGGCGGAGGCGCCTTCGACCGCGATGCGCATGGTGGCGCCGTCGCTGCTCTTGACGTCCAGCAGCTCCGTCGCCTGGTTCGCGCCGATCAGCGTAGGGCCGACCTCGTAGAGCCTGAGCTTGCGCAGCTCGTAGTAGCCCTCGCCGTCCTTCTGATCGACCCACGCGCCCTCCTCGACGTCGTAGGCGAAGCTGAACTGCGTGACCCGGCGGCCTTTGAGCAGCTTGTACACCTGAGCGGCCTTCGAGCCCGGTTCGGTGTCGATGCGGGCCTTCACCCACAGCCCCTCCGGGCGCTCCTCCGCCTCCAGGACCTCGCCGATGTGGTAGTCGGGGTCCTGCGACATGTGGGACCACAGCACCGGGATCGGGTCGCCGCGGCCCTTCCACTCGGCCAGGGTGTCCGCGAACGCTCCCGGCGTGATCTTGTCGCCGACGCTGTCCAGGTTGTACGCCGCGACGATCGCCTCGAACGTTCCCTCGTCGGTCCCCTCGTGCTCGCCCGCCGCCTTGATGCGCACGGGGCAGCTCTTGATTCGCATCGTCACTCCGTTGCGTAGTCGAGACGGCATTTGCAGTTCGCGGTTTCCTTGGCCTCGCCCTTGCCGTCGCCGGGCCACCGCAGGCCGTTGCTGAACACGTCGTCGAGGCTCACGGCCTCGCCGTCCTGGGCCCGGTGCGACGGCCGCGGGTTCGTCCCGCCCGTGCGCCAGATCTTCCGCTTCACCCCGGATGCGCCAGCCGCGTCGTGCGAGCCGAAACCGCGCGCCTCCGTCGCCGCGGTCGCGGCCCGCACCGTCGCCGCGACCGCCCACAGCCCGGCTGCATGCTCCAACCCGGCCCGCCAGTCGTCGCCCGGGTCCGCCTGCACCTCCGCGACCGCATCCCGGCCGGCCTGCTCGTGCTGAGCCGCGTGC
Organism: Streptomyces fradiae ATCC 10745 = DSM 40063; assembly: GCF_008704425.1. Classification (NCBI taxonomy): domain Bacteria; kingdom Bacillati; phylum Actinomycetota; class Actinomycetes; order Kitasatosporales; family Streptomycetaceae; genus Streptomyces; species Streptomyces fradiae. Next base: position 1,359,079 of record NZ_CP023696.1, read on the forward strand.
GTCTCCGCCGCCGCCAGCAGCCAAGGCAGCATGACCTCCGGATCCCAGCCTGCAGCCTCCGGGTTGAACGCCTCCAGCACACCCCACGCGGCCAACTGGGCGATGCGATAGCCATGCCCGGCCAGCAAGGCCTGTAGCTCCGCCAGCCGGTCCTCGGCGCCCTCGTCCCACCAGGCCAGCAGATCCGGTACACCGTCCGTCTTCGCGCCCGCCCGGGACAGCAGACGCGCCGACTGCCGGGCCGTCCACCGCTCCAGCGCAGTCGTGAACGCCTCAAGCTCCTCGTCGAAGTCGCCCAAGTCGTCCGGCCTCGCTCCGGCCGCCTTCATCAGCACCAGGCGGCCCGGCCCTTTTGGGAGTGTCGCCTCCCCCGGCTGCGGCGCCGTGTCCGTGGGCGACGCCATGCCGCCGACCAGAACGTTCATCGGGGTGATGAGGTCGTTGCCGCCGTCGATCTGCGGCAGGTTCATCCGTGCCCGAGCCTCGTTCCGCGTCAGCCACGGCGCTCCGACCGCGGTCTGCAGCTGCTGTGCCTGCTCCTCGAAGGAGCCGCGGAGCTTCTCCTGCAGGTTGAACTCGACGTACACGCCTCCCGAGTCCGGCAGGTCGGGGATCAGCTGCAGCCCGATCTCCTCCTGGATCATCTGCAGCCATGGGCCGAGCGTGTCCTGATAGAGCTGCTGATGCTGCTCTCGAATGTTGGAGAACGTCGCGTTGTCGAGGATCCCGACCATGGGCAGCGGGATGTGGTAGGCCGCCGCGACCTCCTCCCGGGTGAGCTTCCGGGCCTCGATGTACTGGGCCTTCGCCGGATCGATCGCCAGCTGCTCGTACTCCATGCCGTCCTCGAGGATCGGCGTCCCGCCGACCTGCGTGTACGAGCGCCAGCCCTCCTTGAACCGGTTCCGGGCCGTCGGGTCCCACTTCGGGGCGTCCGCCGGGCGCTTCAGGACCCCGGACAGCCGGCCGCCGTTCCGCCACATCTGCTCGCGGGCCCGGTTCGCCTCGAACTCCTCCGCCAGCAGCGACCGCAGTGCGTCGATCGGCGACGAGCCATGTCGCAGATCCACCGGGTCGTAGCCGTGGAAGTGCACCACCTGGTCCGGGGTGAGTTTCAGGTCCCCCTTGGCGCCGTGGACCTTGAACATCTCCGGCTGGAGCCAGTTGTCGCCCTCGATCGTCATCCGCGACGGCGGGATCGGGATCACCCCGATCACCCCGCCGCCGTCGGCCTTGACCTTCACCCAGAACGCCACGTCGTAGATCGCGATGTCGGAGACGAGGCGCTCGATCAGCCGGTAGCGGGTCAGCTGGGCTCCTGGCGCCGCCAGGATCCGCGGCAGCGGGTGATCCGTAAGGCGCTCCCGGTCCGTGTCCGACACCCGCCGAAACGCGTGCAGGCCGAGCTGGGCGATGTTCCGGGCCAGGAAGCTGACGACGGTGCGGATCTGCGGCTGGCAACGGTACAAGTGCGCGTACTCGTGATAGATCCCGTCCGCGAGCTGGACGTAGGAGGCAGGAGCGGCCAGCGGCGCCACCGACACCGCAGACAGCTGCCCCTGGGAGACGACGAACGCCACGTCAGCCTCCCGTTGCCTGGATGAACTCCACCCGTGACCGCTCGACGATGACCTCGCCATCCATCGGGGTGTCCGCGGCGCCGTGCTGCATCAGCGTGACGTCCCGCAGGACCAGCAACGGGCCCCGCTTGGCCCACAGCACCCCCGCGAACGCCTTGTCCGCCAAGTTCACCACCACGCGCCGGCGCAGCGCGGTACGACGCCACGGAAACCAGCCCCACACGACGGCCACCCCCTCACACGACCTCCAGGCCGCCGTCCTCGTAAGCACTCTTCACGGGCTGCTCTCGCGTCATCGCCTCAGACAAGGCGGTCACGGCCGCCGAGACAGCGTCAATCTTCTCCGCGCTGCGGGCTTTGTCCGGCTTTACGTTGCCTGCGGGGTCCATCGCCACCGCGAGGTTGTCGACCATCCACGTCACCGCCGGATTGCCGCCGTGCCGGAACATTGGACGCTCCGGCGTGCCCTTCAGCAGCAGCCGCTGCAGCTCCTTCAGCGGCGGGGACATCGTCACGAAGCCTTGGCGGACCTTCACCATCGGAGCCTCGGACTCTGCCAGCTTGTTCGTCAGGGGCACCGCCGACCACGGGTCGAAGCCGATCGACCGGACATCGAAGGCATCCAAGTCCCGCTCGACCTGTAGCTGGATGTAGTCGTAGTCCGCGACGTTTCCTGGTGTCGCCACCAACAGGCCCTCGCGCACCCACACCGACGCCGCACCCGCGGTCCGCTGGTCAAGCGCATCGACGTTGTCCTCCGGCGTCCACAGGCGCCAGATCGCGTCGAAGCCGCCCCGCTCATCGTCGGGGAACAGCCAGCACAGCGCCAGCAGGTCAGAGGTGGCTGCTAGGTCGAGGCCGCCGTAAGCCTCCCGGCCGGCCAACTTCGACTCGTCCACCAACCCCGCGTTGCAATGCCACGACTCTAGCGTGATGAACTTCGTCTCCTGCTTCGTCCGGCGGCCCAGGTGCAGCCGCAGGAACTTCGCCAAGTCGGCCGGAGACTGCTTCGCCTCATCCGACTTCGACTGCAGGTACGAACGGGTCGGCGAGACCCCGTACCCGGGGTTCGCCTTCCGCCAGGTCTCCTCGACATGCGGATCGTCATCCCGATCCGCCGCCCACACCACGCCGTACACCGACGAAGCCTCAAAGACCCGGCGAGCCAGCTTCTCAACGCGTTGCCGCTTCCGGTCGTACACCGACTCCCGCTTGCCGGAGTCCGCGGTCGTGATGATGACTACGAGCGGCTGCCGGCGTGAACCGGTGCCCGTCTCGATCGTCTCCACCAACTCGGGCGTCTTATGCTCGTGCAGCTCGTCGATGATCGCGCAGTGGATGTTCGCGCCGTGCTGAGCGCCCGCCACCGACGAGATCGGCTTGAAGTACGAGCCGCTCTTCGGATGCAGAATCACACCCTTCAGCGGCTTCACGTGCCGTTTCAGAGCTGGGGCCGCCTCCGCCAGCTTCTTCACCGGCTCGAAGACAAAGCCCGCCTGCTCCTTCGTCGTCGCCGCCGTGATGCACTGCGCTCCGCTCTCCCCGTCCGCGCAGGTCATGTAGATCGCGAGACCGCCGGCCAGTGTGCTCTTGCCGTTCTTGCGGGGCACGTCCACGTACAGCTCGCGCACGATCCGGACGTAGGCGTCCGCGTCGTCGTCCCAGCGCACCCAGCCGAACACCGGCGCCAGAATGTAAGCCACCTGCCACGGGTCGGGCCGAAGCGGCTGACCCGCCCACTGCCCCTGCGTGTGCCGCAGCAAGCTGAAGGCCTTGATGACCTTGTCCACCCGGTCCGGGTCGAACACCGCGCCCGGCGCCTCACCCGGCGACGGCGTCTGGATCAGCGGCGGGCAGTCCGGCAACGGAATCCCGCGGTCCCGCAGGTACCAGGCGACCTCCGGGCTGAGCTTGAGACGCTCCAGCTCGTCGGCATCGGGCAGCTCAGCCGAACGGGTTGTCGTCCTCGTCGCCATCGTCGGCCCCCCTCGCCAGGGCCTGCTCCGTCGACGGCGTCAGCCCGAAGTGCGCCGCCCAAGACCGCATCTCCCGGCCGGCGGCCCGCGCGATCCCTACACACGGGTGCGCGAGCTTGCCCTGCCGGGCCTCGATGACCTGGCCCTCCTCCTGCACCGTCCGCGTCGCGGTGACGAACGTCGCCCACGCCTCGCAGTACGCCGCCAGCGCCGCCCGGTCCTCCGGCTTCAGCAAGTCCAGTCTCGACAAGCCGGGAACCACGCGCTTCCACTCGGCCGCCGCCTCACGCGACAACCACGAAGGCGGGTTCGGCGGCAACCGCTTGAAGGCCGGGCCGAGGTTGACCGGCCGGCCCGCGGTGTCCTTGCCCTCCCCGCGCCCCTTGATCAGCTTCAACGCGGCAGGCTGAGCAGTACGCCCCATGATCACAGACCCCCTATCGCGGATTCTGTGCAGGCGTGTCCCTCACTGACCGCGGCGGGCCCCCTGGCGATCACGTCAGCGATTCTGACTCCCCTACCCCCTGTTGGCCTGCCGGTTCTGGCTGCCGTCAGGGGCGTCGGCGGCGCAGCCTGTTCGCTGCTGCCGCTTCGGCCTTCGACTTGATGTCGTGGCAGGGCTGGCAGATCAGCCCGAGGTTCTCCATGTCGTCGGGCGAGCCGCCCTGACTGATGGGTCGCTTGTGCTCGAGGTCGAGGACTTCGTCGTCGTCTGCCTCGCGTCCGCACATGTAGCAGGTGTTGTGGTCGCGTGCGGTGACGCGCTTCTTCAGTGAGCGCATGGTGCCGGAGCTCATGCCGTAGCGGTCCTGTTTGCGTGGCCGGTTGGCCCACGGCTGGGGCTGGTGGTCGTCGCATCGGCCGCGCTTGGTGGCGAATGCGTGGCAGCCTGCGGCGCCGCATCGGGTGGGCGGGGCTGTGGGCATGGCCGCCTCCTCCCAGGGTGCCCATTGGGAGGAGGTCTACGTCCGTGGAGGGGTGCCGCTGGCTCTGGGGCCATAGGGTTGCCCCCCTGGCCTCTCCCCCACTTACTCCCCCCGGGGGCTAGTCCCCCTTGCTGACCCCGGTGGCTTCGCCGTTGATGATGGTGGCGAGGACACGTGCCGCGCCTTCCTTCGTGGCGGGGACGGGGCAGAGCATGACCTTGTCGCCGTTCTCGATGGTGATGAACAGCTGGTTCATGTCCTTCTTGATGAGCAGCGCGAAGAGCCCTGTGAGGAGGACGCGGGTGGCGGTGACGCGCTTGCCTGCTTCTTCGCCGCGTTCGATGGTGATGCGGGCGCCTTCGATGGGGACGGGTTCCTGGTTGGGGGCCCGGAACTTTCCTCCGATGACGGTGAGCCCGGCTGCTGCTGCGGCTGTGGTGATCTGCCGCTGGCGGGCTGCTGCTGCTTTCTCTTCGGGTGTCTTCTTGCTGCCGAACACTGGCCCCCCAGGTGTGGCGTGGATGGTCGCGCCATCCTGCCGTATCCCGGGTGAAGTTGCTACTTGGAGCCGTGGCCCGCTCCGGTTCGGTGAGGGACCGGAGCGGGTGTCCTGCCGCGGCGTGGGCTGGCGGGCAGGACGTTCAGGCGGCGCGCCGCGCGCGCTGCGGCATGGGCCGGTAGGTGCGGGCCTGTTCCTTGATCTCGGGGAGGGCGTACATGGTCTTGTACTCGTGCCCGTGGCCGGCGTACTGGCGGGGGTTGCCGGTGAAGCGCTGGATTTTGCCGCGGCGGGCCCATTGGCGGATGACGGGTCCGGGGACGCCGGTTGCGGCGACTGCTTCATGCTCGTAGACGAGGTCGTCGGGGTAGAGCTGGGTGGGGTGCATGGTGCCTCCCCGAGCATGCGAAAAGCCCCCGGCGGGAGCTGGGGGCTTGTTGGTCTGTGGGCACAGTTGTGTCCCGTTGGACGCACTGTGACATCTTCCGGCCAATAGTGTCAAGCGATCACGGCTTTGGCTGGGATAGGTGTGTCCTATGCGGGAGACTGCGCGCTATGGCGACGGTGTTCTCGGTGCAGGCGGATTCGCCGGAGGAGTGCGAGCGGGAGTTGGCTCGGCTGTGTGAGGTGCTGGGGTTGGTGCCGTCGCTGCGGCCGTGCCGGTCGGTGGGCACCGACCGGTGGATGGCGCGGGCGGCGGCCCCGCGGGCGGGGCTTGTGGCCGAGTGTGCGCCCGCCCCGTCGGGCGCTGTTCCGGCGGGGCGGGTCCGGTAGCCGCGTGCAGCCAGCAGCACGGATTGGGACTCGTCCACGGTACGCCTTGGGGCTGACAGTGCGGCGGCCCCGCCGCGACGGGGGGCGCGGCGGGGCCGGTCTCAGTGTGTCAGGCGTTCAGGTGGTGGGGCAGTCCTCGTCGTCGTAGGGGTTGTCGGCGGTTTCGCAGGCGGTGTTGCAGTAGGGGTACCCGCCGGGGGCTCCGCAGAGGATGCATTCGGTGGTGCAGCGGGGGTTTGTGCTGGGCTCTCCCCACGGGTTGTGTTCGGTCATCGGGTCAGCTCCAGATCCAGGTCTCGCCGCGGGTGGCGGCGGTGTGGGCGGCGGTGGCGAGGCGGTCGGCGAGGTCGACCCACTGACGGGGCATGAGCGGGTGTTGGGCGGCGGTGCGGAGGGCGGTCGCCATGCGGGCGGCGTCTCGCGGGCGGATGTGGATGGGGTCGCCGCTGGATGCCTGGAGGCACGGGGCGAGCTTCTTCCAGTCGCGGGCGGGGAGTACGTGGGCGACGTGCTGGGCGAGTTCGTCGATGGCGCCGTAGGGGCGGATGATGCGCGGGGTGCTGTGAGAGATGGTCCAGCCCATGACGGGGTCCTTTCAGAGGTGGTTGGTGGATGCGGTGCGTGCGGCGTGGGCGAGGGTGCGGAGGATGGGCCCGGCGCTGGTCTGCTGGTCGTTCCAGGCGGGGACGGTGGGGGTGTCGGGGAGTTGCTGCTGGATGACGTCGAGGAGGTAGGCGCACGCCTGGTCGGCGTGCCCGCTGCGGTCGGCGACGCGGATGGCTCCGACGGTGCAGAGGGCGCCGCGGGTGTTGCGCTGCTGGCGGGTGGTCCAGCCGTCGCGCTGGATGCGGTCGTGGGCGCGCTGCAGGAGGTCGGCGATGGGGGTGTCGTAGGTGGGGCCGGCGGCGGGTGCGGGTGCGGTGAGGGCGACCGACGTGACCGGCAGGTGGGCGGTGTTGACCTCGAAGGCGACGGCGGCCTGGTCGAGGCGGGCGGTCATGGCGGCGTCGGTGAGGGCGAGCCGGGCGTCGAGGTCGAGGGCGGCGGGCGCGCGCCGGGTGCGGGTGGTGGTTGTCATCGCGGGGCGCCGGCCTTCTGCCGCATCTCGGGGACGGCGCGGAGCGGGTCGGGCGTGTGGGTCTCGTGGCCGTGGTCGAAGAGGGGGCGGGCGCCGGCCGGGGGGTTGGTGTGGATGCCGCCCTCGTTGCTGAGGACGTACTCGGCGGATCGGCTGCTGCCGGCGGCGCACCAGCCGAGGATGCGGCGCTTCTCGAAGCGCCACTCGCGGTAGACGGTTTCGGTGCCGCCGGCGGGGTGGAGGGCCTCGGTCGCGGTGTAGTAGGTGACGCCCTCGCGGAGGTCGGCGAGGAGGCGCTTGAGGCCGGATCGGGTGGGCTCGTAGGTCGTCATGACGGGGTCTCCTTTGAGTCGGGGTCTTCTGTGACATTTAGGGCGTGACGGGGCGCGTGACGGCCCGTGACGTCGCAGGTCAGAGCGGTGGGGGTGGGCGTGACGGGGGCGTGACGCGTCACGGGCAGATCGGCCTCGTCACGCCCCCGTCACGGGGGGCGTCACGGCCTTGACCTGCGGCGTCACGCCCCCGGTTTGGCCGCTCAGGCGCCCTGAGGGGCCTCTTCGCCAGCCAGTTTGATCAAGGTGTCGAGGTAGTAGCCGCGGCCCCCGCGCCACTGCCGTGTCTTCATGTCGACCGCCGGGTCTATGGCGGCGGCGGCTTCGCGCAGGCCCTTGAGGTACCGGTCGCGGGCGGCCTCGGTCTCCTCGCCCTCCTTGGGCCCCCAGCTCTCCGGGGCGGCTGCGGCCACGTACTCGTACAGGTCATCGGTGGTCAGCCGCTCGGGGTCCCCGGCGGCGGTGAACGCGGACCGCGCCAGCTCGATCGGCTCGGGCAGCGCCTCGTGGGGCTGGACGGTGTCGAGGTCGTCGAACGAGACCCCGGCGGCCTGGAGGGAGACGGCGTCGATCCAGGGCCGCCCGGCGGCGGCGCGCTCGGCTGCACGCTGCTTGCCCTCGTTGGGGCTCATGGCGATGACCTTGTGGATCAGGGGTTCGGTGGATCCGGCGCCCATGATGTAGACCTTGCCGGCGTCCGCGGGGTCTTCGCCCTGGGCGGGGTGGAGCCGGTCGGGCCGCCATCCGTTCGCGCCGGCGCCGGCGCCGAAGACCTGCACGATGTCCTGGTGCCTGCTGGGGCCGACGATCTTCAGGGCGACGCTGTCGGCGATGGCCGCGCCGATCGCATCCTTGGTGGCCTCCTGGGCGGCCAGGCCGATCTGCACACGCGACTTGCGGCCGACGCGGAGGATCGCTACGACGAGGGCCTTGGCGCGCTGCGACAGCTGCGGGTACTCGTCGACGAGGGCGACGATCGCCGGATACTCCCGCGAGGGCACCCAGTTGTCGCCCATGCCCAGCTTCCCCAGCAGCGTGGCCCGCGCCGTCGCGATCTTCAGCAGCTTCTCGAGGACCGCTTCGATGACGTGCATCTGGTCGTGGCCGACGACCCGCACGCCGACCGCCTCGGCGAGGGGCTCGAGGCCGTTGCCGCCCGGGTCGAGGTCGATGACGACGACATCGTCGCAAGCGGTGAGGATGTCGCCGATGGTGCGCATCGTGACGGACTTGCCGCCGCCGGATGCGGCGATGTTCACGAAGTGCAGCCCCAGGAAGCTGACCTCGGTGGGGGCGCCGTCCATGCGCATGGCGATCAGGCTCTTGTCCCGCATGCGGATGCTGCGCGGCGGACGGTCGGGCAGGACGGGCATCCGCGCGAAGGGGTCGCCCTCGACGAGCCGCAGCACGACCTGGGCGCGCTTCTCCCTGCGCGGCTGGCACAGCAGCCCATCGGTCGGCAGGTCGAGGGGCGTCTCGAGCTCCGGGGCCTTGGCGATCAGCTCGGACGGGGTGCCCTTGCGCAGCCACACCGTGACCTCCCAGCCCCAGTCGTAGCGGCGCCCGGCCTCGACCTTGGCGACGGCGATGCCCTCGGAGACGAGGGCCCGGCGCACGCACTCGGCGGCCTCGGTGCGGGTGCGGGCATCGGAGATCGGGAACGGCTCGCCGTCAGCGGCGCCGATCTCGATGACCCCCGGGTCGTCCTGCTCGATGATCAGGGCGGGCCGGCCGCGCAGGGCGCCGTAGGTGATGGTGGCGAGCGCCATGACGAGGGACAGCCACAGTCCGCCCTGCGCGACGGCCACTCCCCCGGCGGTGAGGGTGGGTGTGGCGGCGGCGGCGGTCTTCGCCGCGTACATCTTTCGGTGGCTCGTGTAGTCGGCGCGGCGCCGGGCCAGCATGCGCCGGGCAGCGTCCTCGGCGGCGGCGTCGCCCGCGGCGGCGGCCAGCTCGGCGCGGGCGGTGCGGATCATCTGCGGGTGCCCGTCGCGCCAGCCGTCGGCCCAGCGGCGGGCGAGGCGTCCGTACCCGCGGAGGGTCCAGCCGATGTACAGCCGGTTGTCGACGGCGTGACGGCCGGCCTGCCGGGCGAGTTCCTGGGAGGAGAGGATCCACGCCGGCTGGGCCTTGCCGAGGTGCTCGACGATGGTGCCCTCGAGGGGCTCCTTGACGAGGGAGAGGTGCGGCCGGTCGTCGGTCGGCGTGGGGTGGGCGGCGGTGGTCATCAGGCGTCCTTCGCGGCGTCACGGGAAGCGTTCTTAGCGGTGATGGACGCCTGCTTCCGGGCAGCGGACACGTAGCGCGGGGTGTCTCCCTTACTGCGCCGTCCAGCCCTCGCAGGAGGGCTGTAGACGCGGGCCTTCGCCGAGGGGGGCATTTGCGATGCACGCTGGCCGTTTGTCGCCTTGACGGGGGTGTTTCCGGGCACTTCGGAGCGGGCTGCGGCGACACGTCGTGCGGCGGCGTTGCGGGAGCGGATGATGTCGACAGAGTCACCCGGCTCAACACCGTTGATGTCGGTGTAGGCACGCTGCCACACAGCCTCGGTGACGGCGGTCTCACCGAGCGCCGCAGCGAGCTTCTGCGCGTGCTCCCACTCTGTGGGGTACATCCCCGCGCGGTGCTCGGCGAGCTTCTGCGCGGCCTCCGCGGCAGCCTTCTCCGCTGCTTCCTTCTCGGCCTTCGCCGTGGCCTCTCGGGCTGCCTTCTCGGCGGCGGCCTTCTTCTGCGCCTTCCGCTCGGCGCGGCGCTGCCGCCACGTCTGCTTCCCGTCGCGGCGCCGGATCCGGCCGTGCTCGTGGAGGTCCCACACGCCCGGGCCGGCGAGCGACGCGAACGCCGTACCGATCGCCGTCGCCGGGTCGAACGCGGCGAGGCCGTGCGCGAGGTTGATGCCCGCAGCGATGAACGCGAGGACCCACGCGATGGTGCGGTAGTGCCAGTGCGGGCGGTGCTCGTCAACCGCCGCCGCGGCGCCCTTCAGGACGACCCACGCCCCACCCTCAAGAACGAGCGGAGCGACGAGAAGCCACGGGGCGTCCTTCGACCAGAAGGCTGACATCTGCACGGGGAGGGCGACGATCGCACACACGACCGCGAAGAACAGAGCGGCGGTGCGCCACGCCTTGGCGGACTCGCCGCGCTTCGCCTCCTCGGCCTGCGCCTGCTGCTTCTCGGCCTCGGCGGCCTTACGGGCTTCCGCCGCGGCGCGCTCGACCTCTTCGCGCTTCGCCTTCGCCTCGGCGATCTTCGCCTCTTCGACGGCCTTCTCACGGGCCAGGCGCAGGGCGGCACGCTCGTTGGCGATGCGCTGCTGCTCGGCCTCGGCCTCGGCCTTGATGCGCAGGGCGTCGGCTTCGGCCTGCGCCTTGATGCGGCGCTCCTCGACCTCGGCGGCGGCCAGGGCGCGGACCCGCTCGGCCTCGGCCTCGCTGATCGACGCCCGGGCCCACGACTCGGCCTGGGACATCAGGGGCACCTCGGTGCCGTTGACGTGGTCGGCGGTGGCAGTCATGGTCTTCCTTCCTTCACTGCAGGTGGTGGGCTAGGCGGCGGTGTCGTAGGGGCAGGGCGGGGGCTTGGCCCGGCTGGTGTGCTCGTCGACGACCGCGTCGAACAGCAAGGCGGCGAGGACGAGGACGGCGAGGGCTGCGCGGGTGGGCCAGGCGGGGACGAGACCGACGATCCACGCGAGCCCGGCGATGATCAGGGCGATGCGGGCCTTCGTCAGCCCGATCAGCAGGTCAGCAGACATGAGGAGTCCCTGCGGTTGGGGTTGGAGTTTGGTTGGGGCTGGCAAATCTCCTTGGCGCCCAGAGGCTGGGCTGGGCGCCGCGGGCATCTGTCAGGCCAGGGGGCTCAGGCGGGGCGGGGCAGGGCGCGGCAGCGCTCGGCGTGGGCCTGGGCCCAGCTGCGGGCGTCGTCCTGCGAGGCCCGCGCCCGGGCGTCGCCGCGGTAGTTGCGGTACAGGTCGTAGTCCCGCTCGTCCCGGGTCGCGCAGGCGCGGCAGGTGCTGCGGGTGGCGTAGGGGTCGTCGTAGTCGACGGTGGTCAGGGTCTCGACGTCGACGGTGAGGTCGTCGCGGCCGAGGGCGGCCCCGGCGACGGTGAGGTAGCGGGCGATGACGCCCTTGGGCCAGGCGGTGGTGAAGGCGGTGTTCTGCATGACGGGTCCTTTCGTGGTGGGTGGTCAGGCGGTGCGGCGGGCGAACTCGTAGTCGTCGATGGTGCAGCCGGCGGCCTCGGCGGCGGCCAGAGCGCGTTCGGCCAGGCGGAGGGCCTGGCGGGCCTCCTCGGAGCGCATGCCGTAGTTGAGGTAGGCGCGGTGCAGTTCCCGGTCGGCACGGATGGCGGCGACGGCGAGCTGCTGCTGCTTGGTGGTCATGTCGGGTTCTCCTTCAGGCGGGTGGTCAGTGGGTGCGGCGGGCGGCGGTGCCGTCGACGGCGGCGAGGATGTCGGCGTGGTCGAACGCCAACGGCGGCAGGTCGTCCAGGGGCCACCACTCGGCGCGGCGGGCGTCGTCGCCGGCCTTGATAGGCGTGTTGCGGATGACGGTGAGCTGGTAGGCGGCGGTGACGTACCGGCCGCGCGGGTCCCGGCCGGGGGCGTCGAACACGCCGACCAGGTCCATCTCGGCGGGCGTCGCGTAGATGCCGGTCTCCTCGGCCAGCTCGCGGACGGCCGCGGCGCGTGAGGTCTCGCCGGGGTCGACGTGCCCGCCGGGGAGCGCCCACTGGCCCTCGAACGGGGCCCAGCCGCGCTCGATCAGCAGAACGTACCCGTCGGTCCTGGTCACGATGATGTCGGCGGTGTAGCGGATCGTCTCGAACGTCTCGGTCATCTCAGCTCCTGATCAGCGGATGTGACGGGGCCGGCTTGTCTGGCTCCCCGCCCCGCCCGGGTCCGGCCCAGGCGGGACAGGCAGCCGTCAGGCCTCGGCCAGCTCGTCGAGGAGAGCGGCAGCCTCGGGGTCGCTAGTCCACTTCCGGTACTTCTCGACCAGCTCCGCCGCGTCCGCGGCCAGCCGGGTCGCGTTCGGGGCGCCGGCCTGGCGGGCCTTGACGGCCTTCACGACGACGGCGCGGGTCACCTTGCGTGCGGTCTCACGGTCCATGCGGGTCTCCTTCGGGTTCAGATGGCGTCGCGGAGTGCGGGCCACAGGTGGGTGTCGCGGGCCATCTGGTCGGGCAGCACGCGGGCGCCGATCAGGCCGCGGCCGGCGTCTTGATGGCCTCCAGCTCGTCGAGGAGCGACGAGCCGGGGTTGTGGGCGTCGTAGTCGGCGGCGAGCGCCTCCAGGCGGGCGATCTCCAGCGAGTCGCCGACGGTGAGGGCACGGGTGTAGGAGCGGATCCAGAGCTCGGGCATGACGGGTCCTTTCAGGGGCGGAGTGAAGGTGGGCTGGGGCCGGCCAGGAGGCCGCGGGGTTCAGGCGGTGGGGCCGTGCTGGTGGGCGAGGTCGGCGCCGGCGGCGAGGAGGGCGGCGATGTCGTCCCGGGTGCGGCCGACGCGCTCCGACCAGGAGTCGTGCGAGACGTAGCCGGAGCCGCCCGTGCGGGCCTTGATGAGGGCGTCCAGGACTCGCTCGGCGACCCGGTGGGTGTCGGAGTCGCTGAAGTCGCTGCGCGAGGCCTGCTTCATCGCGGACCAGAGGGTGAGGCGGGGGTCGCCGACGCTGACGAGGGTGCGGGCGATGCGCAGGACGGTGCGCAGCATGTCCTTGACGGTCATCGACTCGTCGTCGGCGATGTCCACGCCATCGCTGTCGGTGTCGCCGTAGGAGCGGACCCAGCCGTGCCTGGCGAGGAGGTCGGCGACCGTGTCGAGGTGACGGGCGACGGCCGCGCCGGTGACCGTCTCGCCGGACATGCCGGTCCAGGTGTCGGGCCGGTCGGCGAGCAGGGTAGAGGCGGCCTGGATGGTGTCGGTCCACGAGCGGCCGGCGGTGATGGTCTGCATGGCGGGTTCCTTTCGGGTGGTGGGTGGTCAGCTGGTGCGGGCTTCGCGCCGCCACTTCTGGCGCTCGGAGCGCTTCGCGCGGCGTCGGGCGGTCTTCCTGTCCCGCCCCGGCGCCTGGCCGCAGCACGGGCAGTCACGGCCGCCGGGGCCCTGCGGGCAGGCGGCACCGAGCATTCGAGGCATGACGAAACCTCCGAGAAGTACAGGCAGGTGTGAGAGGGGGTGCCGCCCCCGGCTGGGCGGGGGAATGGAATGCCGGGGGCGGCGGTAGAAGGGGCCCTCAGCGGGGCCGGGACTCGCTGCGCTTGTTCGCGTCGCGAACCTTGTCCGACAGCGCCTTGCGCTCCTCGTCGGTGAGCCTCGCCGTCACGACGCGACCCTCCCGTTGACCTCGACCGCGTAAGCGGTGGCGGAGGCCAGCAGGTCGGGCAGTTCGTCGGCCCCGGCGCCGCCCCAGCCGGCGAGGCACGCCCACAGCTTCGGCGCGTTGCTGTCCTCGAAGTCGGGGTCGGTGTCGTCGGGGGCCGGGAACCGGAAGGTGTTGACGTGGTAGCGGGCCCAGCGGCAGGCGGGCTCTTCCGTCGCGACGATGAGCACGTCACCGACACGCTGGACGTCGAGGATGCGGGCGGAGGAGGGGGTCTTGATGAAGTCGAGCGCACGGCGGGCGATCGACTCGCGCAGCGCCTGGATGCGGGTGCGGCGGATGCTCACGACAGCGCCCCCGGCTTCGTGTCGCCGGCCGGGCCGGTCGGGGTCTTGCTGCTGAGGATCTTGCCGATCAGGTAGCGGACCATCGTGTCCCGCTCCACGGCGCTCCGGCCGGAGGGGAGGACGATGCTGATCGGGCCGGACCGGTGCCGCATCACGGCACCGAGGAACGCGTCGTCCGTGATCGACGTGTCGACGATCCGGGCACCGCTCTCCGCCAGCAGCACGCGCAACGGCGCCGACGCCAGACGGGACGGGGACGGGGTCTTCGCGGCGGCGACGACGCCCGCGTTGGTACGCATGGCAAGATGGGCCATGACCACTCCTTGGGTGCAACAAGGTTTCGGTCGGCTGCCCCGAAATACCCGGTGTGTGGAAGCCCGGGTTCGGGGCAGTTTGCGTTCACCATCAGAGGCCGGTGGAAGGCGCCCCCTGGTGGAGTGCCACCACTCTGGCACAGTCGTGGACGGATGGCAATCCACCGTGCGAACATTCACCCATGCCTCACGGAGAGCACAGAATCCAAGCCCGGACCTTCCGGCCCGACCCTGCCCTCTACGCCAAAGCGCAGAAGGCCGTGAAGGCTGTCGACCCCAAGGCCACCATGAACGACTACATGGTTGCGTTCGTCCGATGGCTAGCACTCGAAACCGATGAGCTGCCTGAGCGTCCAACTCGTGAGGCACTGGACAGGGCTCTCGCTGAGGCGACGTAGCCCCTCCATGAGCCGACCGAATACTTGCGTTGCAGGTCTTGAGGCGGGCCGGTCCCGCCTTCGATGCCAGGACACCTCGAAGCGCCGATGTGAGGGCAGGCTGATCGCGGCTCACTCACACCTCACTCACACTCTCAGGGGGATGCGATGGCGGAGCGCGCCTTGATCGACGAGCGGTTCATTGCCGAGCTGAAGCGCTGGCGGGACGTGCGTGGCCTATCGCAGTCAGCGCTCGCTGCGAAGGTGGGCTACACGCCGTCCTACGTGTCGAAGGTCGAGAACGCCCAGCTGGCGCCGTCGGAGGCGTTCGCCCGCCAGGCTGACGACGTGCTGCGGGCGGGTGGGGCGCTTCGGCGCGCGTTTCGGGAGGCGGCCAGCGGCGCGCCCGCCCTCCCTGCGGCCCGGCCGGCACCAGAGCCTCAGCACGCGACGAGCTTGATCGTGGAGCACGAGGACACGGAGCTGCGCTACGACGGCCGGGCCTACCGGGCGACGCAACGCCGGCTCCTCTACAACGACAGCCCCGACCCGGTGACGAGCTACCTGATCCGGATCAGCGTCGACCGCTACCCGGGCGACCCGGAGCGGTCGAATCAGCACTACCGGCAGAACCCGCTCACCTGGGACGAGATCCAGCTCAAGGCCAGCATCGGCGGCGAGTCGATCGGGTGGCGCGTCCAGCACGACCGCGACGCGTTCAAGGAGCTGTGGCTGCTGTTCGAGAACGAGGACGGCCGCTATCCGCTCTACCCTGGCGAGTCGGCGTGGCTGGAGTACAGCTACACCGTCAGCGACGACAAGTGGGGCTCCTGGTTCCAGCGGGCAGTGCGGCTACCGACGAAGAAGCTGAGCGTTCGCCTCGACTTCCCGGCCGAGCTCGGGCCAGGGGTCTGGGGCACCGAGACGACCATGACCGCTGCGGCGTTCCCGTTCCGCCATCCGATCCGTTCCAGCGCCGAGGGGGACCGGCGCGTGTTCTCCTGGAGCACCGACGAGCCCCCTCTCCACGCCCGCTACCGACTGGAGTGGCGGTTCCGCACCAACCACACGGAGGAGACGAACCTGACCAGAACCCCCGACACGGCGAGCGGTCGCATGCAGGCCATCGGCATCGTCCAGGAGGGCGACCCGATCCTGACCACGCCGGCCCGCCTGTTCTCGCTTCCGGACGAGGCGGAAGACGCCCGCCGGGTGGTCGCCGAACTGAACTCCGCGGCGGACCGTGCCGCAACGGTGCACAACTTCGGCAAGGGCATGGGAATCGCTGCCCCGCAGATCGGCATCAACCGGTCCGCAGCGATCATCCGCACCCCGGAGGGCGAGTCGATCACGCTGTTCAACCCGCGGATCATCGAGGAGTCGGGCGGCTTCGACGAGCAGTACGAGGGCTGCTTGTCCTTCTTCGACGTGCGCGGGATGGTGCCGCGGCCCATGTCGATCAGCGTGGAGCACACCGACATCGACGGCCAGCAGCGCATCACGATCTTCGAGCGCGGTCATGCTCGGCTCGTCGCCCACGAGGTCGACCACCTGCACGGCCTGTTGTACCGGTCGAAGATGCGGCCCGGCGTTGAGCCGATCCCGGTGTCGGAGTACCGGGGAACAGGGAGCCGGTGGAGCTACTCGGAGAAGCGCCCGTAGCCCAGCCGGCCCTCGAACGCACAAAGCGCCCCCACCCATGCGGTGGGGGCGTTCTACGTCTCAACTGTGCAGGGCGTCGAGCGTGCGGATGTACACGCGTTCGATGGGTGGCCCGATGACGAGGAGGGTGACGGCGGTGTGCTGGAGGGTGAGGATCCTTTTGACGGGGCCGTCTGTGGGGTGGGCCTCGGTGGTGTTGTACGGGTCGAGGCAGACCTTGTGCAGGGCTTCGTCGAGCTCGTGTCTGGCCTGGTCGGCCAGGGAGTCCCACACGGCTTCGATCTGCGCGTTGTAGCGGAGTTTGTGCACAGGGTTAAGCGTGCCAGGTCAGGCGGCGCCGCGTGCCCGGTTCGCTGTAGCTGCGAGGCGGGCGTTGCCGTCGAGCCATTCGCCAGGGGGTTCCTCGCCGCGCTGGAGGTGGTCGATGATCTGCTGGTCGGTTTCGTCGGCGTTGAGCATGTTTTTGGCGATGCGTTCCCAGCGGGTGAAGGTGGCGAGGAGTTCGGGCGCTGGCGCTCGGTTGATCTCGGATAGGAACCGCTGGGTGAGGGTGGGGCTGCCCAGGGCTTCGCAGATGCGTTCGATGGTCCACGGTTCTGCGGTCATGCCTGCCTCCAGCACGGCTATCAGCCAGCTATCTCCCCGGTGTGTGGCCCACGGTAGCGCACCTGTGGGTGCGTGGGTTGGCGGACGCGTGAGGCGTCCGCCAACCCGGTGTCTCCCGTTGTCGGCGCCTCACTCTGTTCGAATGGTGGTGCGTTCGATGGCTCTGATGTCGAGGTAGTCGGCTTCGCTGTCGATGGCTGCGGCGGCGCCGAGGAGGTCGCAGTCGGGGTCGTCGGCGAGGTTGCGGCAGCTTTGGGCGATGGCGCGGAGGAGTGCGATGGCGGCTTCGGCGGGGATGTAGGGGTGGCCGTCGGTGCTGGTGACGATCGGGATCTTCGCGGCGGCGCGTTCCTGGGTCATGCCGCGTTCCTGGCGGCCATGGGGAGCTGGAGGACTTCGCTGTGGCTGTAGTGCTCGTGGCAGCTGGGGCAGGTCTCGCCGCGGGTGTCGAGGGTGATGCGGAGGGTGTGGCCGCAGGGGCATTGGACGGGTATGCGGCGGGGGGCGGGGTCGCCGGCGGTTTGGGTGCGGCAGGCGGTCCAGGCGCGGCGGATCTCGTGGGCGAACTCGCTGTAGGCGGGGTGCTGGGCGGCGGCCCACTGGTGGTTGAACCTGAGCGTGTTCACGGCGGCGTCGAGTTGCTGCTGGAGGGTGCCGCCGGGGACGGGGGTGGCGTGGCCGTAGGTGGCCCAGTCGTCGACCCAGGTGGCGAGGATGGTGACGATGCCGCCGCGGGCGGCGAGGGAGAGAGCTTCGAGACGGACCGGAATGGGGGCCGTGCGGCTCCCGGAGACCCTTCCGGCACTCCCAGTCCGGGCGGGGGCGAGATCGGCCGTCAGAGAGGCGTACAGGCCCTCCGGCCCGGCGAGTTCGGCGAGTTGCTGGTCGACGCGGGTGACGCAGGGCCGGCAGGTCTGGGTCTCGTCGTCGCGGAGGGTCCGGGTGCAGGCGACGCAGGTGGTCATGGCGGCTCCGATCAGGCGGGGTTACAGGTAGGTGCCGGCGGGGGCAATGTCGGTGACGCGCCGGCCGCGGGTGTAGCTGGCGCGGGGCCGGGTCGCGGGCCGAGCGTGGGCGTCGTACCGGTGCATGGGCCGCCGCCGCGGCCGGACGGTGGGGTGCCGCTGCGGTGTCTGGCGGGCGGGCGTTGTCGGCGTCGGCTCGTCCCACAGTGCGTCCTGCTGCCACGTGAGCGGGATGGCGGTCTGCCCGCGCAGGTGCACCGGTGGTGGTCCGGCGAGTTGCTGTGCTGCGGCCTGGAGGCGGCTGCGGGTGCGCGGTGTCACGAGGCTTCCTTCCTGGCGGTCAGGTGGTGCGGTGGCAGCGGCACACGCACGGGGTGCTGCAGAACTTGCAGACGGCCGGCGTCTTGGGTCCGGCTTGGCCGTGGCGGTTCTGGCAGTAGGCGTGGTCGCCGTGGAGGCAGCCGGTGGACAGGTAGTGGTGGTGGCCGGTGCGGTGGGCGAGGCGTGTGAGCGTGGTGGCGAGGCGTCCGATCACGGGATGCTCCTGGGTGGTGCGGCGCGCACGAGGTTGTGGCGGGCGTCGGCCAGCGCGTTATGTACCCCGGCCGGCTGCTCAGGCAGCTGCGTGGGCGAGGGCGGCCTCCAGCTCGGCGACGCGAGCCTTGACGGCGGCCATCTGGTCGCGCAGCTGGGCGAGGTCGTCGTCGTCGGTCATCTGGTCCGGCCGGAGGGCGGGACGGCCGGTCGGTGCCGGTCACAGGTACTCCGCGGGGGGTGTGATGGTCTCGACGGGGGCGGCCGGGATGCCGTGGAGGTCACGGAACGCCTGCTCGCCAAAGCCGTCGGGATAGGAGCGGGGCTCGCATTCGGGAGACCGCCCCGACCGGCAGATGGCGATGACGAAATCGATCTGCTCCCGGTTCTTCTCGTCGAAGTCGCGCTCGCGGGTGGCGTGGGGTGTCCTGCCGTCCATCAGGTGGAAGCGATGGGGTGTGGACATGCCGGCGGGCCACTCGCTGGGGTTGTGCCGGTCGTAGTGGTTGTCTCGCCATCGTCGGGCGAGCTCTCGGTGGGTCGGGCATAGGTCGTCGGGTATCCGGAAGGTCAGCATCAGCGGCTCCTTGGGTGGGACGGCTCGGACCGGGCGGGCCGGTCGCAGGCTCTTCAGGACGTCGTGGATGGGTCGGTCGCCGAGGGCCTGGTGGAGGTCGGTCCAGTGGAGGGCGATGTGGCGGAGGTGGTGCGCGGTGGTGGTCACGCGGGGCTCCTGGGTGGTGCGGCGGTACGGGTGCGGGGCCGGGGCGCCGGGGTGGGCGCCCCGGCAGGGGTCAGGGCTGCGGGCCGGGCCGGGCGGGCCCGTCGAGGGCGTCGCGGATGGCGAGGGCGGTCCTGAATCCGGCCTCGGTGCCGTCGGCCAGCCGGTCGGCGAGGGCGCACACGCGGTCGCGGGCGGCCTCCAGCGCGCGGGCGCGGGCCTCGGCGCGGTCGCCGCGTTCCTGCCACGCGTATCGCTCGGCGGCCATCTCCTGGCGCTGGGTGAAGAGGCGGCGGTTCACGTCCAGCTCGGCCTGCAGGTCGGCGGCGAGGCGGTCGGCGCGCTGCTCGGCGGCGGCCTCGGCGGCCTCCAACTCGGCGACGCGGGCGCGGTAGCGGGCGCAGGCCCGCAGCGCGCGGTCGAGCCGGTTGTGGGCCGCGCGCAGCGCGCCGAGGGAACCCTGGTCGCGGTGGTGTTCGAGGAGGCCGCGCAGGTTGCAGCGGCCCTGCTCCGACTTCGCGAGTCGGTAGCGGTAGCGGTCGGCGCGGTCGCGGTGCTGCTCGCCCCACTTCTGCCACTGCTCGGCGTGTGCCCGCCACTTCTGGACGGCGTCGCGGGCCTCGTTCCAGTCGGCGTCGCCCTTGGCCATGACCTGCGTGTCGATGGCGGCCTGCTGCTCCAGCTCGGCGACGCGGGCGCGGAGTTGCTGCGTCTCGGTCCGGTAGCGGGCGGCGCGCTGTCGGGCGTTGCGCCACGCGATCCGGAAGCGGGTGGCCCGGCGGGACATGCCGACCAGGCCGATGCGGTAGCGGTCAACGTAGGAACGCAGCCGCTGGATCTCGGCGTCCCCTGTGGCCAGCACCGAGTCGGCGATTTCGCAGACGGCCTGAACGGCTTCTGGGGTGTGCGTCCGGCGCGGGCGTCCGTGGAGGTCGAGGAGGGGAGGGCTGACGGCGGCGCCGAATCGGTCGCGGAGGGTGGCTTGCAGGTCGGTCATCGGGTCTTCCTTCGGGCTCGGGCGGCGGCGCGGCGGGTGGCTCGGTTCGGGCGGGGCGGGTCCGGGGTGTCGTCGTCGACGACCTCCTCGCCGGTCCAGCCGACGGTGGTGGTCCAGGTGATGCCGGGGCGCGGGGTGTGCTCGCCGCGCGGGGTGGAGGACGGGCCGGTCACAGGGTTCTCCAGATGCGGTCGGTGCAGGCGTGCGGGTCACGGCACTCGGGCTGGTTGTCCCACCAGCGGGCGCGGTCGGTGGTGAGGGGGATACGGCACCACCGGCAGACGAGCGGGCCCGCGGGCCGCGGGGCGGACGGGCCGGTCACGGCTGGGCTTTCTGGGCGTAGTCCCAGTCGAGGTGCCGCTGCTCCTGCTCGGCGGCCCAGGCGGCGGCGAAGTACGGGTCCGTCAGATCGTTCCCGGCTTCCTTCAGGGCGGCGTCGGTCTCGTACTCGGCGGCGATGGTCTCGCTGCTGAATCCGCAGTCATTCAGGTCACGGCGCGTGGTCAACGGTGTCTCCGGGTGTAGAGGTGGCGGAGGGTGGTGTAGGCGCCGGCGGTGGCGGCCGAGAGGGCCAGCCAGCCGCCAGCGACGTACAGGACGGTCGTCACCGCGGGGGCTCGGCGGTGCGGGCGGCGGCCAGGCAGGCCGCGATGATGACGGCTGAGGGCACGTCGCTCGGGAACTGGATGACGGCCCCGCCCGGGCAGTCCAGCCCCGAGTCGTCGGTGCCTCCTACGACGGCCCACACGGCGCCCGAGGGGTGGCGCAGGATGCTCAGCGGCATGTCCGCGTCGCCGATCCAGCCGTTCTCTTCCAGGGCCTCGACGACATCGAGTCGGCCCCACCAGTCGGCGGCCATCAGCGGGTCTCCTCGACGGGCCGGACGGCGGCCTGGGTGTGCGCCGGGTTCGCGGCGACCCACTCGCGGACGATCGCCTCGATCTCCAGCAGCGCGGCGTTGCCCTGCTCGATCGCCTGGTCGTTCTCCGTGCTGCCGGTCAGGGTCCGCCAGGCGCGGCGCAGGCAGCGGTTGTAGCGCACGCTGGGGTCCCTGAGCTTCTCCATGAGGCGCATGACGGCGAGGTGCTGGCTGGTGGTCATGGGGTGTCTCCTCGGGGTGGTGTGGTGGGATGGGTGCCGGGCCGCCCCGCCCTACCTGCGGGGCGGCCCTTCGCGCGTGGCCGGCCGGAACCGGATGGGCGGTCAGGCGGGTCAGATCCACTCGCCCCAGCGGCAGCCGGTGCACAACCACGCGTCGCCCTGGCGGTGGTCGGCGACGTGGTTGGAGGCGTGTTCGACGGGGGCGCCGCATTCGGGGCAGGCGTCGGGCTTGTCGGCGGGCTCGTCCGGGTCGGTGTCGTCGTCGTGGGCGGCGGGGTCGTTAACGGGGTAGTCGCTCTCCACCCAGTAGCCGCGCAGGGCGTAGCGCTCGAGGAGCTTCTCGACGTCCTGGCGGCCGCCTTCGGTGGACTCGCTGTTGCCGCCGTCGACGCGGACGGAGTAGCCGTCGGTCCAGAGGTCGATGGTGACGCGGTCGCCGGTGGGGTGGGTGAGGTTCCAGGTGTGCTGGATGTGGTCGGTGGTGTCGGTCATCGGGGTTCTCCTTCGTGCGGGGTGGGTGGGGCGGCCCTTCGCGCGTGGCCGGCCGGAACCGGATGGGCGGTCAGGCGGCGACGGCAGCCGTGGTGATCGCGGCCGCCGCGTGCTGGCCGATCCAGCGGGCGTAGGCCGGGGGAATGCACTCGCGGATCCCGTCGCGGGTCATCCACAGCACGCCGAGGTCGTCGCGGGCGGCCTGGACGCCGGAGAAGTTCCCGACGTAGTGGGCCATCTCGCCGTCCTTGCGGGGGCGGCCCATCTTGGTGATGGGCTTGTCGTGGCGGGGGTGGTGGGGCTGGGCGAGGGTGAGGCCGCCACCGGTCTCGAACCACCTGTCGCGGTAGGTGTTGAGGCCGAACATGGCGCCGCACAGCACGATCGGGTTGATGAGGTGCGGGAGGGCGCCGGGGACGTTCTCGATGACGTAGGGCCGCCCGGTGGCCTGCATGGCCTGGCGGGTGGGGGCGATGAGCATGGGGTGGGTGCGGCCCTGGATGACCTGGCAGTCGGAGTAGCCCTGGCAGGGCGGGGATCCGGCGATGAGGTCGTACTCGTGGCCGTGGGTGCGGATGTACTCCACAGCGTCGCCCTGGATGAACGGGAAGGGGTAGCGGGGCTGGGGGTGGAGGTCGACGCCGGTGACGTCGAATCCGGCGAGGTGGTAGCCCATGGAGGCGCCGCCCTGGCAGCAGAACGCGTCGAGGACGCGGAGGCCGTTGGGGGCGCGGGGCGGGAGGGTGTGCATGGGGTGCTCCTGTCGGGTGGTCGGGTCAGGTGGGTTGTCCGGTGGTCAGCAGCCGGTCGATCGTGTGGGCGACCTCGGCCGGGTGGGTGGTGTCGGTGAGGGGCTGCGGGTGGGTGGTGTGGGTGCCGTCGGCGGTGAGGCCCCAGTCGATGCCGGCGGGGTGCCAGCTGATGAGGAGGTAGGGCTGGGTGTCGGCGTGGAGGGTGCGGCGCTGCTGGGGGGTGAGGTGGATGGTGATGCCGGTAGGACGGGTCGTGTGGATGGGGTGGCCGTGGTGGGCGATGGCGTCGGCGACGGCGCGCACCCACTCGTCGGGCATCTCGTCGGCGAGCAGCTGGGCGGGCGGGGCGTTCTCGGCGGCGCGGGCGCGGGCGCGGGCGTGGCGGGCGGCCATCTGGGTGTTGTGGGTGAGGGCGGCGCCGATCGCGTCGCCGATGTGCGCGTAGTGCTCGGGCATGGGCGGGGCTCCTGTCGGGTGGTCAGGCGGCGCGGCGGCGGAGGCTGGCGGCCTGCTCGTCGGCGGCCGTCGGAGCCTGGATACGGAGTGCGGCCAGGACGGCGTTGAGGACGGTGCCGGGGTCGGCGTCGGGGTTGCCGACCGTGCCCTCGATGGCGTGCCAGGCGGAGTCGTGCTCGTTGGGAGTGAGGGTGCGGGCGGGGCGGGCGGCGGCCTGGGTGGCCTGCTGGCGTGCGTCGTCGATCCACTGGTTGATGTCGGCGCCGGCCGGGCGGGCGATGTGCTGGTCGAGCCAGTCGACGCCGTCGGTGAGGTCGGGGCCCTCGCCGAACGGGCCCTCGTACCAGGTGGTGATGTCGGCGGCCTGCTGCGGGTCGACGGCGGCCAGGGCGTGCAGGAGACGCGTCGCGAGGCCGGTGACGGCGGCGGTCTGCATCTGCCAGCCCATGACGGCCGGGTCGGCCGGCAGCGGGGAGGCGGTCGCGCGGAGGTGCAGGCGGGCCAGGTCGGTGAGGAGGGACTGCGGGGTGGTGTCCACGGTGGGCTCCTGTCGGGTGAGTGGTCAGGTAGTGGGCTGGCTGCCGCGGCAGGCCGGGCAGCGGAGGCCGGGGCTGGGGCCGCTGGGGGCGGTTCCACAGGGCCAGGCCCCGGGGCGGGCGATGTGGTAGCAAGGCGCCTCGACAGCCGACTGAGGCTGCTTCGGGACAGTCGGGGTGATGCCGGCGGCGAGGAGCAGCAGGGCGGCGAGGTCGCCCTCCTCACGGGCGGCGGCAATGTCCTCGGGCGTCAGGTCCGTCATGCGATGGCCATGTCGACGAAGCGCGCGTAGTGGCCCTGGAAGGCCACCGTGATGGTGCCGGTGGGGCCGTTGCGGTGCTTGCCGACGATCAAGTCGGCCTCGCCGGCGCGGGGTGACTCCTTCTCGTAGGCGTCCTCGCGGTGGAGGAGGATCACGATGTCGGCGTCCTGCTCGATCGATCCGGACTCGCGCAGGTCGGACACCATCGGCTTCTTGTCGGTGCGCTGCTCGGGCCCGCGGTTGAGCTGGGCGAGGACGACGACCGTGATGCCGAACTCCTTCGCGAGGAGCTTCAGCTGCCTGGACAGCTCCGACACGGCAACCTGCCGGGACTCGGCCTTGGGCGCCTGCATGAGCTGCAGGTAGTCGACGACGACGAGCCGCAGCCCGGCGGTGCGGACAAGGTTGCGGACGCGGGCACGCAGAGCAGCCACCGACAGGTTCGCACCGTCGTAGATGTGCAGCGGAGCCGGCTGGATCCGCTGGGCGTTCTTGGCGAGCCGGGCGACGGCCGCGGGATCGTCACCGAGGGAGCCCTGCTTGACGTGGTGGAGGGCGACCTGAGCTTCGGCGCAGACGATGGAGTTGCTCAGTTCGTCCTTGCCCATCTCCAGCGACTCGAAGAGGGTCGGGATGTTGTTCTTGATCGCTGCGGCGCGGGCGAGACCGAGGGCGAACGTGGTCTTGCCCATGGCGGGGCGGGCGCCGACGACGACGAGCTGCCCGGGCGCCCATCCTCCGGACATCAGCTCGTCGAGGTCGATGAATCCGGTGGGGATGCGGTCGTCGAGGGTGGGCGGGGTGACGGCGCGTTCCAGCACGCCGGCGAGGAGGTCGCCGACGAGGGCGCCGTCGTCGCTGTCGGTGGCGCGCACGACGCCGTCGAGTTCGGTCTGGGCGGCGGAGATGTCGGCGTCGGCGTCGAACGCGGCGGATCGGGCTCGGGTGATGCACGTGTGGCCGTGGGCCTCGAGGCGCCGGGCGACGGCGGTCCTGGAGATCTGCTGGGCGTGCCAGGAGGCGGAGCCGGGCTGGGCGTGGTTGTACAGGTCGGTGAGCTGGTCGAGGGTGAGCGGGATGGTGGGCATCCGCCCGTCGGCACGCCATGCCTGCAGTTGCCGGTCGACGGCGAGGTAGCGGATCTCGCCGTCGCGGAAGTGGGGGGCGAGGTGCTCGACGGCGTACCAGACCCACCGGTAGCGGTCGTCGGTGAAGTCGGCGGGGTCGAAGCCGTCGGCGTACAGCTCGTCGACCTGGGAGGGGCGGGCCATGACGGTGGCGGCGAGGATGCGTTCGGCGTCGAGGTCGGCGATGACGCTCGGCCCGGCGGGCGTCTCGTCGAGGGGGGCGTCCCACAGGTCGGTGCTCACGCGGCGGCCCCCTTGCGGCGGTCATCGCCCTCGAGGAGGAGCACTCCGCCGCGGAACATCTCTCGCATGCGGGACTGGACGCGCTCGCCGACGATGGCCTCGGTCTCGCCGGGCAGCACGTCGCAGGTGATGAGCACGGGCCGGCGGTTGATGTACCGCTCGTCGAAGATCTCGTAGAGGCGTTCCTGGGTCCAGCCGGACGGGGAGACGCGGGCCGCGGCAAGGTCGTCGATGTACAGCAGGTCGGTGCGCTGGAGCTGGGCGGTGAGGGTGCGGCCGTCGTAGTCGTGGTTGTTGGGCTGGAGCGCGTCGAAGAGGCGGGTGGAGCGCCACGTCTGGATGGTGGGCTGGCGGCCGGTGTTGGCGATCCGGCGGTCGAGCCAGAGGCGGGTGGCCTGCCAGGCGGTGTGGGTCTTGCCAACACCGATGGCCCCGGTGAGGAACAGGTTCTGGGGGGCGTCGTCGGCCTGGGCGGCCCAGTGGGCGGCAAGGGGGTGGAGCGGGATGTCGTGCTGGTAGATCACCGGGGTGCGGCCGAGGTACGCGGCGACGGCGTCCTCGCGGCGTTCGCGGTAGACGGACTCGCGCGGGTCGGGCTGGTCAGAAGTTGAGGGCACGCTGCTTCTCCTCTTCGGTCATGTGGTTCAGGTCGCGGGGGGAGGTGCGGGGGCCGGGGGTGCGCTTGCGCTGTTCGGCGACGGCTTGGCGGCGGAGGGTGTCGTACTTCTGGCGGAGCTTGGCGGGGCTGAGGATGTGCGCCTGCCAGAAGTCGTTGGTGTGGGCCCAGTCGATGGCGGCGATGGCCTGGTCGGGGGTGACGCCGTCCTTGTCGAGCAGGAGCCGGATGTCGCTTCGCCACTTCTTGGTGATGGCGGGCTTCTTGCTGCCGCCCTTCTCGATCACGGCGGCGAGGTGCCGGCAGATGCGCTCGACATCCGTCCGGGGAGGGGCATCGTCGGACGCCGAAGGCTCCGACTCCTCTTCTTTCCCTGCTCCCTGCTCCCTGCTCCCTGCTCCCTGCTCAGGGCGGATGGTTTCCGGAGTCCTCTGGAAGTCCTCCGGAGGGTTTCCGGAGTCGTCCGGAGGATTGGGGTTCTGCTGGTCAGAGGGGGTCTCGGCGTCGCGGAGCACCTGTTCGGGCCTGGGGTAGCGCGGTTTACGCGGGTGACTGACCTTCTGGTGCTCAGACCAGTTGGTGATGGCCAGCAGAGCCTTTCCGGAGGCTTCATAGAAGGTGACGAGGCGGTTCTCCTGAAGGCTCCGGAGATCCTCGCGAGTCCTCTGGAGGATGTCCGGAGCCTCTTCGAGGGGCCAGATTGCGGCCCGGATGAGGCGCGGGTCCGCCAGGCCCACGCCGTTGTCGTCGACGTAGGTCCACAGCCCGATGAAGGTGAGCCGAGCGGAGATCGGCAGGTCGGCGATCGTGAGCGAAGTGAAGAACTCCGGCTTGATCGAGCGGATGCGTGCCATGCGGCGGTCTTCTTCCTGATGGCGGTGGAGTCGGCGGGATGGTCTAGGTGGTGACGCAGGTCTGGAGGAGGTCGCAGCACGGGCCGGCGATGTCGGCGCGGATCTTCATGCGGCGGCCCGCCGTCCGTTGCCGCGCTCGGCCGCGTCCACGATGTGGTCGGGGGCCACGCACCGTTCCTGGCCACAGGTTGTGCGGATGGTTCCTGCGGCGCGCCGTCCACGCGACAGGTGGAACGCCAACTGCCACGGGGTGTAGCGCTGCCCTTGGACGTGAACCGCCGTCTTCCGGATCGTCCACCGGACGTGTCCACCCTCGAGGGACTCGGTACGGCGCTCGAACGCCTCCCTCAGCGGGTCCCGGAACAGCACCTCGTCCACCAGGTCCTCGAACGGGATGCGTTCGCGAAGCGACCGCATGTACAGGCTGTGCCGCTGCTTCGGGGTGCGCCCCGCGCGGACGCCGTGCCGGTTGCCGGTGCCGCGGCCCTGCTCGGTCTCCAGGGCGTCGAGGAGGCACATGGCCTTGACCGGGCAGGAGGCGCAGATGCCGCGTGCCAGCTCCAGATCGACGGCGTCGTTGTCGGGGAACATCGCGTTGGGGCGGGTGATGTCCGGCTTCGCGCAGACGGCGTGGTCACGCCAGGTGTCGCCGTGGCTGGTTGTGTCCGGGGCGTGGTGGTTGTGGACGATGTGGAGGGTCACGCGGCCCACCGCCGGTCGTAGTCGGTGCGGGCGGTCGCCTCGTTGGCGGCCTGGAGGGTGAGGATCTGCGCGTCGAGGCTGGCGCGGGCCCGCTCGGCCAGGCGCAGGCGGCGGCGCAGGTCGGCGAGGGTGGCCTGCTCGGGCCGCTCGGCGGCCAGGGCGCGGGCGCGGTCCTGTTCGGCGGCGAGGAGCTTCTCCAGCTCGCGGATGCGGGCGGCCTGCCCGGCGATTCGGGTGCGGGCCTCGGCGAGGCGGCGGGCGAGGAGGCGCATGTCGGGCTCCAATCAGGTTGGGGAGGCGGGGTTAGGCGGCGGCCCTGCGGGCGGCGGCGGTGCCCTTCCAGGTGCGGACGCCGGAGTGGTGGGCGGTGGGGCGGGGGGAGCAGGCCCAGCCGGCGGTGCGGATGTAGCCCTCGTCCTTGAGGAGGGTCATGAGTCGCCCCCAGTGGTGGGCCGGGTCGGGCGGCTCGGGGAGCTTGTGCTGGTCGGCGATCTCGTAGGTGGTGAAGGTGCGGCCGGTCGCGGCGGCGGCGACGAAGGCGGGCCACACGGCGTCGATCCACGTCTCGTAGTCGTCGGAGCGGGTGCGGGGCGGGGTGGGGACGGTGCCGTCGAGGGCGGGCTGTATCGCGGCCATGGGGATCGTCCTTCCGGTGTGCTGCACTGGGGTGGTGGGGCCGCCGCAGGTTCGGGCCGCGGCGGCCCCTGGGGCGCTACTGGGCGTTCTGCAGGGCGATGCCGCGGGCGCGGATGTAGTCGCCGAGAGTCGTGGCGGTGCCCGTCGAGGGGTCGAGGAGCGGGGTGGCCTGAAGGCCGCGGGAGTCGACCTCCGCGCGCAGGGCCCCCAGATGTTCGAAGGTGGCCGCGGGGTCGGTCGCACGGTCGATGTAGGTGGCCGGGTCGACACCGGCGGCGCCGTCGTTCAGCCAGTCCAGGAGCGTCGAGGCGATGGCCGCCCCATCGGGTCGCTCAACGGCCGCGCCATGCAGAGCGGGACAGCGGGACTTGATGACGGTGAGGCGGTTGTCGGTGTCCATCTGGGCGACGACGTCGAACTCGTACTCCACGCCGCGGCGCTGCTCGGGCCGGGTGCCGATCCGCTTCGGCTCCAGCTGGCCGCGGTCGTTGCGCTCCAGCGACCATTCGGTGTGGGCGCGCATCGTCGCCACCACATGCCCGGGGTACGACAGGAGGGCGTCGACCATCGCGTTCTGGAGGGGGGTGCCCTCCTTCCAACCGGCGAAGGTGTTGCCGCCGAAGCCCTTCTTCGCCGCACGGTCGACCTGCTCGAGGGTTCCCTCGGTGCCGGACCAGAAGTGCGACAGCGAGTCGACGAGGACGGCCTCGTAGCCGGCATTCGCAGCGGCGGCGAGGGCGCCGATGAGGTTCTGCGGGTGGAAGGTGTGCAACTGCAGCGTGTCGAAGGTGACGCCGTTGATGCCGGCGTACTTGGATGCGGCGCCGCGCTCGGTGTCGATGACGGCGAACCTGGCGGCAAGACCGTTGGTGAGGCGAAGGCCGGTCCAGGTCTTGCCGCTGCCGGATACCCCCATGAGGGCGACGCGGGCCTTCGCCTTCTCGCGAGTGGCCGGCGCGAACGAGTAGTCCTGCTGGGCGGCGGTGGCGGTGGTCGGGCGCTGCTGGTTGAGGTGGTCGCTGATGCGGGGCACGCGTGACTCCTATCGGGCGGGCTGGAGGGCGCGGGTCGAGCCGTCTTCGTGGGCGGTGCGGTAGGCGATGAGCCGGCCGAGGTGTCGGGCGTTGCGGCCGTTGCCGAGGGCGTCGAGGAGGAGGGCCTTGGCGTGGAGGTGCTCGGCTTCGGCGGCCTTGTACTGCTGGTGGGTGACCTCGTAGCGGGCGGCGATCGGTCCGGGGATCTCGACGTCGATGTCGTCGTAGCGGTCGGGCTGCCGGCGGATGGTCTGGTAGGTGGCGTCGCTGCTGTCGATGTCGGGCCGGTTGCCGTGGCGCACGTCGTCGAGGAACCGTTCGGCGGCTTCACGGAGGAGAGTCGCGTCGTCCTCGTCGTACTCGACGACGTACTCGCGGTAGTCCCAGCCGCCGATGAGGACGGCGACGTGGCACACCTTGAGGCCGAGGGTGTCGAGCTGCCACTGGATCTGGCAGCGGTAGTGGAGGGGGATTTCGTCGCTGCCGGACGGGCCCCATTCCTCTCCGAACGGGGAGGTCTTGATCTCCAGGAGTTGCGGGAGTTCGCCGGGGGCGATCTGCCAGCCGGTGAGGGGGGTGAAGATGCGGTCGGGGGTGGCTCGCTGCCAGTGGCGGTCGATGTGCCGCCATGTGCCGGCGTCGACGGTTTCGGTGGTGTCGGCGTGCTCGTCGTTCCACTTCTGGGCGACGGCGTCCTCGAGCCGGTTGCCCCACTCCATGGCCGGGTTCGGCTGGAAGGGCGGGGTGGGCAGGCCGGCCTTCTTGTGCCAGAGGCTGAAACGGGACTGCCAGGGAGAAAGGCCGACAACGGCGGCGATCTCGGTGGCGGTGATGCACAGTCCGCCGCGGGCCTGCTCCCACTTGGGGCTGCCGGGGGTGTAGGTGCCGAGGAGGACGCCGGTCGGTGTCTGGATGTCGTTCACGCGGCGGCCTGCTCGTCGGCGATGCGGCGGAGCTTGTCGAGGCCGTTGAGGTCGTACTTGGCGAGGCGGACGGCGGCGGCCTCGGCGGGGTAGACGATGCCGAGGCGGAGGCTGTTGGTCTCGTCGGCGCGGGCGAGGAGGCCGATGAGGGCCTCGGTGAAGCTGCCGGGCCGGTGCCCGCCGTCGCGGCCGAAGGTCCACAGGACGTGGCGGGCGGTTTCGGGCGGGATGGTCACGTTCTGGTCGGGCATTTCGGCCTCCTTGAGGGTGTGCTGAGGGGAGCCCGCGGCGGGTGGTGTGTGGCGCGGGCTGGGTGAGGGGGGTGGAGTCCCGTCGGCCGGGGGCCGGTGTCATCCGCCGGCCGACGGGCGGTCAGACGACCTTGTAGAAGTCGATGCCGGGGTCGAGCGTGATCGGCTTGGCGACCATGGCGTGGAAGGACGCGGAGATCTCGGGCAGCTCGTGCGCGTCGATCAGGTGGCCGATCATCTGGTCGACGGCCGTGTCGAGGGAGTCGGCCCGGAACGCGTGCCGGCACGTGTCCTTGGGGCAGCACAGGGCGAGCGTCACGAGGCGGGGACGGGTGGTCATCGGGTGCCTCCGGCAGCGGGGACGGCCGCGATCCAGTACTGGGTCCACGAGTAGCGCCGCTTCCCCTCGGGGCGGTGCATCAGCCGCCACTCGTTCGGCCCGTGCTCCTCCCACCTCAGCTCGCCTCGGCCCACGTACCAGTCGGCTCGCCCCTCCGTGTCGGCCTTCGCGGCGTCGAGGGACGCCGCTACCGAGAGCGGCTGGTGGCTGATGACGACGACGTAGTGCTGGCCGGTGTTCACGCGGTGGCTCCTTCGCGGGGCGGGCAGGCGGGGCAGCAGAAGCCGTCCGGGCGGCAGGCGCTGTCCGCGTCGAGGTCGAGGTACTGGTGGCGCTGCTCGGCGAGGGCGCCGTCCCGCAGCGTGAGGGCGCGCAGGTTCGCGGCCAGCCGGTCCAGCGGCACGTCCAGGCGGGCGATGTCGGCGGCGCTCATCGAGCACCCCCCTCGGGCTCGTCGGCCATGCGGCGGCCGGATCGGGTAGGCGCGGTCAGCCACGGTTGGCACCGCCCTCGATCACGTCGATGTGGGTGAGGCAGATGCCGCCCGCGTAGCCCTCGACGGACACGACCGGCTCGCCGTGGCCGAGCGTCCACGCGGGAGTGCGGGTGACGGTCGTCAGGCCCTCGCACAGCTCCACGCTGGCCGGGTCGACGTAGTGGCCGTCCCGCTGACGCTGACGGACGCGGATGGTGAGAGGGTCCTCGGGGCGGACACCGGGGTACGCCATCACGGGCGTACCGACGGGGTACTTCGCGTTGAACTCGTCGGCGGTGAGGTCAGCCACGGTCGGCACCGCCCTCGGGGAACGCCTCGTCGAGGAACTTGCGGATCTCCGCGGCGTCCCGGGCGTCCAGTTCGACGCGCAGCAGGTTGGTCGAGGAGCCGTTGTACTTGGGCCCGGCGAGCCGGTAGCCCCAGCCGCCGTCGTTCTCGTCCAGCTGGACGATGTTGAGCTGGAGCCGCTTGGTCCAGCCGTCACGGTCGACGTCGATCACGATGCGAGGACGGGTGTTCACGCGGCGTCTCCTTCGCGGCACGTCCAGGCGGGCGATGTCGGCGGCACTCATCGGGCACCTCCCGGGTGGACGACGAGGCGCGGGTCGTGGGCGGCGAGCATCTTGTTCGCGGCGGCCAGGCGGCCGAGGTTGTACTCGCGGGCCTCGCGGTACTGCTCGCCGCGGCACACGGTCACGCAGGTGGCGGCCTCCACGGCCGTCATCTCGGCGTGCAGCACGGCGACCGGCACCTGGGAGCCGATCAGCAGGGCCACCGCGTCGGGCACGGGGACGGGCACCACACTCGGGTGCATGGGTGATACTCGGATCATCGGGGTTCTCGTCTCTCTCGCAGATGGGTTGCGTGTGAGGGGTGGATCTCGGTAGGGGCGCCGGCGGAGGTCAGAGCCCGGCGGCGTCCCGCACAGCCGGCTAGGCGGCGGTCTGGAGCTGCTTCTTCGCGCTCTGGTTCATGCGGAAGTAGGTCTCGCGGACCTTCCGGTTGGTGACCAGGCGGCGTCCGGAGTAGGCGCGCAGCTTGGGGTTCTGAGCGAGCCACCGGCGGAGGTGGCTGACGCTGCACTTCAGGACGAAGGCGGACTCCTGGACGGACATGATGTCCGCGTTCGGGTCGTGGGGCGGTACCGGCCGGCCGTACAGCTCGTACTTGTCGCCGGGCATGTCACTCCTTTGTTCTGTGAGTCCTCGGTGTGGGGGCGAGGAGTCGGTCGTCGTTCACGTTCAAGGCGGTGCGGAGAGCGACGTACCGGCTCGGTCTCATGCGGTTGCGGGTTCCGTTCTCCAGGTGGGAGAGGTAGCGCCGGCTTATGTGGGCGCGCTTCGCCACCTCGGAGATTTCGAGTCCCGCACGCATGCGCTCCTCGCGGATCGCGTCCCCGTCAACCTCGAAGGTTGGGGGTTGGTGCATGCCCACAAGTTAGCCCTAGTTGGCTCCGCCTGTCTAGCTCTAGTTAGCTCTCGATGCGCACCGACCGCTCTAGATGGCGCGTTTGTGCCGGGCATCGCCGCCCTCGCATGCCTGGTGAGCTGCCGAATTAGGCTTACCTAGGTAAAGGTTTAGGCCCATCTGGGCCCCCGGCCCTGGCTGGCCCTAGCAGGCCCTGTCACCATGTCCCCATGAGCACTCGCGATCTCGACCGCCTCGCGACCGCCGTCAAAAAGCGCCGTCTCGAGCTGTACCCCTCCCGACTCGCCGCAGCGAAAGCCGCCGGCGTCTCGAAGGACACCTGGCGGAAGGTCGAGGAGGGCGACCCAGCCGTTCGCGAGACGAGCTACGCCAAGATGGACCAGGCGCTCCACTGGATGGTCGGCAGCTGTACCGCCATCCTCACCGGCGGTGAGCCCGTGGCAGTCGACCACCAGGACGGCGTCGACGTCGTCCACACACCCCAGTCGATGCTGCCCGAGGACGTGCGGATCGCCGTCACCGACGCAGCCATGGCCGTCACTCCCGGACTGACTCTCGGCGACGTCCAGGCGCTAAGCACTCAGGTCGTTGAAGAACTGCGCAGAAGAGGCATCCTGCCCCCCGCGCCACAGGGATAAGCCTTCTGCCGCACGGCTTCTCCCTTACGGTCGAACTGTTGCCCTACGGCAATAAATCTCCTTTCAACTACCTGTGGCAGTCGGGCATAGCTCCGTGTCATGGTGGTGTCACACCTGGGGGGTCTCTCGCACCACCAAGGGGGAGGCCTATGAGTACCGCCATCGCGCTCGACCTGGGTCCGGCGTTCTACTGCCACCGGGCCCAGATCAACGGCGAACCAGTGTGCGCCCTGACGCCGAGAGCCTTCGACGAGCCCGCTGTCCGGCAGCTCGTCCAGAACGCTCTCCGACAGCAGGGCATCGACTGTCGAGAGTGCCGCGGCTGCCCCGTTGGTACGGAAAGGTAGGACGATCACGTGCTGAGTCGGCGGCTGGGGCGGCCGTCGACCACGCACTCGTCGTCAAACCAGAGCCAAAGGGGAGCTCATGCCCTACGTGGAGCAGCGCGGCTACAAGTACCGGGTCAAGTGGTGGGCCGGCGAGTACCTCGACAACGGCAAGAAGAAGTATGAGAGCCAATCCGGCTTCGACGACTACGACATCGCCTACGACTACGGGCTCGACCGTGAGCACGACGTGCGGCACGCCAAGCACGTCCCCAAGAGCCGCGGCGACATCCTGTTCAAGGACTACAGCCTGCCGAAGTGGCTGCCTGATCAGGACCTGCGGCCGGAGTCCATCAAGACGTACCGCTCCATGATCCGGGCGCAGTTGGACCCGCACTGGGGACGCCGCCGGGTCGGGGAGATCACCACCGAGGACTACGTCACCTGGAAGAACAGGCTCAACAGGCGCGTTGAGGCGGGCGAACTGTCGCGCACCTACGTCGACGACGTCCTCATGGTCTTCGGGATGCTCATGTCCGACGCGGTGCAGCGCTACCGGTACCGGCAGGACGTGCCGATCCCTCCGGCCACGCCCCGCCGCGGCAAGTACGTGAAGAAGACGCAGAAGAAGAAGCGCCCCCTGACCATGGCGCCGGTCTATCAGCTGGCTGTGAACGCCTACGTGGTGTGGGGCTACACGGGGTGGGTCTACATCTGGCATGCCGCGTTCACCGGCATGCGGCCAGGTGAGATGTACGGCTTGCAGAAGTCGTTCTGCCATCCTGCGTGGCCCGCCTCGGACCCGGACCGCGATCGGCGTGAGGAATCCGAGGAGCGGTACGCGAAGATGCCAGCCGTGCGGGTCGAGCATCAGCTGCAGTGGGTGGACGGCAAGAAGCGCCTCACCGATCCGAAGTACCTGTCGCACAGGACGCTGGTCCTGCCGCCCTTCCTCAGCGACATGCACGCCCACCTGGCCGCGTCGCACGAGTCGCCCTGGGTGTTCCCCGCCATGAACGGCGGCGACCTCCTGGGCGCGCGCTTCGACCGGGACTACTGGGCTCCGATCCGGGACGGCTCGCCGGCACGGGAGGCGCGCCGTGACTACGCTCGGCCGGCCATCCCGGCGGTGGAGCAGTTCGAAGGCCTGCCCATCTACCGCTTGCGCCACTGGATGAAGGAGTGCCTGGACGAGGACGGGCACTCCGAGGTCGCGGTGGAGACGCGGATGGGCCACGAGGTGGCCGGCGTCAAGGGCCTGTACAGCAACCTGACGCCGAAGATGGAAGCTGGCATCATGGAGTCGCAGCAGGAGCGGTGGGAGTCCTTCCATCGGGCCGCGGGCGGGCTCTGGATGCCGCCGTTTCCCACTGTTTCCCCAGTCGATCATGGCAGGGCCGGGTAGCAGCAGGTCAACCGCCCCACTGGGCGCGACATCTGATGATGTGCAAGCTGATCCGCCAGTTCTCCGGCGAGTGGGAGATGACGGCGATGGGCTCCTTCGTCAAGGCCCGCACCGTCCGCGACATGGTCCGCCCGGCGGCGGCGGCCCTCTGACGACCGCGGCGACGACGCACGCCCCGCCCGGAGCCTCGGGCGGGGCGTGCGTCGAACGCGGCCACCCGCGAGGCCGGCGGCGCCCCGCGGGGCGGGGGCGCCCCGCGGGTGGCGGTTCAGCGCCGCGGGGCGCGGTGCCAGGGGCCGGTGATGGCGAGCAGCAGGCCCGGCTGCTGGATGTTGGCGTACAGCGTCCGCCCGTCCGGCGAGAAGACGACCCCGGCGAACTCGGAGTCGTTGAGGTCGTTGCGGGCGATCGGGTACGTCCGCCCGGAGTCCGTCGCGCCGAAGAGGTGCTGGATGCCGTCGCCGTCCTCGGCGATGACCAGCCCGCCGTACGGCGAGACGGTGATGTTGTCCGGCCCGTCGAAGGCGCCGTCCTGGTCGGGCGCGGCATTGACGCCGAGCAGCACCTTCAGCGTGAGGGTGCGGCGCTTGGGGTCGTAGAACCACACCTGCCCGTCGTGCGGGGCGCCCGGGCTCTCCGCACGGGCGAACGAGGAGACGAGGTAGGCGCCGCCGTCGGCCCACCACATGCCCTCCAGCTTCCGGGCCCGCGTGATGTCGCCGTCCCCGAACTGCTCGCGCACGGCCACCGTGCGGGCGTCCCGGTCGGGCACGTCCACCCAGTCGACGCCGTACACGGTGCCGGTGCGGGTCGCGCGGGAGAGGTCGTCCACGAACCGGCCGGACGCGTCGAAGCAGCGCGGCGCCTGCAGGACGCCGGCGTCGTCCGCGAGCGTGCGCAGCCGGCCCCGGCCGTGCCGGAAGCCCTGCGGCGGCACCCAGCGGTAGAACAGGCCGTTGGGCGAGGAGTCGTCCTCCGTCAGGTAGGCGTGCCCGCGCCGGGGGTCGATGACGACCGCCTCGTGGTCGAACCGGCCGAACGCCTTGATCGGCTTCGGGTCCCGGTTGGCGCGCCGGTCGTGGGGGTCGACCTCGAAGACGTAGCCGTGGTCCTTGGTCATGCCGTTCTCGCCGGCGCGGTCGGAGTTCTCCTCGCAGGTGAGCCAGGTGCCCCAGGAGGTGGCGCCGCCCGCGCAGTTGGTGGAGGTGCCCGCGATGCCCACCCATTCGGCGGTGGTCCCGTCCCGGTGCGCCTCGACGACGGTGCAGCCGCCGGCCGCCGCGGGGTCGTAGACCAGCCCCTCGGCGAGCGGCACGGGGTGGCGCCACTTGGCGCGCGGCCCCTTCAGCTCGTGGTTGTTGACCAGCAGGGTGACACCGCGCGGGCCGGGGAAGGCGGCCGTGCCGTCGTGCCGCTCCGGCGTGAACTCACCGCTCTCCAGGCGCGTGACGCCGCTGCGGGTGAGGACGCGGTACGAGAAGCCGGCCGGCAGGGCCAGCACCCCCGCCGGGTCGTCCAGCAGCGGGCCGTACCCGAAGCCGCCGCCCCGCTCCGGGGGCGCGGCGACGGCGCCGGGCGCGGTGCCGAGGGCGCCCACCGCGCCGGTGAGGGCGAGGGCGGCGCCGGTGGCGGCGGTGAACTCTCTGCGGCTGAGCGACATACGGGGGCTCCTGTGTCCGTCCTGGGTGTGCCCGCCCACGCTGGCCCCCCGGGCTGAACGGCGGCTGAACCCGGTCCGTACCTTCCGGGACACCCGCATGGCCGAAAACCGCCCTCACCCCGAGCCCGTGCGAAGAGGCCCGCAGGCTCAGCCCGTACGGGAGGCCGCAGCCCGGCACCCGTACCGGGGCGGATCGACCCGTGCGGGAGGCCCGCCGGCTCAGGCTCGGGCGCCCACCCGCGAGCGGGCCCTGAAGGCGGCCTTCCGGGCGTCCTTGGCGACCCGCCGGTCGCGGTGCAGACGCCCCACCGCCTCCAGCACCTCCGGCGTCGACGGGTGCTCCACCCGCCACACCTGGTCGAAGAACCCGCCGTGCCGCCCCGCCAGCCCCTCCACCAGGTCCCGCAGCGCGTCCGGGTCGCCGTCCGCGTCGAGGTGGGCGGCGATGGTGTCGACGGCCAGCCAGAAGACCATCGGCTCGGGCGGCGGCGGCA
Source organism: Streptomyces fradiae ATCC 10745 = DSM 40063 (assembly GCF_008704425.1). NCBI lineage: Bacteria > Bacillati > Actinomycetota > Actinomycetes > Kitasatosporales > Streptomycetaceae > Streptomyces > Streptomyces fradiae. The sequence goes on from NZ_CP023696.1 coordinate 1,395,867, forward strand.
CGTCGGCGGCGCCCCGCTCCGCCAGCCACACCCGAGCCAGGCCGCCCAGTTCGGGGTCGTCCAGCACCTCGCGCACGGCGGGCTCGGCCCCGTCGCCCACCAGGGCGAGCGCCTGCTGGCAGTGGAGGCGGCGCAGCGGCGAGCCGGAGTCGGCGCCCTTCGCCGCGGCGAGCAGCGCGCGGGCGGCGTCGAGCGGATCGCGCCCGGCGAGCCACCGCCCGGTCTCGGCGCGCGCGGCCTGCGGCGGGTAGCCGCCGACCGCCGCCAGCAGTTCACCGGCGTCCCGCCCCGCGAGGTCCCCGACCGCGGGGGCGGACACGCCCGAGGCCGACAGCCGCCGGCGCAGCCCGTACAGGCCGAGCGGGGTGAGCCGCACCATCCCGTACCGCGCCACGTCGTCCTCGTCCAGCTCGCCGGGCTCGGGCTCCTCGGGGGCCTCGTCGGCCAGCAGCGCCCGGTCGACGGGCCGGTACTCGACCAGCCCGGTCTCCGCCAGGGCCCGGAAGCAGCCGTCGAGGTGCGTCATGGCGCCCGAGACCTGCTCCAGCACGTCGTCGGTGGGCTCGCCCATGCCGTCCGGGACGATGACGGACGCGGCGAGCGCCGGCAGCGGCACCGGTCCGCCGCCGGAGCCGCCGGGGCCGTTCTCCGAGACCGTCAGCCGATAGAGGGCGGCCAGCACCTCGTCGAGGAACGCGGCCCCGGCACGCGGGTCCGGCCCGGCGGCCCCGGCACGCGGGTCCGGCCCGGCGGCCCCCGCACGCGGGACGCCGCCCCGCCCGGCCGGGGCGGGCGTCTCGGCGCACACCGCCTCCAGGGCGTCCGACCACAGACCGAGCACGTCGCGCGGACCGCCGCGGGTCACCAGCGGCAGCGCCTCCCCGGCCGCGACGACACCCCCCGCGCCCGCCCCGGGCAGCCCCCCGCGGACCTCCACCAGGCCCGCGCCGAGCGCGGCCCGCCAGGCCCGGCGCGCCCGCGCCTCGCCGTCCTCGTGCCCCGCCAGACCCAGGACCTCGACGGCCGCGGCCAGTTCGGCACCGGCCAGTTCGCCGCCCGCTCCGGCCGGACGCCCCGGGCCGGCCCAGCGGGCCAGCCGGACGGCGCGCGCCAGCACCGGGGCGGCCAGCGCGGCCCTGGCCAGCGCGGCGTCCGGGCGGAGCCGCACGGGAGGCAGGGGCGGGCGGGCTGAGGGCATCGGCGGTCTCTCCTCGGGACGGGCGGCGGCGGGCGCGCCGGACGGCCGCGCGGGCCGGGCCGCCGCGGCGCGGGTCCGGGCCGCCTCCAGCGTAGACGCACCCGCGGGCGCTCCGGACGTTCACGCGTCGGCCGGACGGCGTCCACCCGGAGGCCCTTGACAACTGCCCCGTCCACCCAAGAGATTGACGCGCGTAGAGCGGCCGTCGCAGCTTTCCGGCCACTTTCACGCACCCTCACCTCCCACCACCTCTTGGAGTTCCTCCATGGCTTCCTCCGTGCCGAGAACCGCCGCGGTCTCGGCGGTCGTCACCGCCGCACTGGCCGCCGGTCTGCTCGCCGGCGCCACCACCTCGGCGGCGGACACGACCGACGGCGTCCGCATCCACGACATCCAGGGCACCACGCGCATATCCCCGCTCGCCGGCCGGCAGGTCGCGGACGTCACCGGCGTCGTCACCGGTGTACGCGCGTACGGCTCGCGCGGCTTCTGGTTCCAGGACCCGCGGGGGGACGGCGACCCGGCCACCAGCGAGGGCCTCTTCGTCTTCACCGGCTCCGCGCCGGCCGTCTCCGTCGGCGACGCCGTCAAGGTGTCGGGCACGGTCACCGAGTACGTCCCCGGCGGGCCGAACTCCGGCAACCAGTCGCTCACCCAGATCTCCAGGCCGGCCGTCACGGTCGTCTCCTCCGGCAACCCGGTGCCCGCGCCGGTGACGATCAGCGCGGGGACCGTGCCCGGCGCGTACGCACCCGAGGGCGACCCGGCCAAGGGCGGCTCCGTCAACGACCTCCCGCTCAGGCCCGGTTCGTACGCCCTGGACTACTACGAGTCGCTGGAGGGCGCCAACGTCCGCGTCGGCCCCTCGCGGGTCGTCGGCCCCAGCACCCGGCACGCCGAGCTGTGGGTGACCGTCAAGCCGGGCGAGAACCCCAA